>NZ_CP179214.1:4001156-4338016 GCF_051201695.1 Tenacibaculum sp. nBUS_03 | reverse complement strand
AAAAAACTAAATCACTATTGATTATTATTTATTTTTTACGTAACGTTAGCTACATTTTAAAAAAAAATAATTTTGCACGATAATATTTCAACAATACGGATTCGATATTCTGAAACTGACCAAATGGGGGTAGTGTACCATGGTAATTATGCCCAGTTTTTTGAAATTGGACGCACCGAATGGCTACGAAATCTTGGCTTTAGCTACAAATATATGGAAAAAACAGGTGTAATGCTTCCTGTTGTTTCATTAAACTGTAATTTTAAAAAATCTGCTTTTTATGATGATTTTATCACCATAAAAACTTATCTTAAAAAAACACCCACTGTTAAAATTGAATTTAACTATGAAATAACTAATCAGAATAACATTTTATTATGTACAGGTTCTACTGTTCTTGCTTTTATTAACAGCAAAACAAAAAAACCTATTCGTTGTCCTGAATTTTTACTAGACAAATTAAAAAACTAAACTTTTGAATCATTTTAATTTATGAAAATATATACAAAAACTGGAGATAAAGGAACAACCGCTTTATTTGGTGGTAGTAGAGTACCTAAGTATCATTTAAGAATTGAAAGTTACGGAACTATAGACGAACTAAACTCATACATTGGTCTTATTAGAGATCAAGAAATGAGTAATGAGTTAAAAGAAAATCTAAATAAAATCCAACATGATCTGTTTACTTTAGGTGCTATGTTAGCAACTCCACCTGAAAAAGAAACATTAAAAAGCGGTAAAGAAAGATTAAATATTCCTAAAATAGATTCTGCTTCAATTGAATTTTTGGAAAATGAGATTGATACAATGAATGATTCACTTCCACAAATGACGCATTTCATCTTGCCAGGGGGGCATCAAACAGTGTCATTTTGTCACATTGCGCGCTGTGTATGTAGAAGATCTGAGCGTTTATCTGTTGCTTTAAATGAAGAAGAAACCATAAGCGATACCATTTTAATGTATTTAAACCGACTTTCTGACTATCTTTTTGTATTGGCACGGAAGTTGTCATTTGAATTACAAGCAGAGGAAATTAAATGGATTCCTGAAAAACTGTAAACTAAGTTCTTTAATTTATTTTTGCACATTTTATAAAAAAAACTTGACTTTTTAAAAAAAAAAATTATTTTTGCGAGAATCAAAAAAAAACCGATAAAGAAATGTATTGGACACTTGAATTAGCATCATATTTAGCAGATGCACCATGGCCTGCAACCAAAGACGAATTAATTGATTATGCTATTCGTACAGGAGCCCCTTTAGAAGTAGTGGAAAACCTACAAGACATTGAAGATGAAGGAGAAGCATATGATTCTATCATTGAAATCTGGCCAGATTATCCCACAGAAGAGGACTATCTTTGGAATGAAGATGAATATTAAAAAATAACAAAAAAGTCTCTTTTTAGAGGCTTTTTTTTTGCTTACTTTTAAGCACAAACTTAATAACTATACAAACATGTTAATTAAAAAATTTAATTAACTGTAAAACAATATTTTAAAAATGAGTATTTTAAATTCGATTATAAAAGTTTTTGTTGGAGACAAACAACAAAAAGATCTAAAATCACTACAACCCATCGTTGAAAATGTAAGAGCTTTTGAAAGCTCTCTAAGTAACTTATCTAATGACGATCTTAGAGCAAAAACTATCGAATTTAAAGAAGCTATAAAAGAAGCTACTCAGTCTTTTAATAAGCAAATAGCTACTTTAGAAGAAGAAGTTTTATCTGCTGACATTGATAGACAAGAAGAAATTTATACAGAAATTGATAAACTAAAAGATGAAGCATATGAGGCCTCTGAAGTTGTTTTAGAAAAAATAATGCCTGAAGCTTTTGCTTTAATTAAAGAGACAGCAAAGCGTTTTACTACAAATTCTGAACTTGAAGTAACCGCAACTCCTTTTGACCGTGAATTATCAGCTACAAGGGATCATATAATTTTGAAAAATGACAAAGCTTTTTGGGCTAACTCTTGGGATGCGGCTGGTAAAGCTGTAACCTGGGATATGGTTCACTATGATGTACAATTAATTGGTGGGTCAGTTTTACACAAAGGAAAAATTGCTGAGATGATGACTGGAGAAGGGAAAACATTAGTTTCTACTCTTCCTGTATACCTAAATGCCTTAACTGGAAATGGAGTTCATGTTGTAACTGTTAACGACTATTTAGCTAAACGTGACCGTGCTTGGATGGCTCCTATTTTTGAATTTCATGGTTTAAGTACGGATTGTATTGACTTTCACCAACCAAATTCAGAAGCACGTAGACAAGCTTATAACGCCGATATTACATATGGTACCAACAATGAATTTGGTTTTGACTACTTACGTGATAATATGGCGAGTTCTAAAGAAGATTTAGTTCAACGAGCTCCAAATTATGCTATTATTGATGAAGTAGATTCTGTATTAATTGATGACGCTCGTACACCTTTAATTATTTCTGGAGCTGTTCCTGAAGGGGATCGTCATGAATTTAATGAATTAAAACCATTGGTTTCTGATATTGTTTCTTTACAAAATAAACATTTGGTAGGTGTTTTAGCAGAAGCAAAAAAATTAATCAAAGAAGGTGATACTAAAGAAGGTGGTTTTCTTTTATTAAGAGTTTATAGAGGGTTACCAAAAAATAAAGCGTTAATAAAGTTTTTATCACAAGAAGGGGTTAAACAAATTCTTCAGAAAACAGAAAACTTTTATATGCAAGACAACAATAAGCTAATGCCCGAGGTTGATGCTGAATTGTGGTTTACTATTGAAGAAAAAAATAACCAAATTGATTTAACAGATAAAGGTATTGCTCATTTATCAGCGGTTACAAAAAATGACACTTTCTTTGTTTTACCTGATATCAGTGTTAAAGTAGGAGAAATCAATAATAATGATGCTTCTGCTGAAGAAAAAGCAAATCAAAAGGAAGAATTATACAGAGACTTTAGCATAAAAAGCGAACGTATCCATACCATGAATCAACTTTTAAAAGCATACACTGTTTTTGAAAAAGATGTTGAATATGTTGTTATGGACAATAAAGTAATGATTGTTGATGAACAAACAGGACGTATTATGGATGGCCGTAGATACTCAGATGGGCTACACCAGGCTATAGAAGCTAAAGAAAATGTAAAAATTGAAGATGCTACTCAAACCTTTGCTACAGTAACTTTACAAAATTACTTTAGAATGTACCGTAAACTATCTGGTATGACAGGTACTGCTATTACTGAAGCTGGGGAGTTTTGGGAAATTTATAAATTGGATGTTGTAGAAATTCCTACTAATAGACCTATTCAAAGAGATGATAGACAAGATTTAGTTTATAAAACCACTCGTGAAAAATATAATGCTGTTATTGATGAAGTTGTTGAGTTAGTTAATCAAGGAAGACCAGTTTTAGTAGGAACCACTTCTGTAGAAATTTCTGAGTTATTAGGTAGAATGCTGCAAATGCGTAAAATTCCTCATAACATATTAAATGCAAAGCTACATAAAAAAGAGGCTGATGTTGTTGCCGAAGCAGGGAATCCTGGGGTGGTAACCATAGCAACTAATATGGCTGGTCGTGGTACCGATATTAAATTATCTGATGAAGTTAAAGCTTCTGGTGGTTTAGCTATTGTTGGTACTGAACGCCACGATTCTCGTCGTGTTGACCGTCAGTTACGTGGACGTGCTGGACGTCAAGGTGATGTTGGATCTTCTCAGTTTTTTGTTGCCTTAGATGATAACTTAATGCGTAAGTTTGGTTCAGAAAGAATAGCTAAAATGATGGATAGAATGGGATTAAAAGAAGGTGAAGTAATTCAGCATTCTATGATTTCAAAATCTATTGAACGTGCTCAGAAAAAAGTTGAAGAAAATAATTTTGGTGTTCGTAAACGATTACTAGAATATGATGATGTTATGAATGCACAACGTGAATTTATATACAAACGTCGTCGTCATGCACTAGACGGTCAGCGTTTACAAATTGATATAGCTAATATGCTATATGACACTTGTGACTCTGTTGTTAAACAAAATAAACCTACTAAAGATTTCCAAAACTTTGAATTTGAATTAATTCGTTTTTCTTCTATGACTTCTCCTGTTTCAGAAGAGGAGTTTAATACTTTGTCCGAAGAAGAATTAACTGATAAATTATATAAAATAGTTTCAGAAAACTATAAAAACGATACTGAAAGAAACGCATCTCAAGCATTTCCTGTAATCAAGAATGTTTTTGAAAATGAAGGTGATCGTTACGAGCGTATCGTTGTTCCTTTCACTGATGGAAGTAAAACCTTACAAGTAGTAACTAACTTAAAAGAAGCTTATGAGTCTGAAGGTAAATCATTAGTTAATGATTTTGAAAAAAATATTACCCTTGCTATTATTGATGAGAACTGGAAAGATCATTTACGTAAAATGGATGAATTAAAACATACCGTTCAAAATGCAACATACGAGCAAAAAGACCCTTTATTAATTTATAAATTTGAGGCTTTTGAACTTTTTCAAGTTACTATAGATAAAGTAAACAAAGAAGTATTATCATTTTTATTTAAAGGAAGACTTCCTTCTGAAAATGAATCACAAATTTCAGAAGCACGTGAAAGACAACGTGAAAAATTAAATTTACGCAAAGACGAAGTTCAAAATTCTACGCAACAAGAAATTAGTAATGCACGTAACAATCAAACTCAAGAGCAACAAGTTGTTGAGACTATTGTGAGAGACCAACCTAAAATTGGTCGTAATGAACGTGTTATTATAAAAAATGTAATGTCAGGTGAAGAAAAAGAAGTAAAGTTTAAACAAGCTATTCCTTTATTAGAACAAGGAACTTGGGTATTATATAACAAATAATATTTATTAAAATATTTACAAGTAAAAGCTCGGTTATACCGAGCTTTTACTTTTTCCTAACAATCTACTTACACAAAAGTAATATTTTAATTACCAACACTTCACAATTAACTATCAGTAAGAAAACATAAAAGAAGTAGTTTTGAATTAAAATAAAGTACTATTAATAATTGCTTTATACGTTCAATATACTTTAAATATGAATAAAAAACGTAAACTAGACATTGTTGTTATTTCTGATGTTCATATAGGAACTTTTGGCTGCAGAGCTACTGAGCTAAATAACTACCTTAAAACAATAAACCCAAAAACAATTATTTTAAATGGGGATGTTATTGATATATGGCAATTTAACAAACGTTATTTTCCAAAACCTCATATGAAAGTTATTAAACAATTAATGTCTTTTATCACCTCAGGTACTAAAGTATATTACATAACAGGAAACCATGATGAAATGTTACGAAAATTTAAAGGGTTTCGTTTAGGAAGTTTCGAGATTGTAAATAAAATAGTATTAGATATAGATGGTAAAAAAGGATGGTTTTTTCATGGAGATGTTTTTGATGTAACAATGCAACATTCAAAATGGCTTGCTAAGTTGGGAGGTATAGGATATGATATACTAATTATGATTAACACAGCTGTAAATTGGATTAGCAAAAAACTTGGATACGGAAAACTTTCTTTTTCTAAAAAAATTAAAAACAGTGTGAAAAGTGCTATAAAATTCATTAATAATTTTGAAAATACCGCATCAGAAATCGCTATTGAGAAAGGCTATGACTATGTAGTTTGTGGACATATACATCAACCAGAAATAAAAGAAATTAAAAGTAATAAAGGTAAAACATTATACTTAAATTCTGGTGATTGGATAGAAAATTTAACTGCGCTAGAATACCATAATAAAAAGTGGAATTTATATGAATATGAAAAAGATCAAATAGCTAAAAACATTCAGCTCAATTATAAAATAAAAGACGTAGAAGCATTTGAAAATAATAACAACAAACTCTTTGAAGATCTTTTAATTGAATTTAACCTTAATAAAAACGTAAAATAAATATCTTATGAGAATATTATACGCAATACAAGGAACAGGAAATGGACATGCAAGCAGAGCTATTGAAATTATTCCTTTTTTACAACGAAAAGCAACTGTTGATGTTTTAATAAGTGGGTATCAATGTGAGTTAGAATTTCCTTTTGATATAAAATACAAATTATATGGTTTAAGTTTTATTTTTGGAAAAAAAGGAGGGATAGATATTTGGAAAACATTACAAAAAATAAAACTTAAAAAGCTTTACGATGAAATACAATCAATTCCTGTTCAAAATTATGATTTTATAATAAATGACTTTGAACCTATAACCGCATGGGCTGCAAGGTTAAAAAATGTTCCTCTCATTTCATTAAGCCATCAAAATGCTGTTTTAGATGATAAGGCTCCTAAATACAGATCTTTTAAATTTGAACGTTTAATTTTGAAATATTATGCTCCTGCTAGGGTAAAATTTGGGTTTCATTTTAAACCATATTCTTCCTCAACCTTCTCTCCTATCATTAGAAAAGATATCAGATATAGAAATATTACAAATAAAGGGCACTATACTGTATACCTTCCAGCATATAGCGACAAAAAAATAATTAAAGTTTTATCTGAATTTAAAAATGTTAAATGGGAGGTATTTTCTAAACATACTGATACCTACAAATACAAAAACAACATTGTAATTAAGCCTATTAATGGTAGTGAGTTTATAAAAAGCATAGCATCATCTACAGGAGTGTTATGTGGAGCTGGTTTTGAAACTCCAGCAGAAGCTTTATATTTAAGAAAAAAACTTTTAGTAATTCCTATGAAAAATCAATATGAACAGCAATGCAATGCACTAAGTTTACAAGAAATAGGTGTTACTGTTCTAAAAAAGTTTAATAAAGGTCAATATTCAAAAATTACAAAATGGTTGAAATCAACAAAGATTATTGAAGTAAGTTATCCTGATATTACAGAGGAAATTTTAGATGAAATAACCCTACCTTTTTATCACCAATCCATACTCCCTACCATTGTATAGTTACTATGTTTTTACTTTCTAAAAATATATTTGTCTTAGAAAAATGTTTATTCCCAAACCAATAACCTCTGTTGGCACTTAAAGGTGATGGGTGTCCTGAGGTCAATACATAATGTTTAGAAGCATCTATTTTTGCTCCTTTCTTTTTTGCATACCCGCCCCAAAGTAAAAAAACTACGTTTTCTTTATGCTTAGAAATTTCATTAATTACTGCATCTGTAAAAATCTCCCAACCGCGTTTTTGATGACTACCTGCTTCCCCTTCTCGAACTGTTAATGTTGCATTCAATAAAAGCACACCTTGTTTTGCCCATCTTGTCAAATCTCCAGATTCTGGATAAGTAGTGAACACGTCTGATTCAATTTCTTTAAAAATATTAATCAATGATGGTGGGTGCTTTATTTTTTCATATACTGAAAAACATAAACCATTTGCTTGACTTTTGCCATGATATGGATCTTGACCTATAATTACAACTTTAACATCTTCAAAAGAACAAGTCTCAAAAGCTTTAAAAATTGCTGAATCTTTAGGATAACAGGTAAAAGTATTATACTCATTTTTCACAAATAAAAGTAACTCCTTAAAATATTCTTTCTCAAACTCTTCTTTCAAAACATTTTTCCAACTATCAGCTATTTTTACTTCCATTGTTTCTTATTTTTGTTCACCTAAAAATCTGAACTATCTATTTTTGGATTTTTTGTAATTAAATTTAATCAAAAATAAACATTGAAAACCGCAATAACAGACAAAACACTACAAGATTTAGAATTCAATTCTGTTTTAGAACAAGTAAGTGAATTTTGTATTTCTGATTTAGGGAAAGAAAACGTTTTAAAAACTAGGCCATTTACTCAAGAAAAAAAACTTTTTTTTGAATTGAATTTAGTAAATGAGTATGTAAGTTCATTTGAAAACGAAAACCGAATACCTAATCATAGTTTTGAAAATATTACCGAACATATTAAACGGTTAGCTATTGAAAATAGTTTTTTGGAAACTGAGGTTTTTTTAAAAATAGCAACTACCACTGAAACTGTAAATGAATTAAAAAAGTTTTTTAAAAAATTCACTGACTACTATCCTAAGTTAACTCAATTAAGTGATACTATTGAATACACAACTTTTGTTTCAGATGCTATTACAAAAATAATTACTTCCTATGGAGAAGTCGCTGATAATGCTTCGCCTGCATTAAAACAAATACGAAAAGATATAAATAATGTTAGAAGTAAAATATCAGAAAGTTTTTCTCGAGCATTAAGTAAAAATATTTCGAGTGGTTATTTAGATGATATTAAAGAAACAATAGTAGACAATCAACGTGTATTAGCTGTTTTAGCTATGTATAGGCGAAAAGTTAAAGGAAGTTTATTAGGTGCTTCTAAATCTGGTAGTATTGTATATATAGCACCACAAGCCACTTTAGCATATAGCAGAGAACTACAAAATTTAATCTATGAAGAGAAACAAGAAGTTGTAAAAATATTACGCGCTCTAGCTGAAGAAATTAGACCTTATACACCTTTATTAGAGCAGTATATTTCTTTTTTAACACATATAGATGTTATTGGAGCAAAGGCAAAATATGCTACAGAAATTAATGCACTTTTACCCAAAATAGTAAAAACTAAAAAAGTTTTTTTTAAAAACGCTTTTCACCCTATTTTATGGAGAAAAAATAAGGATAAAAAAGTAGAAACTATTCCTCAAACAATTGAATTAAACGAGAAACAACAAATAATTGTTATTTCTGGGCCGAATGCTGGTGGTAAAAGTATTACTCTTAAAACTATTGGATTATTACAATTAATGCTTCAAAGTGGGTTGTTAATACCTGTTCATGAACGAAGTGAAACTTGTATTTTTAGCACGATATTAACAGACATTGGAGATAATCAATCTATAGAAAATCAACTAAGTACATACAGCTATCGATTAAAAAACATGCGATATTTTTTACGAAAATGCAACGAAAACACACTGTTTTTGATAGATGAATTTGGAACTGGATCTGATCCTGAGTTAGGTGGAGCTTTGGCTGAAATATTTTTAGAAGAATTTTATGAGAAAAAAGCATATGGTATTATAACTACCCACTATGCAAACTTAAAAGTATTAGCTAATGAATTAGATAATGTAACCAATGCTAATATGCAGTTTGATGAACGTACTTTAGAACCTCTTTATAAACTATTTATAGGTCAAGCAGGAAGCTCTTTCACCTTTGAAGTAGCACAAAAAAATGGTATCCCTTATAGTTTAATAAATAGAGCTAAAAAACGTGTTGAAACTGAAAAGGTACGTTTAGATAAAACAATTTCTAAACTTCAAAAAGAAAGAAATAGACTTCAAAAAACATCAGATACACTTGAAAAACAAAAAACAAAAGAATTAGAACATCTTGAAAATTTAAAAGAGAAAGATCAAAAAGTTCGTAAAAAACTAGAGGGTTTTCAAGAGCTCTATGATAATAATCAACGTATGTTATCTTTAGGACGTTCTGTAAATGAACTTTTTAATAAATATTTTCAAACAAATAATAAAAAAGAGCTTTCAACAAATTTTTTTAAGTGGGTAATGGCGGAAAAAACAAAACACACTAAAAAAAATCCACCTAAGAAAAAGACAAAAACTGAAAGAAAACAAGAAAAAATTATTCAACAAGAACAAAAAGAAATTATAAAAAAAGTAGAACAAGAAGTTTTACAAAAAGTAGTTAAAGTTAGAGAAGAAAAGAAAAAAGAAGCTGAAAAGATTGCCAAAGAAAGAGCTGCTTACGTTTTTAAAATTAATGATAGAGTTCGATTAATTGATAGTAAATCAGTTGGTAGTATTGATAAAATTGAAAAAAACACTGTTTTTGTTAATTATGGAATATTTACAACCAAAGCCAGTATTGATCAACTAGAATTAGTTGAACGTTCAAAAAAATAAAATAAAACTTTCATCTTTTCTTAGGGTATTTTATTATTTAATTGTTTTATAGCTGCAAAATAATATTCTCTGAAAAGTGAAGGGGTCAGAAAATATTTAAATGCTTAAGATTGTTTGATTAAGCCTCTCATGTATTTGAGAGGCTTTTATTATAATGAATTAAAACTTATCTCATTTTCTTAAAGTAAATTTAAATTAAAACTGATATTATTCTGCATTTATAAATCTATTTAGTTCAAAATAACTTCACCTAAATCTAAAATTTCTTTAACATTCGTTAGCCTTACTAAACGTTGTTTTATTACTTCATTTTTACTACCAAAATATTTGAACATTGTTATTTTTAAGAAAGTAGGTCCAGAAATCTTTTCTTTATCATTTGAAAAATACTTAATTTTAATTTTATACTTCCCCTGTATACCTTTTTTTAATATGAATTGTTCTGGTCCAAAACCATCTATCATATCTTTTGACATTAGTCCTCCTATTTTGGTTTTTTTGTGCTTGTAAAAACATTTTTCTCCATTTGGATCAATAACCCATAAATCAATATCTGTATCATTATGATTCCAGTCAATTAACACTCGTATATCAGTCTTAATTATTTTTAAGAGGCTCTTATCTATGTGTGATATTACTAACTTATCGTTGTATAAATTAATCATTCTATTTAACTCACTTAAAGCTATCGTTTCAATTCCTGAAAACCGTCTGTTTTCATCCTTTTCTAACAATTCTCCATTTACTATTTTATATAATAAATCAACAGACTTTTGATACTCCCCTACATGTTCATATACTAATGCCAAATCTCTATACGATTGAATATCTTCTGGTCTTAACTTTAAGATTTCTTTGTAAATAAAAACTGCATGCTCATACAATTTATATTCTTCAAATTTATAAGCTAGCGCTTTTAATAACTCATAATTATCTAAATCAATTTCAGCAACATTTGACAAAATTTGAGTTGCTAATTTCAAGTTATTATTCTTTCGAAAAAAATCTGCTACATCTATATAAAAAGAGGGAGATTTTCCATAATTATTTCTTAAGTATATATATTTAGCATATGCCTCTTCTGTATTATTACAGGTATTTAATAATTTTAAATATGGTGTTTTAGGGTTCCATCCTTTTAACTCAATTTTTTCTTTTACTAATTCTTCAAAATCAGAAATATCAGCTAATTTTTTTTCATGTCCTTGCTTGGTAATATATACCAGAATTCCGTTTTTCCCTTTCTGTCCGAAAATACTTACTCCTTGATCTGATGTTAAGCTATATAAAGAGTGAATTTTATCTGTGCTTAATGTAGGTTTTTTAGTAACTTGTATACCATCAACCACATACAAAGGTTCATTATTTTCAATATTTAAAGAATTTGTTTCAATACTATTTATTATACCACTTTTGTTCATATTAACTCTGGGCATAGCTCCCTGTAAATTTTCATTAACAATACTTTCTTCTCTAAGAACACTTACTGAAGATGAAGCTACATTTGTGACTCTTGAGGTAGCATAAGCAGTTATCACAACTTCATCTAAAAGATTATCATCCTCCATTAATATATCTATTCTATTAGATACTCCTACTCCTTTTTGAATAGTCTTCATACCTGGGAAACTAAATACAAGTTCATCTCCTGTTTTAACCTTTATGGAATACTTCCCATCAAAATCAGTTTCGGTTCCCGTAGTTGAACCTTTAACCAATAT
Source organism: Tenacibaculum sp. nBUS_03 (assembly GCF_051201695.1). Lineage (GTDB taxonomy): Bacteria > Bacteroidota > Bacteroidia > Flavobacteriales > Flavobacteriaceae > Polaribacter. The sequence continues at coordinate 4,326,410 of NZ_CP179214.1, read as the reverse complement.
AGTAACACCAGGTAATGGTTCAGACACATCACTTACAATACCATTTGTAAAAAACTCTCCTCTTTGTAAAATCGTATCATTAACACTTTCAGCTGTATTAGTTATAACAAATTGATTATTAATTATTTTTGATCTCTTTAGTACTACTTTTTTACTTATTTTAGGTGGGTTAAAATCTTTATCATACCATTTAAAAAGTAAATTATACTCTCTAAATAAATCATCTTTTAAATTATTTAATAGTTGTTTTTTATTGTTTACTTTTTGTGCTAATAACTCTTCATATTTTTCTTGTAGTTCACTTGGTGGTTTTATATTATGAGTTACATAATCTTCTATTCTATCTAAAATAAGCATAGAGGTAAATGGGCTTATTATTTGATACTTCTTACTTAATTGAAGTATTTCTTCTTTATTTTTTTCTGATTCAATGATCAAATCATTCATCTTATTTTGAGCCCATATTTTTGAAACTAACTCATGATTTTTTGTTCTTCTGTTAATTTTAAACGATATAGTTTTTAAAGTATCCACTCCATTACCTAAATATATTTTTATCCTTTTATTAATAAAATTTCCTTTTCCGCATATAAAAAAAAGACTATTTACAACACTGCCTTTTTTAGGATAAAATTCAATTTCTTTACCTGCTAAATTTGTTCCTAATATCTGCACCTTTTTTTCTATAAACTTTGTGAATGCTTGTTTTATTGATGTTTGCGATAAATTTAAATAAGCTCCACCACTTTGTTCAGCCTTATTCTTCAATAAAATATGATTCGCTGACTCACTACTGTTTATGACATATGAATTTTTATTAAAATTATATTTTAAAGTACTTAATGTATTCAAGCCATCAGTGAATACCATATTTAAGGTACCATAACTTTTATAGTTTGATAAAAAATTAAATGAAGATGCACCATCATAAACTACATTTTCAAGTTTCGTTCTTAATTTATTCCAATTTCCATTAACTATCGAAAATCTTTCTTTAGCTCTGATTTCTGTATTAAATAATATTAAGTCTACTTTACAATTTTTCACCTCTTTAAAGTACAAGGTTAGCAATGCTAATTCTCTTTTCACATTTTTACTTTTTTGAGACAATGATTTATCCCATAAAATGGTAATTTTCTTTTTTAACTTACTACTTACTTTTTTAAAATTCATTTTTTTTGTAAAATACAAGTAGTTTTTATAAGTAAGGATTTTTTCCTTGGTATGATTTAAAGGTATCTCAATTAAAACAGGCTTTGATACCCTTTGCCTATTTTTATTTACATTTAAATAAAACGAATTTTTATTTGCATCATAAACAAATTCTTTATTGAAACCTTTTTTTAAAATTGGTTTCTTATTTTGATTTAAAACATTTATTGACAATGAAAATTTCTCCAATTTATTTTTAAAACTAAATGGTAACTTATAGTAATAAGAATCAGAGTTAATTAAAAGTTTTTGTTGAAACTCAACTACTACCCTTTTATATCCTTTTGCGGGGATTGGATAAATTCTTGCTTTATAGTTGTTTCCTTTAGTTTGTTCTAATAATGCAGGATCTATTTTAGTTCTAACTGTGGTTTCAAATGCTACTCTTGCTCTTTCTTTTTCTACAATAACAGCCTTTCTTAATCTGTCATTTATTTCAAGGGAAAAGGCTGTAACTGATTGACCTTCGCCTAAAGGGAATATCAAGTTTCCTTCTAAAACTCTATTATTTGGATTGTAAAAATGCATATCAAAAGTAGTCGTTGCAATATCTCCAGTAATAATAGTTTTCACATGTAACTTTTTTACAGAAATATGTTTTTCTCCTACTTTAATTTTTGGTATTTCCTGTGCATGTAGTATTACTGAAGTTAGTAATAAAAATATGTATACTAATTGCTTACTCATAGTGCTTCATTTTATTTACACTAAAAGTATTTGTTTTAATTATTGTAATAAAACTGCTATGAGTAAACGATGGTTATTTATTAGTAAACCACCTCTTTTAATTAGTTTATTATTTCACACTTATATAAAAACTAACTGATATTACTCCAAATACCTGTTTTCTTTTGTAAGTGAGTATAAATTTTTAATAAACCAGAATTCTTAGCTTGAGATAAAGTAGGATCTTCTTGTAATAAATTAATAGCTGCTTGGCGCGCTTTATATAATATTGGAGAATCTTTAATTACGTCAGCAATTTTAAGATTTAACACCCCACTTTGTTGAGTTCCCATTATGTTTCCAGGCCCACGAAGTTTTAAATCCACTTCAGCGATTTTAAATCCATCAGTGGTATCAACCATTGTTTTTAAACGTGTTTTTCCGTCAGAAGACAACTTATAACTTGACAATAATATGCAATAGCTTTGATCAGCCCCTCTACCTACTCTTCCTCTTAACTGGTGTAACTGACTTAACCCGAACCGTTCTGCACTCTCAATAACCATAACAGATGCATTAGGAACATTAACTCCTACTTCAATTACAGTCGTTGCTACCATAATTTGAGTTTCTCCATTTACAAAACGATTCATTTCATAATCTTTATCTGCTGGCTTCATTTGTCCATGTACAATACTAATTTGATATTTAGGAGATGGAAACTCACGAGAAATACTCTCATAACCATCCATTAAATCTTTATAATCCATCGCTTCAGACTCTTGGATTAACGGATATACTACATATACCTGGCGCCCTTTAACTATTTCATCTTTTAGAAACTTAAAAACTCCTAAACGATTACTATCGTATCTATGTATTGTTTTTATTTCTTTACGACCAGGAGGCAACTCATCTATCACAGAAATATCTAGATCACCATATACCGACATTGCTAACGTTCGTGGAATTGGAGTTGCTGTCATTACTAAAATGTGAGGAGGTACTATTTCTTCATTTTCTTCTTTCCTCCCTTTATTCCATAATTTAGAACGTTGAGCAACGCCAAAACGATGTTGCTCATCTATAATAGCAATTCCTAAATTTTTAAACTTTACCTTATCTTCTAGTATAGCATGAGTCCCTATTAAAATATGTAAACTTCCATCTTCCAATCCTGCATGAATCTCTCTTCTTTTTTTAACTTTTGAAGACCCCGTTAATAAATCAACTTTTATTTCTGTATTTTCTAAAAGCTCAACAATACCATTATAATGCTGAATTGCTAAAATTTCAGTTGGAGCCATTATAGTAGCTTGAAAACCATTGTCGATGGCCAATAACATTGTTAATAAAGCTACAATTGTTTTTCCTGACCCAACATCTCCTTGAAGCAATCTATTCATATGCGCACCTGAACCAACATCTTTTCGTATTTCTTTTAATACTTTTTTTTGAGCATTGGTTAAATCAAATGGTAAATTAGTGTTATAAAAACTTGTAAAATTCTCTCCAACTCTTTCAAAAACAAATCCCTTTATTTTTGATTTTCTAATCAATTTTTTTTGTAATAATTGTAACTGAATAAAAAACAATTCTTCAAATTTTAATCTAAATTGTGCTTTAGTTAGTAATTCTTGATTTTTTGGAAAATGGATATTTAATAAAGCTTCTTTTTTTGCTATTAGTTGGTACTCATTTAATAAATAAGCAGGCAATGTTTCTTCAATTAATCCAAATACTTGCTTAAATAGGTTTTGGATCATAGTTCCAATTACCTTATTACTTATACTTTTATTCGCTAATTTTTCAGTGGAAGGGTAAACTGGTTGCATAGCCATTTGTAACTTACTTTTATAAGCTTGAACAGTTTCCATTTCAGGATGTGGCATACTTGCGGTTCCATTATACCAGTTTAACTTACCATAAATAACATAGGGTACATTTACTTTTAAATTATCTTTAATCCATTTCGCTCCTTTAAACCAAACTAATTCTATAGAACCTGAAGCATCAATAAAGGTAGCTACTAATCTACTTCCTCTTTTTTGTTTTACATTTTTGATACCAGTTATTTTACCAACAATTTGTACTTCAGAGGAATTTTGTTGTAATTGATTTATAGTATAAAATTGGGTTTTATCTACATAACGAAACGGAAATAAATGTAATAAATCTCTGCACGTTTTTATCCCTAACTCAGAATATAATAATTCTGCTCTAGCAACACTTACACCTTTTATATATGTAATAGGGTGATTTAAATTCATAGATTTTAATAACGACTATTTTTATTAATTTTCTCTATAACAAAATAATTAGACTTCATCATTAATAATGAAATCACCTTAGACTTTAAATTAAGCTCTTTACATAACGTAACATCCTTTCCAAATAAATACTTTTTAAATAAGTTAAACTTTGTCTGATGTATAATATATACCTCTTAAGCAACCATCTGGAAAACTAGACTAAAAAAAGAATAGCATTAAATTATGTAACTTCGTGCAAGAGCTCTTTAGCTTTTTTTACTATTAACGAAAATACAAAAAACCAGTAAATTCAACTATCTTTGCAGTCTTAAATTAATCAAATGAGATTACATAGAAACTTAGTGTACACGGTTATTGATAGCTTACGTGACATTTTTAATGAAGAGGTATATGCCGATAAAGCTGTTGAAAAAGCTTTAAAAAGAGATAAGCGTTGGGGTGCTCGTGATAGAAAATTTGTTGCAGAAACCATTTATGAAATTGTAAGATGGAAACGATTATATGCTGAAATTGCAAATGTTAAAACTCCTTTTGCACGACCTGATTTATGGAGAATATTTGCTGTTTGGTGTGTTTTAAAAGGAATAAAATTACCTGACTGGAACCAAATAGAACCAACACCTAACAGAAGAATTAAAGGTAGGTTTGATGAACTTTCAAAAATTAGAAAGTTTAGAGAAGCTATTCCTGACTGGATTGATGAAGTTTGTGTACAAGAATTAGGTGAAGAACTTTGGACTAAAGAAATTGCAGCTTTAAACAAGCAAGCACAAGTTATTTTACGTACTAATACATTAAACATCTCTAAAGAAAAGTTACAAAAAGAATTAGCTATAGAAAATATTGACACTGAATTTATAAAAGGACATGATGATGCTTTAAAATTAGTAGAACGTGCTAATGTATTTAAAACTGAAGCTTTCAAAAAAGGTTATTTTGAAGTACAAGATGCTTCTTCACAGCTAGTAGCTGCCTATTTAGATGTTAAACCAGGAATGAAAGTTGTTGACACTTGTGCTGGTGCAGGCGGTAAAACATTACATTTAGCCTCTTTAATGGAGAATAAAGGACAAATTATAGCTATGGATATTTACGAGAGTAAACTCAAAAAATTAAAAGTTCGTTCTCGAAGAAATGGTGTTCATAATATTGATACTAAAGTTATTGATTCTACTAAGGTTATAAAAAAATTACACAATAAAGCAGATAGAGTATTAATTGATGCTCCATGCTCCGGTCTTGGTGTTATAAGAAGGAACCCTGATAGTAAGTGGAAATTACAACCTGAGTTTTTAACTAAAATAAGAAAAACACAACAAGAAGTATTACAGCAATACTCTAAAATGGTAAAGCCTGGAGGTAAACTTGTGTACGCAACATGTTCAATACTGCCTTCTGAAAACCAAGAACAGGTTAACACTTTTTTAGCCTCTGAGGCAGGATCTGAATTTTCTTTTGTTAAAGATAATAAAGTATTGGCGCATCTTTCTGGTTTTGATGGTTTCTACATGGCTTTACTAGAAAAGAAATAGTCGTTAAGTACTAATAACTTAAATCTAATTAAAAACCCCTTTTGAGAATTCTCAAAAGGGGTTTTTAATTATGAATAAAATATTGCTAGGCTACTATTTAATTATTATTTTCTTTACTAACCTTTCTTTATCAGATTCTATTAAAACTACATATATTCCTGTTACTAAAGTTAAATCGTAGTCAATTGTGTATTCAGACTTCCCATTAAGTTTTTTAGCACTGATTAGATTGTTCTTATACATTCCAAAAATCCTTACATTAACTTTATTTTCTTTTTTAAGTTTTACATCTAACTTAAACTTCCCAGAAGAAGGATTTGGATATACAACAAAATCCTTAATCATAGGCTGGCTTCCTGTAGTATCTACTTCGTCTTTATCTGTATCATTTTCTATAACATAAATTTTCTTTGTAATATACTCTTCACATTCTCCTATTCTCGTTACAAGTGTAATTTCATACTCTCCAACCTTATCAAAAAGAACTTCTACATAACTACTTGACTCTTCTATAATTTGCCCCTCACTAGGAACAATCCAAACTGATTCTTCAGGTTCGGGAGAACTAACATTTACAGCTATAAAGCTTTCATTAACAAAAACCTGTGTTGAAACAATAAAATTAGCAGAAATATCTATGTTTGTAGCTTTTACTATTATTTCATCAGTTACAGTACACCCTTTCTTATCAGTAGCTATTACTTTATAGGTTCCAGATTCATTTACTTCAACCATTGAATCTGTACTGGTAAATCCATTACTTGAAGTCCAAGAGTAATTAACGCCATCTTTAATACTTCCATCTAAAATAATGCTTTGCCCTTTACATAGAGTAACATCACTACCTAAATCTAATTTAATTTTCTCAGGGCTTATGACCTTAAAAGATTCGGAAATAGAACATCCTTTATTATCTGTTATAATAACACTATAAATACCTTCTTCTAAATTATTTATGTTTTTAGAAACACTTCCATTACTCCACTTATAACTATAAGGCTCAGCACCTCCTGCTACTTCAAGATTTATTTCAGCATCATTACCTTGATAACACGTTGGATTTATTAAGCTATAATCATCCAGTATTAAAGGTTCTGGTAAAACAATAGTTATATTATTTGATACCTTACACCCATTAACATCAACAACTGTTAATTTATAAGAGCCAGCTTTTACATTTTTTAAACTTGATGTATTATCACCAGTACTCCATAAATAAGAATAAGGAGCAGTTCCTCCTACTACTGTACTTTTAACTTCCCAATCATTTCCTGTACCGCAATTTAAATAGTCAGAAGTTAACTCTAATTCAAGTATAGACGGTTCTCTTAATTCATACATAGAACTAGTAACACTATTATTATTAGCATCAGTAATTACAACATAATAAGTACCTCCGGATAAATTACTTAAATTTGGTTTAGTACCATGAAAAATAGTACTTCCTTTTTTATACCATTTGTAAGAATACCCTTTAACTCCCCCATTTACTATCGCTTGTAAAGCACCGTTAGAGGCACCATTACAACTTACTATTGAATTACGTTTTATTGATACTTCTAGTTTTTCAGGTTCTGCTAATTCAAATGTCTTTTCTGTACTACACCCTTTTGAATCTTCAACTTTTAACGTGTAGCTCCCTTTTGCTAGGTTCTCTAAACGCAAGTCAGATGGCATTAATATTCCATTACTTGCAATCCAGGAATAATTGTAAGGTGCTGTTCCTCCCTTAACTGAAGCTTCTATATGACCATTCGATAATCCATAGCCTGTTGGGGTTGTAGATGATACTTGAGCTATCTCTAATTTTAATGGAGCTACTAATTCTAATTCTTTTGTTATTTTACACCCATTAACATCTACTACTGTTAATTTATAAGATCCTGGTTTTACATTTGTTAAATCAGATGAATTAACACCTGTATTCCATAAATAAGTATATGGAGCAGTACCACCTAATACGGTACTTTTAACTTCCCAATCAGTTCCTGTTCCACAGCTTACATAATCTGAAGTTAACTCTAAAGTTAATATTGGCGGTTCTGTTAATTCATACCTTGAACTTCTGACAGTATTATTATTCGTATCAGTTATAACAACATAATAAGCACCTTGAGGTAAATTGCTTAAAACTGCTTTAGTTCCTATTGTAGATGTATTTCCTTCTCTATACCATTTATAACTATATGCTTTGACTCCTCCAGAAACAATCGCTTGTATTTCTCCGTTTGAAGATCCATTACAACTAATTATTGAATTACGCTTTATTAGTACTTCTAATTTTTCTGGTTCAGATAATTCAAAAGTCTTTTCCGTACTACATCCTTTTGAATCCTCAACTTTTAACGTATAAGTTCCTTTGTTCAAATTCTCTATACGTAAACTAGATGGTGTTAGTATTCCAGGGCTATTAAACCATGTATAGCTGTATGGTGGTGTCCCTCCAATTATTGATGCTTCAATATGACCATTCGATAATCCATAGCCTGTTGGTTCTTCTGATGATAATTGAGTTATCTTTAACTGTAAAGGTTCTGTAATTTTTATAGTAAATTCATCTTCACCTTTTAAATTTAAAGCAAAACAATTATTCCCATCTATTAATTGAACCTTATGGCTTCCTGGTTTTAAATTTTTAACTTCTACAACATTAGAAACAACATTTATCCAGTTTGAATACCCCATTCCTTCAAAAGCATATCTGTACTTATACACATTATTACCTCCTTTAACATTGAATTTAAAACTTCCATTATCAGCTTTGTTACATGAAGCATTTTCACTTGAAAAATCTAATTCAATTTTTAAAGGCTCTTTAACTTCATAAAGAGGACTTTTTTCTTTAATTCCAGCAGCATTATCTACAATCACATAATATTTACCAGCAACTATGTTTGTCAATTGTTTTTTATTTCCAACAATTGAATCATCTGAAGCATCGTACCAAGTATATTTATTCCCTCCTGCTCCACCGATAGTTATAACATCTAAAATTGCATTATTGCCATTATAACAAGTTATCTCTTGCAATTGTTCAACAGATACTAATAACTCACCTGGGTTAGCTAAATTATAAGTTTCTTCTACAATACATCCTTTTGAATCAGTAACTCGAATAGTGTAAGTCCCCTCCCCTAATGAAGTAATTTCATCATTTTTAAAATTTGAATTTACATCTTTTAAAATTTCATCTTTCTCATTTTTCCACAAATAATTATATGGGCTAACTCCACCAACTATTTTAATATTGATCTTTCCATCATTAACTAAATCAGATGTAGGCCTAAATAAACTGGTTTCTGAAATTTCATATAATTCAGGTTCATTAACTCTTATAGCATCGTTGGTAATAGAACAACCATTTTTATCAGTAATCGTAACTGAATAAACACCTTGCTTTAATCCATTTACTGAGTTCTTATTTTCAATAGAGTGTTTCCAAACATAGGTATATGGGGATGTTCCTCCATTGACTTCAACTAATATACTTCCAGTTGCCCCTCCGTAACAATTAACATCAACAACTTCTATCTTAGAAAACTCAAGATTTAATGGTTCTTCTAAATTAATAGAAGAAACTATCGCTTTATTATTATTCTCGTCAATTACCTCTAAATTATAAACTCCTGATACTTCTTCTATAAACGTTGAAGTTGAAATTTCCTTTCCAGTAGCATCTGTCCAATTATACACATAGGGTGAAACTCCTCCTGTTACTTTTGATCGTAATTGTCCTGTTCCTCCATTACATAAAATGGATACTTCTTCAATCTTTGCCTCTAATAATAAAGGTTCTTCAATTTTGTAAGTCGCTGTGGCTATACAATTTCCTGCATCTGAAACTACCAATGTATAAGTTCCGCCACTTATATTTAATAACTCATTAGTTGTGCTTCCTAATACTTTTCCTGTTGAATCCTTCCATTCATAGCTATAACCAGGAGTTCCTCCTGATGCCTTTACTTTTATAGATCCATTTGATAACCCAAAACCTGTTACATGGTTCTCTTCTTCTGTACCTATCGATAATCCAGTTGCTGGTGTAGTTACTTTTATCAACTTACTAATCTCACATAAATTCTTATCTCGAATTGTTACAGTATAATCTCCTCCTGTTAATGAATTTATACTTGGCCCTGTTGCTCCATGTTTCCAACTATAAGTATAGGGAAATGTTCCTCCTTTGGCTAAAACTGAAATACTTCCAGTAGCTCCTTGATAACATAATACATCCACAACATTGATATTTCCAAATTCTAATACTACTGGTTCTACTAAATTAATGGAAGAAACTATAGCTTTATTATTATTCTCGTCAGTTACCTCTAAATTATAAACTCCTGATACTTCTTCTATAAACGTTGAAGTTGAAATTTCCTTTCCAGTGGCATCTGTCCAATTATACACATAGGGTGAAACTCCTCCTGTTACTTTTGATCGTAATTGTCCTGTTCCTCCATTACATAAAATAGATACTTCTTCAATCTTTGCCTCTAATAATAAAGGTTCTTCAATTTTATGTGTTGTTGTAGCTATACAATTTCCTGCATCTGAAACTACCAATGTATAAGTTCCACTACTTATATTTAATAACTCATTAGTTCTGCTTCCCAATACTTTTCCTGTTGAATCTTTCCATTCATAGCTATAACCAGGAGTTCCTCCTGATGCCTTTACTTTTATAGATCCATTTGATAACCCAAAACCTGTTACATGGTTCTCTTCTTCTGTACTTATAGACAATCCAGTTGCCGGTGTAGTTACTTTTATCAACTTACTAACCTCACATAAATTCTTATCTCGAATGGTTACTGTATAATCTCCTCCTGTTAACGAATTTATACTTGGCCCTGTTGTTCCATGTTTCCAACTATAAGTATAGGGAAATGTTCCTCCTTTGGCTAAAACTGAAATACTTCCAGTAGCTCCTTCGTAACATAATACATTTTTTACGTCTACTTTAGATAATTCAAGTTTCAATGGTTGATTAACCTTGAATTCTTTTTCAGTTTTAATTAAATTATCATCTGTTACTTTTAATACATATATCCCTGCAGATATATTATCTAACGTCAACTTAGTTGATAAAACAGTAGTACTTCCTTTTTTGTACCATTTATATGCATAAGGAATTGTTCCTCCTTTAGCAGTTGCTATTAAACTAACATTAGAGTCACCAAAACACAAAATATCGTTTACTTGGGTGATATTTGATACTTCTAACTTACTAGGTTGTGTTATTTCAAAAGTCTTAATTAAAGTACAATTATTACTATCTTTAATCGTTAATTCATACTCACCTGCCTTTAAACTATTGATAGATTTACTACTTCCTATTTTAGCTGTTTTTCCTTTTTCTCTCCACTCATACTTATAATTAGGAGTTCCTCCTGATACTTCAATTGAGGCCTTACCATCATTAGTTTCAAAACCTTTTAAATTTTCTGAAGTAAAGCTGTCAATCGTAAGTTTTTTAAGTGGCTGTTTTATTTCTATGTTTACTAAAGTTACTTTACAATTATTTGCATCTGTGACTTCTACAGAATATATTCCTTTAGATAAATTTGACACGTTTTTGGTGTTTATAGAAAACCCAGTATCTCCTTGTTTAGACCACTTATATTTGTATTCTGATACTCCCCCTAAAACGTTTATATTAATTTCACCATTAGTACCTCCAAAACAGCTAACATCTTTAGATGACAACAAACTAACGCTTAACTTAACTGGTTCATTAACATCAAATTCAGCAAAAGTACTTTCTCCTTTACTATCATTAACTTCAACTCTATATCTACCTTTTGGTCGATTTTTTAATTCCGTTAATTTAAAATTAGAATTTAATAAAGTCTTTGTTGGTTCGATTTACCAAATACCATTTATACGTAAAATCTGAAGGAACAGAATTTAAAGGGTATCCTCCCTTTACTTCTGCCAGTAAAGAAGCAGAATTTTCACCAAAACATAAAATTTGTTTTGTCTGTTTAATAGTTACATTAATAGGTTTTGGTTCTTTAACTTCAAAGGTCTTACTTTTAATACATCCCTTACTATCAGTAACCTCTATTTTATATATACCCGCATATAAGCTATTTATATTTTTAATATTTTTAATAAAAGTTGGAGTTCCGGTTTTAGTCCATTTATAAGTGTATGTTCCACTTCCTCCAGTAATGTTAATAGCTATACTACCTGTTTTACCTCCAGGTACATCACAATTATTTATTGAAGTACTTTCAATACCTATAACTGAGGGCTCATTTATAGTTGTAGTTTTAGCTCCAGCAATTACGCATCCTTTAGAATCTTTTAACCAAATGGTATAGTTTCCTTTAGCTAAACCTTCAATAGTATTATTCGATAAAGTACTTGTACTTTTATAACTAGCTTTATTATCTATTGAATAAAAATAACTTCCTGAGCCTCCATTGGTTGTTAGCTTTATTTTACCATTATTCGCATTAAAACATGTGATATCTGTTTTCGCTATACTTAACGTAACTTTTGTAGGTTCTGTTAACTTTATTACTGCTGTTTTATTGGTATGACTATCACTAACTGTCACTGAATAATTTCCTTGAATAACATTAACTATAACACTTCCTGAATTTGACAATAATACACCGTTTCTTTTCCATTTATAAGTATAAGATCCTGAACCTCCACTTGCAACAGCTTGTATATTACCTTTACCTCCATTACAAGTAATTATTTTAGTAACTTTTAACTGTGCTTTTAATTCTGGTAGTTCTTTTACTTCTATTTCTCTAGAATTAATAGTACAACCATTAGTATCTTTAATAGTAGCCGTGTAAAAACCGGCTTTTAAACCACTAATCGAATTACCCGTTTTTGTAAAAGTTGCATTTTTCTTTTTCCATGTAACGGAATAAGAACCAGTACCACCAACTATTGTTAATGTAATTTTACCAATGCTTCCATTAAATATTTTATTATCAACCACCGATATATTACTAACCTCTAAAAGAGCTGGTTGAGTTATTTTTTTAACACTAGATATAGCTGAAAAACATGATGTTATATTTCTATCTCTTACTCTAAATCTATATCCTGAACTGGTATTAGCTGCTAAACTAAAAGTATTACTATTTTGCCATACAGTACTTGATCCTTTCCAAATAGCATATTGATAACTATTAGATTTCCCTCCAGTAGCAGAAATTGTTACTGTTGATTTACCGCTATGGCATTTAATTGGATTTACATTTATAGCTGTAATTTTCACTTGGCTTTGGGAAGCTACAACAACTGTTTTTTCAAGTTTCCCTTGCCTTGTGTCTTTAATTAATACAGAATAACTCCCTGATAAAACATTTACAGAAGTGCTACTAGCAATGTTTGATAATGTTTTTATTGTACTTCCATTTTTCTTAATTATAACAGTATATTTTGGATAACCTCCAGAAATACTAGCAATATTGACTTTACCTTGACCTTGATAACAGTCAGGTTTAACTGATGATATGGAAAAGGTTATTGGTTTAGGATCTTTTATTTCAGGTAACGTATACTGCTGGGTACAATTATTCTTATCCTTGTACACTATTTTATGAATACCTGCTGGTAAATTAGGAATTATAAAACCACTCTTATAAGCTTTTCCAGTTTTAGTATTCGAAGAACTTCCTTTTAATAACACTGTATAATTATAAAAATTGCTAGTAGGTGTTCCTCCATTTACACTTCCTATCTTTATTGAACCATCACTATTACCTGGCGCACTAGTGTGCTTTGTTTGAGATGTTGTTACAACATGGGTTATTTTATTTTTTTTTGCAATTATAACTTTTACATTAGCTTTAGTCTTATCTATACATCCATTGGTATCTTTTACCTTAATTAAATAAGTACCAGAAGACTTATTACTTAAGGTAATTGTTCCTCCAAAAGGTTTGCTCCATGTAGATCCGTTATTTAAACTATACAAATAACTTCCTGTACCTCCTGATGCAGTAATTTTAATTTTTCCATTTCTTGAATTATAACATAATTCATCCTGAATTCTAACCGCATTATAGGTTATAGGAGTAGGAACACTTATTTTGAAATCATATTTATATTGCTTACAAAAAGGAGAATTATTTGCTTTATTAAAACCTGAAACTTCTATTCTATAGTCACCTCCTTTTATGGACTTTCCTCTTGAAGATCTCCAAGTATATTTATATACATTGGTACTAACTTTAGTTAAAGTTCTAATATTAACATTATCATCCTCAGGAACATAAGATCCATTTTGAAACTTTCTTAGTAGATTAATTTCAATTTTTTCATGAGAATATAGTTGTCTTTTAAAATATAGTACAAATCCTTTTACATCACTATATGAGCACAAGGGTTGATTAAACGTTGGTGCTTTTGCTACTTCAGGGGGTTCAGGTAAAAACTGAACCGATAATGTCCTTGATTTATCGTTGTCTCCATTACAACCTGGGTTTAGCCTAACCTGAATTTTTAAGTTATTTAATGCTTTTGCTCTATCAGCTGCTCTTGAATATAAGTTAGATAAATATAAATTAATAGCGGGTTTTCCGTTTTTACTAGGAATTGATCTCCATATAGGTACTTGTTCTGTCTTAGGAGAATAATTTTGTACCTGCGTTGATAATTCAAAAACCCTTTCAAAATAAAAATTACAGTTCCCATTAATAGGTCTTGCAGCACGCTCAGGAGAGTTGTCTTTTTTATTTTTATTATTGGGAGCTCTAGGAATTTCAAGACCTCCACCATTATTAAGACAATCTTCCCATTGTTGTTTTGCACTTTCTAATTGATTTAGTAAACTTTGATAACCAGCAGTATTCCTTGTTATTTTATTTACTCTATCAAAAAACTCCCATTTGTATACTGTTGAAGGAGATCTATACGATGTAAATTCACTAGTTAATTTTACTGGAGAAGTTTCACATACTGTTTGAGTACTATAAATACTTGAACCATTTGTAAATTTTATTTGAGGCAAAGGAATAATTTCAATATAAGCGTATCCTCTATTAGTTCTTCCCTCAAAAATTTGATTTTTAGTATACCTCTTACCAAAACAAGGAAGACTAACATTTACTGTTTTTCTTGCATCTCTTCCCGATCTACAATCACCTATCCAAGTTTTATGCCTAGTCGTTGAAAAGAACTCAACTTTAACAACTGGATCATTCTGTGAGAAATCTTTAGATCCGCTAAAAGGTTGATTTCTATGATAACCTCTATTATGAATACTAATTCTTTTCCCACTAGATGTAATCAATGTTATGCCTCTTAGTCCATTAATAGTTCCACAACCAGAACTTCCAGAACCATAAAATCCTGAGACTTTAATTTTGTACTGTTGAGAGTAAGATTCAAATAAGCTAATAAAAATAAAAAATAAAAAAAGTAATAGTTTTTTCATAGCATTAGTAATTTAATTCAATTTTTTTTAGGGGTGATTTAGCTCCAGACATAAAAATAGCCTGAAGCATATATGTGTATTTTGTATTTATTAATAGGTTTTTATCTCTAAATTTTTTTGTTTTAGAATTAAATACCTTGTACATCGTAGGTTGTTTTCCCTCACTTGCTTTATATAAAACAAACTCACTAATATCAGGTTGTTGGTAACTCCAATTAATTTGAATAAATTTTTGATCTCTATTCACTTCTCCAATAAACTTATCAATAGTTGGTTTTGATAAATTATCTAGTACTGTTATTTTTAAAGGAGTTATTGGTTCAGACTCAAGTCCTGAGTTATCTACCGTTAACATAGTGTATAAATATGTTTTATTAGCTATACCTGTAACATCCACATATTTATTTTGTGGTAAGGCCAATTCTGCAATTAACTGCCATTGTATATTAGATCCATACTCCTTTCTATATAACATAGTCTTTTTGGCATCTATACTTGTACTCGTTATCCATTTTAAATGTACTTTTCCTTTATCAGTTTTAAATGAAGAAAACACCGGAGAAGAAGGTGGTACTATATCTGGTCGATCTAACTCTAAAACTTCAGAGAACCCTGACGGATTGTATCTTTTATCAAAAGATTGAACTTTATAATAGATTTTTTTGTTCAATGTTTTAATATTAACTGTATCAATAAAATTACTAGTAGGTGTTGGTTCAAAAGTTATTTGAGTAAACTCATCATTCTTTAAATTGGCCTTAAATACTCTATACCCTAAAAAGTCGACTTCAGTATTTTGTTTCCAATTTAACTTTACTATTCCTAGAGAATCAATTGTACCGCTTAATAAAGTGGGTATAGCTGGAGGAGTACTATCATCAGGTTGTACCATTTTAGGAAAAGACTCCCTTCTACTTCCATCATAACCAATCCCTACAATTTTATAATAACTAACAGGTTGTAACCTTGATAACCTTATAGATCTTTTACTTTTACCTATTTGCTTATTTACAGTTAAATAAATACCCTTTGGTGTATTTGCTCTAACTAATTCAAATGATTTAAGTGTATTTATTCCTTTCGAAGGAAAATTCCAATTTAAAATAACATCTCCGTTATCTTGAAAAGATAAATCTGTGAAAAATGGTGTATGCACTAAAGGCGTTACTCCTTTACCAGATACTATATTTGAATAAGGTCCTTTAATTCCAAAAGGTGATATACCTTTTATTCGATACTTATACTCCTTATTATTTTGAAAAAGACTATCAACATACATCATTCTAGTTGAAGGATTCTTTTCTCGTTCTCCCATATTCACTATTGGGGTACTAGATAAGTTTTTAAACTTTTTACCTCCATCATCAGACTTTTCAATAATATAATTCGTGTAATATCTTTTCAGAATTGCAAAATTCCAACTTAAAATGGCTGTTTTATTTTTAAAAACTCCAACAAATTCTTGTGGCTTAGGTAAGGGTTTATAGTCCATTAAGCCTAAAAAAGCTCCGCCCGATTTAATTTTATATTTTTTCTCTTTTGGTAATGCTACTTTAATTGAATATAAATAGCGTTCATTTAGTTTAACAGAAGTATCAATAAATGCAAGCCCAGAAAATTTTGCTACTTCAAAATCTTGATCTGCTGCATATAAAGCAAAAGTAAATCGCTGTTCAAATGCTTGTGCTTGATTAATTATACTTATAACGCCATTACCCCCCCCATTCATGTTTACGTCAAACTGTTCACCATATAACGCTTGGGCAGCAATTGCTGCATTGTTATTTTTTTCTGTAAACTCTTTCCATTCCATCATTGGTTTTGGTTTAAGAGGTACAGTAACAAGCTGTTTTACTTCAGGAATAGGTAAAACTTTTTTATCTCTAACAATAGTTTTTCTCTCAATGGTATATCCATATTTGTTAGCATATTTCCATGCAGTAGGAGTTGTAACACCCCAACGCAACATAATACTTTTTTTCGTTGCTGTAGCGATTACTTTTACTTCAGGTAATTGATTACCTATAGCTTTTTGAGCAATTAAATTGATATTAACCAATAATAGTATTACTATTAATAGGCTATTGATTTTCTTATTCATTTAAAGGGTTTGTATACTTTACTAAATTTTTTCTACTTGTTTTTACTTGGCCTGGTAAAACGTACTTAAATGTTGTTTTATATTTTCCTCTTCTCATATAAGGAAAAGCCTCTGTTACAATTTTGATATACTGTGGATTATTTTGCCATGGTAAATTTGAATTAACTAGTTGATAACTTAAATCTTCAAAATCTTGAAGGTAATAGTGTGTTAAATTATACCTGTATGGGTTGTATTGATTAATTTCACCCGTATAATCATTTTCTAAATATGTTAAATACCACGTCATAGGTTCAACTCCTTCAACTGGTGGAACTCCAACTTTATCTGTTTCTCTATTAACTTCAATTGTTCCAGCTAATGGGTAATTGTTATATATTAACGGATAAATTTCTTTTCTATAATAGCTATCATCTAATACTGCCCTAGCAACTACAAGTGATTTATTACCCGAATATTGACTTCCTCTTAACTCAACTAAATCAAATGCTTCTTGATTGTCAATAGCTGCTAATAATGTTAATCCATAAGGGTATTGAACATGCTCATATAAATCTTTATTTTTATTCATATCACGCATTTTATCATAAAAAGTAGTGTATAGACTCGTTCTAAACTTATGTGTCAATAACTCTCTTTCTCCATCTTTACTAACACTTCCTTCTGCTTTTCTAGACTTTACATTTACTGTATTTCCAGAATCACTACTTCCTAAACTTTTGCTTGTATATTTTTCAGAAACATTATCATCTAAACTACTTCCTTTTGAAACCAACTTAATATTTACATTATATTCGGTTTGTTTTTCCATTCCATTTGGTAAGCTATATGATAATTGTTTTTTAGCTGAATTATAAACGTATTCTTTCTTTAACACGTTTCCAGTAGAAGCAGTCATTATCATTTCTTTCTTCCAATCAGGTACAGCATTGAATAAGTATGTTTGCCCTCTTTTTAGTTTTATATATGCATTAGTATACTCTTCAATAAAAAAGTTTTTCTGTCCTAAAACTGGATACATATATTCTATATTACTTAAAGGAATTGTTTTAGGAGCATCTCCACTAGTGAAATTTACTTCTTTAGTTTCTGTTGCTGGTTTGCCGTCAGATTTAATTACCTGCCAACTACCATTTTTAAATTCTTCAAAGTGTAATTGAACAAAAGCCTTTAATTGCGAATGTGGTGGTAAAATTTCATGAGAATAAAACGCAACAACATCATTACGATCATTCCATTTTAATTCTCCCACTATTTTTTCACTACCATTAGTTACCGAGAACTCGTCTAATAATATTTTATATTTTCTGTCTCCTGTCTCATCTGGTAATTCAAAAACTTTATTTATTTGTAAGTTAAATACAGCTTGTGGTGCAACAAAAACATCAACATCAGCACTACCATCTTTAGGAGTTAAATCACTTATTACTACAATTCCATCAAGCGGGCTTCCTCCAACGATTTCACATTGCTCACCAAGCTCCACCTTAAATCTAAATCTCCCTTTTATTAACCCTCCTAGTAAGTTATATTTACCACCTAAATATCCTCTAAACCATGCTGGATTGGGTAATTTTGCTTGTAATAAAACGGCACCACCTCCACTAATAATTGGTATTTTTGTTTTGGATCCAAACAATCTAAACGTTAATCCTAATTCTCCTTGTAAATAGGCATAAGCTTGTCCGTTAGCATACCATCCGTTCATTCCAACTGGTTCAGAAGAACCTTTACAATGAGCATCTCCATAATCTTTAAGCATAATATCAAAACCAACACCGGCATCAAAACGAGCATAAAAAATCAAAAATGTCAAATCACCCGTGGTAACACTTAAACTTGCTCCAAAAGCTAACCCCTTCCCTGATTCTAACATATTTAAATCACGCATATAATCTAGTTCAGAGACATCTAACCCTAAAATATCAGCCACAATAGGTGGTGGTGGTGGACTTCCTGGTAAGTTATCACCAACCATGAAATAGCTATCCATCTTTATATTTAAAATACCAAGATCTATTTTAATTCCTACTCTATCTTCTGGAGTTCCAATTAACAAATGCCATTCATCTGACGACACATAAAAATCTAACCAACCTGCCCTTCCCAAAGGACCTACTCCTTTAATGATTCCAAAATTAATATATACTTCAGATGTTGCTTGAAAAATATCATTTACAAAATCAAAACCTATATATACATTAGCAGAGATAGCTCCCGAAGGACTTTGTGCAGGTATTCCTGGATTATCTTTATCTGCAATACCAGATAAATTGTTATTTACTTTATCAAAAAAATCCGTTGGTAAGGCTGCTATTAACTCTCCAAAACCTTTAAAATATATTTCTTGTAACCCACCTGACTTTCTAAAAGCCATTCCAAATTCAACAGTAGCATGAAATAAATCTTCTGAGTTTTGAGTTATAATTCCTATAGATGCTTTCATTCCAAAAGCATTATCCTCGTATGGTTCATATATAACACCAGAGGTAGATGCTCCAATCTCTTTAAAAGCTGCATCATTAACATTTGTGTTTCCAGCCATCCTCATTCTATTATAAAATCCACCTCCAAAAGAATTTAAAGCAAAACCTGTAAAGATTGGCACTCCGTTAGGTACTGTTACTTGAGCATCAGCAAACCAATATCTGAAGGTTTTTGTCCTTCCAAATAATGCTTTCGCTTCAACCTCTAATTTCATTCCTTTAGAAAATTTAGCTCCAACAGCACCTGCAAAACCAGTTCCATAAGTAGGGTCATCTTCAAAAATAAAAATGGCCCCTTTAAGTTGCATTCCCGCAACATCCATTTGAATAAATAAGTGTTCTAGTTTTACACCATCAAACCCCCATTTATTCCCCTGCTCGTCTAATTTACCTTTAATTGCTAATTTAGACGCTCCCCCATTAGCGCCATCACCTTCAGATGTTAGGTTTATTTCAAAATCAAAGAATAACTCTGCCCTATTACCAGTGGGCGTTCTTAACCCAATTTCATTTATAGCTATTGGGAAATTAGCTATTTTTAATTTTCCTTTGACACCAAAATATTCGACGGAAAAATTTGGAGATTCCGTTTGCAACACCATCTTCTGAAATGTAATACCTTCAAAATTTATAACACTTTTAGAAGTATCTTCTGGTTGATTTGATGAAGTTTTGTCCTCTTCTTTTTTTAGTCCCGTGGCAAGGTTTAGTGAACCATTTAAACTGGCTTTTGGCCTAAACTCTCCATCTTTAACTTTCATTTCAATATATGAATCGTTAGTTAAATGTACATTAGCTTTCCAAACATTAAACCTTATATCTTTATCAGTTTTAACAGATAATTTATACTCTCCAGGTTGAAAAACAGCATTATACTGCAAACTATCTAATTGAGAAACAGGTAACACCAATTTACCATTAAATTCACCACCTCTTAAGTTATTTGTTTCAATATCTAATAAGAAATAGTCTAAAGAAAAATCCCATCCAGAAGCAGTATCCTTCTTTTAATCCTATTACATTTTCTCCTATAAATTTACCAGTAACTCCTTGACCATCGATTATTAAATCAGTAGCACCAAAAGCAACTCTATTATCACTATTCTTTTTCTTAAATTCAGGAGGTAAAATTACTTTTAATGATTGTACATATACACCTCTCCATAAGTTTGGTTCTTCTTGATAGTATTTATTTAAATATGCTGCAGGAGTAGCCTCATCATTTCGTAAATCACTAAAATCAAAAACTGCTGTATTTAACTGAAAAGTAGTTCCTTCTAATCCTTTTATTCCAAACTCAGGTAGTGATATATTTACTACCATATCATTCCAATCAGCTATAGAAGTTTTAAAATCTGCCTCTACATAGCCTATCTTCTTTTTACCATTTTTATCAACTGGATGCAACAGCCCGTTGGCAAATTTTATGTTTGCATCTAAGCCCATTTCCTTAAACCCAGAACAATCAATAATTGCATAAGTTCCCGGATTTTCAAAGCTTCCTTTTAAAGTAAGTAATACTGAACCTTGATTAAAGTTTACAGTAAATTGTGATATTAAATTTAATTTAGCTTCTCCGACAATTCCTCCTTCATGTGATAATTTAACATCTGAAGCTCCTAAAATTAATACTTGATCTCCTCTGTCTGGATTTGTACTAGGTAACTCTACCTTTAAAAAAACTGTTAACTCAGTAAATGTTGGTTTAAAAACTGCCTTTGCAATACCTACTGTATATTTTACATTACTTATACTTACAGGTTTTATTGCAACAGGAAGTTCACTTAATCCGTCTTTAGTTAAAACATCAATAAAATTAGCTGATTCCTCAATACTTTTAAATGTATTTTCAGCCATATCTAGCCATTTTTTATTGACTAAAGAGTCTATTGTATTAAATTGAAACCCTTGATTTGTAAAACGTTTTTTTACAACAGGTGCTTCTACTTTATCAAATTTTTCTAATGAAGAAAAATTACGAAACATTTTCTTACTAGTAAAATTTAATGGTTTTACAGATTTCTCTTTAGTTACTAAACTATCTTTTTCGTTTGTATCTTTATCAATACTAAATGTAGTATTGGAAAAAAGATTAATACTTATAAATACAACTATTAAAAAACTTAGGGGTAATTTTTTACTCATACTTTTTGTTGATTTTTTCTTTTTTGTAGTAATCTTTGAAAAGATTGTAATATTTGATTAATTATCCTTCTTTTTTTTTAAAATTTTATTCACCAATTGATCTGCTTTTCTAATCGTTTCAGGAAGCCTATAGTTAGGTGTTAATTTCATAACCCAATCTATTGAACTTTGCAAACTTATTTTATGCCCAATAGAAACAAACATTGGTTTAACATTTTCTTGCGTTCTCAATACAACTCCTACTTCTTCATCATTCCATATTATTGATTCCTTTTCTCCTCTTTTATTTCCTAATTTTTCCTTTTCATAATAACCTATTAACCTTTTTTTAGCACAACCAATTGTTGGTATATTTAATTCAACACCAAGATGAGTAGCCATTCCTACTCCTTTGGGATGGGCTATTCCTTGTCCATCACAAATAATCAAATCTGGTATTATTCTTAATTTTTTATATGCTTCTATAATTGATGGTACTTCTCTAAACGAAAACAATCCTGGTATATAAGGAAAAGTTATATTCATTTTATGAAATGATTCATCTACTATTTCTAAAGTAACAGCATTCATTACTACAACTGCACCAACCATTACCTGGTCTAGTTCATTATAAGCAACATCAACACCTGCGATATATTTTATCTTATCCTTTAACATATCTTTTTTAATTACCTTACCCTTCATTTCATTTTGAAGTAAATAAAAAGGTAGTAAATCGAATTCTTCATTGTAATTGCCTTCTTCCATATCTTTCTTAATAAAATAAGCTAAACCTGTTTGCCCTTTTCTATAAATTTCTTTTAAACTATCCAGATCCTCTACATTATATGATGACCAAACAAAAGTTTCTAATTCTGAAGTATCATCTATGTCATACCTTTTTATTTTATCTAGTACATCTTTGTTTTTTTCTAATAATTTTTCTCTATCAAAACTACTATTAATACCTATTGATTCTTTAACAATATTTTTACCATTTTGTACAACAATGTTTTCAATTTCTAAATCATCGTAATAATACGTCAATATTGTTTCTTGTACTTTCTCTTTCTCGGTTATTCTATAACCATCACCGAACATAAGTCTTAAAGAATTATTAGAATACATGTAATAGGTAATGCTATCTTTACTTTTAACTATTGAAACACCATTCCTAACTCCATTTATAAAATTAGTTTGAAATAAAGACCCTGTCTCCTTAATTCTATATAATTTTACCCCCGTAAACGGAACTCCTTCAATTACTTCTATATTATCAGTAATAGGCGTATTTAATGTTTTTTCTATTTTAAAAGGATAATATTTAAGCTCAACTATTGTTGTTTCCATCCTATTTTATATTTATCATATCAACTCCATGAGTAATAATAAAACAATGCGGACATGTTGCCATGTGTCCATTCTTTTTACCTTTAACTACTATCTTTATATTTAATCTTTTTATATCATTAATAGACTTTACATTTTTTCCTTTTATTAAAGAATTTAATGTTAAAACCTCTGCATATATACCAGGTCTTTGCATATTAATCAGTTTATTTTCAGCAACTGAATTACCATATAATTTCTTATATAGACTTCCTTTACCAATCATATTATCTTTTCTTATAAAATCCATATATTCTAGATGCTGTTTTAAAAAAGGGTCTAGCTCGTTATCTACAAAGGCCTTATAAGCTTCATCATTATCTTCAAGTTTAATATTATTATATTTTTTTCTGTTATAAGTGACAATTACATCTCCTTTATTAGATGACCCTGATGCTACGATGCTACCATCAAAAGCCCCTCTTGAAATACCTAAGTTTTCGTAGTAATCATTAACAATATTCTTATCATGAATATGTGGGTTTAGTTTATCATCTATCTTATCAACCAATTTTTTCTTTATTCCTCCTTGACTTCTTAAATTTTCAGCACTAGTATTCCATTCTAAATGATCATGGTTATGATACTTTCTTTCTTATAATAACCAGCATTATTTTTCCAATGATCAAGTAACTTAGTTTTAATTGCATCTCCTAAGTCATCTAACTTTTTTGTTAATACACTAAGATTAAGTTCATCTAATCGTTTAATTAAATCCTCCCCCGCCTTAGCCACTTTATAGCTATTCCATTCAGTATAATTACAGTGATTATGAGCAGAAACGCCCTCAGATAGTCCAAACTTACGTTTTTCTTTTAAAAAACCTAGGTCGGGTTGTACTTCTTTTTCTAAGCTTTTAAAACTTTGTTCTTTTTCAATTGAAAAAGAAATACTTTTTATAGGGTAAATTAGCACCGTTTTGGCATAGGTATTTTTTGCTCCTAATAAAAATGCTAAAAGGAAGTAAAATAAATATTTTATGTAGTATAATATTTTCATTAATGCGTTTATCGCTAAAAAAAATTAGCTTAAACTAATCTTCTACTATCTTATTACCATTTTCATCATAACCTGGTGGGTATTCTCCATATCTATTTTTAAGATCTTCTATTGTTTCAGGTTGCCCCATATTACCATAAAATCTATCTGGATTGTCTAATGCTTCTTGTCGCTTACGTTTTTCTTCTGCTTGTTCTTCTTCAGATAAAGAATCCCACAATTCTTGATGTTTACGCATTTGAATCTTTCCTTTCCTATCCATTACCCTACGAAGCTGTTCATATGTCAATTTATCAAATATATCATGCCATTCTTTTGATTGAGGAGTTTCATTAGCCATATGAGCTAAAATATCTATAGTATTATTATCAAAAATTTCAGGTAATTCTTCTAGTTTTAATCGTTTCATTAGTTTACTACTTCTATAAAATCAATAAAATAAGCTTTCATTCCATTAATAGTCTTATGGATTCCATTTTCCATTATAGGCACAGGCTCTGCTACTTGTTTTAATAGTCCAGGCTTTAAAACTACTTCCTCCTGTATTTGAATAGCTTTCTCTGCGTTTGAATGTCTTGTTGGTCCTAAATTTTTTCCCCAATCAGAAAGATCATCAATATAAACCCCATTTTTGGTAGTTATTCTTTGGACTACGGCTATTTTTTCTCCATCTCCTGCCCATTTTTTAGTCAAATCTGTAAATGCTTCAGCTACTGATTGCAATTTTGAGGTAAAAATAAAACTCTTATATTCAATCGTTTTTCCTATTCCATTTATAAAATCAGCTTCAAATTGTGATTTCGAAAATGCTTTTCCACTAAAAACTTCATCTTTAACTAGTCTACTAGGAACTTTACGCAACTCATCAAACCCCTCTTTGGCATGTCTCCATCCTGTTTCAGCAAATTTACCCATAAATTCAGGACTGTAACGCTTGGCTTGATTAATAAAATCACCACTACGTGTAAATGCTTGTATCGTGGCTAATTGGATATCTGTTGCATTCCCTACAGGATTACTAGCTTCCCTGCTTTTCTTAAATCAAGAATAGTAGTCATTGCATATTTTAAACCTGGTGTTTTGTTCCAATATTTTAACCATCCATATTCTCCATCAAATTTTGTTAAATCCTTGATAGCTTCTTCAAAGGTTTTTAATTTCTTATTATTCATTAAATCTTTTAAACCTCTCATCATTTCTGCAAACTCAAACTCATCCATTTTGTTCATTACGTCAAGAACATCAGAATTTGCAGTTTTAAGCAAATCTTCGTAAGATCTGTAATTACCCTTTCCTATACCTTCACTGAGGTTTTTCAGTTTTTCAACTTCAAAATATTGCGTAACCCTAGAATTACCAAGATGTTTTCTAACATTACCATATTTCGCAAGCAATGTAGCAATATCATCCACCGCATTAGCCACGCCCTTCCACTTAGTGTACCCACCAGCATTTTTAATTTCTTTTATTATACTTTCAGGAGTTTTTCCCGATGAAACTAGATATTCATCTAAGTATTTTAATTCAAGTATATTTGTTGTAAGGTTATACTCTTCTACTTCATCTAAAATACGCCATGTGGTAATGAGGTTAGAATTTTTATTAATTGCATTGGTTAACGCCTTACCTGAAGCTTTTCTAAAATCAACATTTTTTGAAAAACGTTGCCATTGTAATGCACAATCTACTTGTGTAAAACCTAATAAATGGTAAAGAAAAAATACAATGAAAATTATTTTTCTTAGCATATTTAACTGCTTTTTATTATTCTATTTATTATTAAAAATCCTTTTGGATCTGTATAACTTTTCACATTGACGGTTTTAAGAAATTTAATCAAATCACTCTTTACCTGCTGATTTTTAAAGTGAAATTTAAAAATTTCTTTATCATAATCGTACTCTTGAAGTACATCAGCAAGTGTAAATTTTGTTTCATCCTCTTTCAAGAAAATAATTTCGAGAAAATTGAAAACATCGTTGAAATTTACATATTCTCTTTTCCTAATTCCTATTGTTATATCTTTTAAAGTAGGTGATTTATAATTTTCTTTTACAAGTTCATTTGGTACTTCTAGATTATGTATTTTCTCAAATTTTTTACTTTTTTTATTCACCTTGATTGGACTATTTCCTCCAACTGTTGCATACCTATCATCATAATCTATATCTTTAAACTTTTTTAACCTAGTAAAAACATAAATATTTTCTGCATCTTCGTATGTTTTATAGATAAATTTTTCTTCATCTATTACATCACTTAGTAAAATTTGTAATTCTTTATTTGTCATAATCTTGCCTTACATACTATTAGTTTTGCTTTCTTTAACTGATTTATATCCAATCTAAGTTTTATATCGATTCCTGGGGTATTCTTAAATGTTTTCCAAACTTCTAAAAGTAATGGATCTTTAGTAAATTCAGATAATTTATCAAAATCATAGTTATACTCTTTTGCTAACTCTTTTAAATATTCTTTATTAAAAAACTGATCAATGTAATCTAAAAAATTTCCAGTCATTTTATCTATCCATAGGTGTCCTTTTTCAGGAAAATCTAATTTTAATTTATTCTTTGCTATATCTGTATATTCTTTATTTAAAACCTCATATACTCTCAATGAATTAAACTTATCATCTACATATTTTTTAGTATATTTTGCTCCGTTTTGAACATCGATAATTTCCCAATTACCATCTGATAATCTTCTAGCATTAAACGCATGTTTATTTGCAAAACCTTCTATAAATTCATCTCTATAGTTTCCGATAATTATAACACTCTTTTGCTCAACATTACCAAGTTTTTTCAATAGATCATCAAAATTCAAGGGATTGAATGTATTAACATTTTCTAATAAAAAAACTTCATTCATTAATACCGTAACATCATCTATATGAACACCAGCATGAAAGTTTCATTTGTATCTTTATCAATACTTAATGTAGTATTGGAAAAAAGATTAATACTTATAAATACAACTATTAAAAAACTTAGGGGTAATATTTTACTCATACTTTTTGGTTGTTGATTTTTTCTTTTTTACAGCTTATCAATATTAGGCAACTTCAAAATTTTAAAAGAATATCCTACTTTGCTATTTATACTTATAATTCCTTTTTCTGATAAAAATTTTAATATTTTTTCTAGCTTTTTTTTATTATTTTTTATTTTATTAGAAAAATCATCTAAACTCCATTCATTACCATAGTTTCTATAAAACCATTCTAATTCTTTCAAAAATGTTTTTTCAAGGTTTGAAAACTCATATTTTAAAAAAGAATCCTTTTTAAGGATGTTTAAAATAATTTTATTTACATCATCTTTATGACCAGAGAATTCTTCTAGAAAATCCTGTTTTAACGGATCTATTAAATCAATGAACTCCTCAATACTAATACTTATACTACTTTCTTCTTCATTACTGATATCCCAAAACTCTATACTATCAGGTGATACTTCATAACCGTGATTTTCTTTTGCAATCCCTATTCCTGAATTTATAGATTCTAAAAATTCTAAAAACTCAGAAGATGGAAGTATAAATAAACACCTAATTAAAGGATTATATTTAACATCTAAATAATTATATATGTTTGGTAAATTCATTTTTTAATAATTTATAACTGGGTGGAAGTTTTTAATTTTTCCTGTACTTGGGTCTCTATACCCTAAAAACTTAATTCCATTAGATGATTCCCCTTTTATAATTGTATTACTACCTGTTTGAATAGTTATTCTATTTGATAATATTCCTTCATCCATTGCCTCCTTACCATATTTAATCATATCTACATCTGATAACTTTGATGGGTCATACAATGTTTTCTTAAATTGAGTGGTTTTCCAACCTCCAGATCCATCAGCTTTTTTAATTTGATAAGTCAACTCAGAAATTCCTTCCACAGATCCACTTCTTGTATTTAATCTGTTAATTTCTATATTGTTTCTTGCTAAATAACTATTAAACTCCGATAAGTTATGCCCTCCAGTAATAGCACTTCTTTGAGTAAATTTCTCAACTTCCTTTAAATGTTTTGCAAAATCTATTTTATAAACTAAGTGAGTAAACCTTATAATCTCTCCGGTTAATATATTTTTTAATGTTGATATCTTTATTTTTGCATTTGTTAAAAATTGAGTTCCTCCTCCTTTTCCCCATTTTGGAAAAGCCTGAGTTAATACCTCAGTATAATCACCTTGATTAAATTTACCTTTAGCAAATCTAATATCTTTAGATACTTGATCTACTGTGAATTCAGCTACCCAAGTTGGTTTCTTTGGTAATTGTAATATATCTTTAGCTTTATCTGCATTAGCAAAATTATCTAAAGAAATATATGTAGGATAAGCTGTAGGCGAAGCGTCTATAATACCTGTAGATTTAAGCTTATCAAAATTATATGACGTTTCATTAACAGCTCTATAAGCACGATCCATATGCTCACTATAGAAACGCATTATATCTTTATCTCTAACTAAAGCTTTAGCTACATCATCTAAACTTTTTACATCAGTGTTATCTAAAATCTTTTTTCCTGCTGCTCCAAACTTATCTATAATAACTGCTGCCGCACCTTGATCTCCTTTAAATTTTTGTTTTAAAAATATATCTACATATTCATCTCCATAAGCACTTCTTACATTATTTCGAGCTCCTTTTAATAAATCTGGAATGAAGTAATTTATATCTTTAACGGCATAAATAACACCATCGGAGCTCTTAAATAACAAAAATGTTCCTTCATTAACTTTTGAACCTTCAACATATCTTACATTATCTATTTTACCTAAGAAACTATCTGCTGAATTATATGAATTTTTAAGATTTTTAAATTTTAAAAAACCTCCTGTTGATGCCAGTTTAATATCAAAAACTTTAATATCATCTATCAAGCCTTGAATTCCATCTTTAAATTGTAATTTTTTACCTACCTTACTTATAAATTTATCAGAAACAATTACTTGTTCTATTTCAAGAACTAACCTTTTATTAAAAATAACTTCCGATGGTAATTGTTTCATCCTAGTTAATAGTCCTGGGATTTTTCTAATTTCATTAAAAGCATTTCCTTTTGCGTTTTTTAAACTTCTAATATTAGCTTTGAACTTAGGTAAATCAATGTTAATTTTGGATATTTTTCCAGCTACGTTTTTAGTTATACCAATCCCTACTCTTGCTAATCCATTTATACCATCAATTAACGTAATTACTTCCCATGCTTTGACAAATTCTTTACCTCCATCTAAAGTTTTAATATAGTCCTCCGAAAAAGTCATTATTAAATCTGCTGAAGAAATAGCTATAGTAAGAGCACCAGCAATTGTAACAGAGCCTCCTCCTGTTGGTATTGCAGTTGCAATAGCCACCAAATTACCTATAACTCTAACTGCAGTAAGACTATCATCTGTACTCTTTTTTTGTAATAAATAAGCTATATAATATGCTGGTAACCTTAAAACTTTGTCTTCTGTAAGTTTACTATCCCCCCATTCCACAAAAGAATTGTCTTTAGGTATTTTTATTTCAACTATTTCATCTATATTCTTAAATATTTTTTTATCAGTTTTATAATCACTTTTATTTATATAGCTTATTTCAAGTATTTTACCATTAAAAGTATAATCAAAATTTAATTTATCATCTTTTGAAAAAGAAAATTTATTTTCTTCTTTTATTTCTTTACTAACACCTTCCAGTGTAATTAGCTCTGTTATTTTATTAATATATTCATGATATTCAGAAAAATGTAAATCATCCCATAAATTGGTAAATAATTTAGAGTTTTCTTCATTAAACAATTCCACTATTAATAACTCAGATTGATTATTAAAAACCGTAGAATTAATTAACTTTATTAAAGCATCTTCTTCTTCATCATTAAAATAACTATTATCTCTCTCTAGAATTTTTTTGATTATTTTTATCCTATCTTCAAAGTCCATTTGTTCTAAAGAACAACTAGATGATTCCATAACTAGAGGTACTAATTCTTTAGATGTCAAGTCATCTAATTTATCAGTTGATAATCTACTTTTAATTTTTTCAATTTTCCCTGGTAACTTAATAAATTCTCTTAAATCATTTAAATAGTAATCAAGATAAGATTTCATTAAAACTTCTGGTACTTTAGTTTTAGCATAGGTTCTAAATGTGAATAATAAGGACCAACCAGTTGTCGTATAAGGTGAAGAATTAATTTCTTTTCTTTCTTTTTCTTGCTCATTTATAGCATCAATTAAATGACATTGAATAAATGACTCAATCGCTTCATTTGAAGCATATGCTAATGCTGCTGAAACAATTACAGGGGAAAATTCGTTTTGGTAAAAAGTTAGGTTCCATAAATCTGCATCTTTATTTTTTTGAGGACTAAAAAAATCTAAATATTCTTTTGCAAATGGAGTAAGTTTATCATGTGATACATTATCAATCACAATATTATTTTTAAATAAACTTGATAATTTTTTTTGGTTAAATTTTTCGGAATTATTATACTCCTCTACAACACTAAACTTACTAGAGACATCATCAAAAGTATTAAATTCACCTTTTAAAATCTGACTACTATTAACCTCATATTTATTAATGCTTAGCTTTATTTTTTTATTAGAAAAATCATAAATTGGCAATGCAACTATTGCTTTCCCAATATTAGTAACTTTTGTAAGTTTATCTTTATATTTTTCTTGTTTTTTGTTTCTATACGCACAACCTCCTCCTGCTTTATTAAATGAATATATACTTCCATTTAACTCAAAATGTAATAAACTACCTACTGGAGCATAATTTCCTGATTTAGTTCCATCATTATAAAAATACGGATCTAATGTTGCAAAAGTAACCTTACTAACATCTTTAGGTATTGTAACAACCTGTAATGACGGAGATATAAACGTATATGAATTTATTTTACCTTCAGAATTTTTATTAGCTAAACTTTCGAAATCACTCAATGATGTTGTAGATATTTGCTCTCCATCCTCATCTCCTTGGAACCAATAAATTTTAACTCCTGGAGCATGCATTTTTTTCCAATCTAAATGATTTAGAACCGTACCATTACCATAATCCATTAAAGAATTTGTTGCTCCTTGTGGAAAAGCATACTCATCCCAAGTATGTTGCAAACCAAAAATTCCGTGCCCTAATTCATGAGCAAGTGTTCTTGTTTGCTTTTCAACAGTTTTTGCATTAGATGTAAATACAAATCCGAATTGCCTTTTTAATGGCATAAACCCCTCTACATCAGATTTATTTACAGGTACATTAGTTACAAAAACGTAATACGTTGTTTTATTGTAGTAATTTTGATTTTTGATGTAGCTATTAAATACAGCTTCTTCATCTGTATAATGAGATAAAACCGAGCTATCACCTACTTTTAATCGACCATCATTGTCTTTATCCCATCCATAAATTTGATCTGGCGAAACCTTATCAACTTCTTGAATATTTAATCGTACGCCTGCTTTTTTATAAATTTCTGTTACTTGTTCCTTTACTTTAGCATCTACACTACTTATTCCAACTGGTACTAAAGTTATATTTATAGTTTCTAATTTTTCTGATGCTAAATGTGTTAAAATTACACTCCCAGCAACATCATACTTATCATCATTATCTTTAGATTTTATGACTGCAAAAATTTCTTCATCCGCATAATGATATTTTCTTTTAAGTTTTAGTTTTGCGATGTCACCATTCCAACTATCAACTTCAACTTTAGCACCATCTTTTGTTTTGAAAACAACATCTTCTTTGGTTATTTCGCTATCATTAATGATTACTTTGGCAGTTATAAAATCATCGCCATTAGTATCAGATATGGCTTTGTAGGGTACTTTATACGTACTACCACTGTTATCTATAATTTTATATTCTTTTTCAAACTTATTTGAAGTACCATTAGGTAACTCATCAAAATGATAATAGCCTGAGTTTTCAAAAACAACTGAAACTCCAGAAGCAGTTATTGAATTTACGTTACCATCAGAATCTAAACCTGTTGTATTTGTATCGGTTACAGCACCTCCTTCTGCTCCTTCTTGTTGTGTAATTGTTCCATCTTCACCTACCGACCAAACATCTCCATTTGAACTAATAATATCAACATCATCATCACCAGGTATTAGTGCTGTTTCTCCATTAGTACCAGTTACAACAATAGCCCCATTTGCATTTATTTCTATAGAATCTACAATAAAATCAACAGTAACAGCATCTTCAAGTACACCATTATCTCCGTTAACACCTTCTGAAATATTAACATTTACATCAACTGTCATTGAAGCCCCCTCTCCAAACTCCGGATCGTATAAGGTTACAATCTCTCCTTCGGCTAATTGATTAGAAGAATTCACTAGTATATTGCTAAATGTAACACCAAATTTTGCGAATTTTAAATAAGGGATGGCCACAAATCCTTTTCCTGAAATCACACCGTTTGCTTGGTCTTGCATATCAGTTATTATTACTTTAAAATCTCCGGCTGTAATTTGATTTCCAATATTTAATCCTGGGTGTGGTTCTCTATTACTAATGGCAACTGCATCTGGCACTATACCACATTGATAATTAGCGTCTTCGTTTTGAATGATATCAGTTGTTACTCTTTGCAAATCAGAATACTCACTGTATTGATAAGTACATTTACCTTTTACTTTATACTCATAGGTTGTTCCTGGTTTTAAATCCCAAATTGTAGCCCAGCTACTATTTGTTCTTTTTGTAAACCAATGAGCATCTTGCTTATCAGCTTCTCTATATGCAATTATAAATTCTGAATGAATAGTTGGATCTTGATTCCAAAATATATTTATTTTAGATGTTCCTTTAGCCTCAGCGTTTACATCTTCAGGAATTTGACAGGGAGCTGTTCTTGAAAACCAGAAAACTTCACTATATCCTTGGTTTTTAAAAAGTCCGATTTCTTCTAATCCTTGTAATGCTTTAGCACGTACCCTCCAAGCATATCGCTTCCCTGGAAGTAATAAGGGTTTATCTGGGCCATATACTAAAGTAGTTGTTCTTGTGGTTGTTTCGTAAATTGGAGCCTGTGATAAAAATGCTGTTCTTGGATCAATATGATTATCCCATACCTCAACCAAAGAAAATTCATATTCAACATTACTAACATTTATATGTCTTGGTGTCCATTGAAAAACAATATTTTCAAAATCTTTAGGTTCAATATTTGCTTTATTGAAAGGCAGATTTAATATTGGAGGTTCATTTTTAAATATAAAAACGGTAGCACACTTTTTATTTGACAGTTTTGCTCCTGACAAATAATCATATACTTCAAAACAAAAGTTATAACTCCCCTCTGGTATTGTTTGGGCGTAGGTTGCTGTATTAATACCTTCTATATTTTCATATTTATAGTAAGGCGCTAATTCTTGATTTCTTAAGGTTAAAGGTACTCCACCTTCTAAGTACAAGTTTTCAGTACCTAATACAAAATCCTTACTTCTAAATTTTATATTTCCTCCTTCAAAATAAGTTCGCAAACGAATTTGCCTATTAGTAACAGTTATATCATTTAAAAATATTTGAACAGTTATAGGACTGTTTAAACTGGTTTCATCAGCATAATTATAAAAGTTTACCGGGGCAGGCGCACTAACTCTTGGTACAATAGTTACTGGATACTGTTGTGAAAATAAATTAGCAACAAGTAAAAATAATGTAAAGATTAAGGGTACTTTTCTTTTCATACAATAGGGTTAATTATTTTATAGATACTTAAGCTTAAATTTCTTTTTATCTATATTTTTTTCTGATTCATTTGCTAAAAACTCAATACTATTTTTTAACAAATATAAATTTATTTTTGATTTATCAATATCATTTTCAATCATTTCAAAAACTTTATTTCCGTACTTCTTATAAAATAATTTAAGGTGTTTTGTATCTTCTTTAACACTCTCTAGTGTTTTATAACCTTTAAGTTGCACTACAATCCACCTATGCGTCAATAATTTTTTAAATGATTTGTTTAATTTGTTTTCTATCTCTTTAAATTCATTTTGTAGCTTATTAGAATATTCTTTCCTATCCTCTTTAGCTATATTATAAAGAATGTGCTTAATAGCTTCTTTTTTGTTTTTTAAATATTCTAATTCCATTGAATAATCCAACCTTTTGGCGTCTTTTAATAAATCATTTAAAACAACATGTAAAGAAGAATAATAGATGTTTAAACTTTTTTCTGAATCATATAGCTCTTTTAAAAATTGAATTGCTTTAATTTTATATACTTTTTTATTATCTTCTTTGGCTATTTCAATTCTGTTATCATTAAATACTTCCTTTCTCTTTAGTGGTAAATTTTTAAAAAGTGAAG
Source organism: Tenacibaculum sp. nBUS_03 (assembly GCF_051201695.1). GTDB lineage: Bacteria > Bacteroidota > Bacteroidia > Flavobacteriales > Flavobacteriaceae > Polaribacter. The sequence continues at coordinate 4,291,871 of NZ_CP179214.1, read as the reverse complement.
AATTTAGTAACGTTGCAATTTTTAGATCTACCTCTTCTATAGATCCTTTATAAATAGAATCTCTATATTTGAATTTGATAATATCTGTTTTAATTCTTTTTATCTTTTTCTTTTTTACGCGGGCTTTTCTTTTTCTTTTACGAAATTTTATATTCTTAGAATCAAAAACTCCAAAATTATAGGTGTAACCAAAAGTTACAGTGAAGTCTTTTTTCGATTTATTTAATGAACTTCTTAACTGAGCTAGCGTATTTAAATTAAAGTTATGTCGCTTTTTATAAATATAACGCCCACTAATTCTAAAATTGGTAATATCACCTTGCTTTTCTCCATTATTAATACTCTGATTGTAGCCTAACGAACTATTTATTTTTAGTTTTTTTTCTAAAAAACTTTTATTAGCTGACACTGTTGGCCCCATTATTACACTATTGCTCTGTGCTACTTTATTATAACTTGCATTTAAGGCTCCTGATATATTTAAGTTAGATTCAGGATACCCTATTGTATACACAACGTTACCATTGTACAATGTTGATTTATCCATAGTACTTTCTTTTCCTTCAACTTCATTTATTGCATCTTGAAAAGTGAATGCTACGTTAAGGTTTTGCCTAGAGCTTTCTGTATCTTTAAGTATATAATTTATATTAAGATTTGCATTTTGAGAAATTTGAGAAACGTTGGCTTTATCTAACTCTTGTTCTATTTGAGAAACTCCATTAATAAAATCGAATTGATTTTTTATGTTGGTATATGACTGAAAGTTTGAATACGATAATGTCATATTCATTTTTTTACTTGCATCAAAGGCTAAGTTAATTGAACTTACTAGCCTTTTTAGTTGTGTAGCTTTACTTCCATCTAAATCATCTTTTTGTAAACCTGCGTTTACAGTAATAGCCAATTTATCTTTAAATATGCGTTGTGAAGCATTTACGGTAATATTTTCTAAATCATTATTAAAAAAATACCCTCCCAAAGTTTGGTAATTTGGATCAATATATTCATAACCAACACCTATACTTCCATTACCTACCTGATATATAAAGTTAAAATTAAACGCTTTATAATAACGAGTAGTAACATTAGAGTTTACTAAAAAAGACATAAAACCACTACTTTCACCTCCTGCTCTTATATCTTCGGTTAAAGCAGAAAAAGCTATTTCTCCTTTTACTTTTAAACCTTTAATAACGTTTGCTTCTCCATCAACACTAATAACCGTGTTATCTTTTGGTTGTACATCTTTTTCTACAGGTATTTTTTCTTTTAAAGAACTTAAATCATCACTTGCCTTAAAAAAAATACCTCCAATAGAAAACTTTTCAAACTTATAAGAAGCCTTAAATCCATACCCCAATCTTTTATAGTTGGCCTCACCATTTAAATTCTCAGCACTATACTCTCGTTCCTTTAAAAGTACACCATACATTAAACTTATTTTAAAATTTCCTTTAGGAGACAAATCAAGTCCCAGTCCAGTAAATTGATGTCCGCTTAATGTGTACGGAGAAAATGACATATTTACATCTCCAATATGAGCGGTAACCCATTTATAACTTGGATGTAAACTAAGCCTATTAAAAGAGAAAGGGTTATTAGTTTGAAATTTACTGTTAGAGTAAGAAAATGATAATGGGATATTGTAAACATCACTAATATTCAAATTAACATTCCCTGATAAAAAATAAGTGAAAGGCTCTCTGTTAGAGTCTCCGCTGTAAAAAACTGAGTTTACTCCAATACCTCCCGTTAACTTAAGTATTGATGATTTGCCTATTTTCTCTAAGTTTTGACTAAAAACGATAAAGGGAAACAGCACAAAAATGCATAACGTTTTTTTTATTAGTTCCAATTTCAGCAATTAATTGTTATGCAAATAAAGCAATTTTTATTGTAATTTTAAAAAACTTAATTAAATAATTTTCACATTTATTTAACTATAGTAAAGTAACATAAAAAAGGCTCAAGTTTGCTCTTGAGCCTTTTCAAATCAACTATTAAAAACTAACTAATCACTAACTTTATGTTAAGTAATCAATTATAAGACGACTTGCTCCTCGAATAGTTACACTTTAACTTTACCTTTAACAGTATTTTATGACACTAGCTTATTCAAGCAACAATGATTGTCCAGTAAAAATAGTATTACTCTTCAAATTATTTATCTTTTTAATTTCATTAACAGACTTTCCATAATACCTTGCTATACTATACAAAGTATCTCCGGGATTAACAGTATGAACCTTTTTTTTTGTTGGAACATTTATTACTTTCTTATTCTCAAATGAAAGATTTGTTTTTTGTTGATTATCTTTATAACCAACTACTATCTCATCACCTATCTCTATAGAATCAAAATTAACGATGCTATTTAGTTGGTATAATTTTCCTAAATTTAAATTATATTTTCTTGCAATTATACTTAATGTTTCTCCTTTTTGAACCTTATGAATTATTGTTGGATCGTACTCAATCTCTTTTTTAACTTGTGGATTTGAAGCTGGTTTATTGGGTAAAGTTTTTGATACCTCACCTGTTATTAAATTCATGTAAGCAACTTTACCATTCAATGAAATTTTATCCCATCCTTCTGGTAATTTATTTTCCTGAGCATACATATAATTATTAATAATTTGTAGTACAATAAACACTAAAATAGTTTTTCTCATTATTTTTCCACTTTTCTTTCACCAAAGATACTAATCTTTAACCTATTACATATTATTAATAAAAACCCCATATAGAGATATTACCTATATGGGGTTAATAACAAAATTACGCTGTGTTTTTAATTTGTTTTTATAAATTTTCCAATTTTATTTTTATTATTTCTATTGTATGAATAAAAATATAGTCCAGTCTTTAAAAAACTAACATTAAAAATATTTCTACTTGACTCAACATTTATTTTTCTCTTAAAAACTAAAACTCCATTAATATCAAAAATTTTAATTTCAGATTTCATCTCAGTATTACCTCTTAGGCTTGAATCAATAATTATTAAATTATCTATTACAGGATTAGAGAATAACTCTACTTCTCCTTCATTAAAAATTTGTTTTACTTTAGATAATGTCCTAGACTGCTGCCCCAAAGAATCAAAATAAGCACTATGACTAGAAGAAAAAACTGAGTTATTAGCCAAATCCCAATTTATAGACCAAGTCATCAAGCCTCTAAATTCAGGATAAGTCGCACTAGCAGTATATGTTCTATTTGGATACGACTTTCCTTTAATTAAATAGTCTAATGCTTGTTGAACTATAGTCTCTGATGTGTACCCGCTTCCGGCAGCTCTTGGCTCTGCAGGTAACCCAATTGCTACTTGGCTGGCTTTTAATCCAGGAAAGTTTAGTCCAGTTTGAGCAACCTTAAACCCTGTAATTAACATTTCAGCCATTGCTACATGAAAATCTGCAGTAGCTGGCTGGTATATTTCTCCATCTCTACCATACATTGAACCTGTATTATAATGTTGTACATGAATATAATCCATTTGATCACGTAATGCATGTATTACAGGCAAATAAGCTCCAAATATACCTGAATAATTACCATATGCACCTTGTACATAAGCCGTTTCAGGAGCCATGCTCAATGTAAATTTACTAGCACCTACATTATTTATTACTTCTTTGGTTCCTTGAATTAGATTTACAATTTTAGGAGTTATTGGATTCCTAAAATCAGTGTCTCCTGAATTTAATGATAATGAATTCCCTTCTAAGTCAATATCTAAACCATCAAACCCATAAGTGTTAATTATATTAGTCATTGACGTAACAAATTCCTTTTTATCTGTTTCATTATTTAATTCAACATGAGCATTAGCTCCTCCTATAGAAATTAATACTTTTTGCCCTCTCCCTTGTAAAATAGCTATGTCATTTTTAAATTCATTTATATTACCTTCATAAATACTAAATGGAGCAAAATTCATATCTGATTTACTACCTCTTTTAGGTTCAGCAAAAGCTACGCAAACAACATCCCAATTTGTTGAAACATCTCTTAATTTTGGTATTGTAGAGCCATTATCAAAATTATGCCAATATCCAACTAATATTTTATCTGATATTGGAGTTTGAGTTCCATCTGATATTATCACTGAGGAAGAAGTTGTTGAATTATTCTCATTATCAGTAGCTTTTGCAGTTAATATATATTTACCAGCCTGAGCATTAGTAACTGTATATGAATATGGACTACTAGTATCTTCTCCTAACTTTATAGCCCCATTAAAAAACTCAACCTTTGAAACACTTCCGTCATCAGTAGCAGAAGCTTTTATTTCAATAGAACTTCCTACTGAATATACTGCTCCACTTATTGGAGAGATTATACTTACTTCTGGGCTACTTCCTGCGCTACAACTTCCTATTTTAGTCCATGCATCTTGCCAGTGAGCCCCAGTTCCTGGTGCATAAGCCCAAGCAGCGGCAGATGAACACCAACCAGCTATATTACACTTAAATTTATCTCCTTCATTTTGTACTTCTTGATTTTTGCTATATGGACTACCTGCTGAATACTGAATTACTCCATCACACCCCGTTCCTCCAGTAGAACCTTTTTCTACCTTTACCTGAACTAAAGATGATGTAGTTGAAGCATTTTTATCATCTGTAGCTATAGCTGTTAGCCTATAAACCCCTGAAGAAGCGTTTATAATTTCATAAATATAAGGACTTGACACAACCTCTCCTAATTTCCTATCTCCATCGAAAAATTCTACTTTAGCCACTGTACCATCACTATCCGATGCACTTGCTGTAATAGTAATAGTATTTCCTTCTTCAAATGAAGCGTTATTTACTGGTGATGTAATTGCAACGGTTGGTGATTTATTCGGGTCTGTTGTTCCTGAACAAGCCCCTATTTCATTCCAAACAGCATATTGTCCACTGTTATTTTCTGGATTTTGGTTCCTTGTCCACCATCTTGCTTTGTAGTGTATTCCATTGAATTTAACATCATCTCCAGAATTATATACAGCACTAGGAGACCATACAGGGAATTCACTACAATTATCATCAGTATTTTTAATTACAGAAATACTTATTGTTGAAGATGTAGTACTCTTATTTCCATCATCAGTTGCTTTAGCAGATAAAACATAATTTCCTATTGCTAAATTATTCCATGTAAAAGAATAAGGAGTCGTGGTATCTTCACCTAATTTGATGTTTCCATTAAAAAACTCGACTTTAGTTACTGATCCATCTGAATCAGTAGCATCAGCCATCACCTCTATTGTTTCTCCTTGATTTAATACCGCATTATTTATAGGAGAGGTTATACTAACTATTGGTGGTAAATTTTCACCAGTCCCATTTACAATAACTGTTACAATTGTAGAACTTGAAACAGCATTTTCATTATCTGTAGCCTTGGCTGTTAATGTATACCTACCTGCAACAATATTTTGCAACGAAAATTCGTATGGAGAACTAGTGTCTTCTCCTAACCTAGTTGTTCCGTTATAAAATTCTACCTTACTTATAGTTCCATCAGTGTCTGTAGCATTTGCTTTTACAATTACTGTATCACCTTCTGTAAATGAAGAGTTATTATTGGGAGAACTTATACTCACCACAGGTGGATTGTTACGCACAGGACCTCCGTTTGCAAAAACCTCATTCATTTTATTTACTAGAGGTGATTTCACATTTGACCAACGTTTCAACTTTGTCCCAAAAGACGTTGCAGAACCACTTATTTCTAAATCGCCGTATACAGTCCATACAATAGTACCAGCAAGTTCATTGTCATTTATAAATTGTGCTTTTATAGCTATAGATTCCTCATCATCATAACTTAAAAAGAAATTTCCTTTTACTAAATAAGGCACCTTAGCTTCATCATCCCATTTTCTTGTCCATCCACTATTAGGCGACAATGCTTTTTGTTTTATAAAAAAATAATTGGGAGTCCCATCATACACCTCTAATTTCCAATTAGTGTAATCTGAAGCAGTTTGTATAGGTCCGTCTGGTTGAATTGTAACGGCTCTTTTGACTGTTTTAGCATTTAAATCGGCTGTTCCTTCAGTTACCACCCCTCTACCATAAAAAGGAGCCCCAAAACAAATTTTATTTTTTGGCACGCCATTATCTATTAACTTTTGCAATGTAGCCTGCCAATTAAAAAAAGAAACTTCTGCGTTTGCATATGGGTATACTGGTGCATTATGACCTGCTTTGTTTGACCAACCCCCATTCATATCATACGTCATCATGTTAAAATAATCCATTGAATTAGAAATCTTACTCCAATTAAACCCGTCTAACTTCCTTGGATCAGCTGACATTGCTGAAGTAATTAATTTATCTGGTCCAATAGCAACTCTAATCTCTTCCACTAGATTTTCAAAATTAGCAAAATCAGCTTCTGTACCTGTAAAATTCATTCCTGAGTATGGTCCTGGATATTCCCAATCCAAATCAATTCCATCAAAACCTGTAGCTATAAGCTTTTTACAATCTTCAATAAATTTTGCTCTCTTTACTGGATCAGCAGCCATTTCAGGAAAGTGTTTACACATACTCCATCCTCCAATAGAGGCCATTACTTTTACACCTTTTTGATGTGCTAACTCAAGCAAACCAGGAGCCCCATCTTCTTTATGTAAAGGTAAAGGAAGAGAACCACTTAACCCCCAAGTAGGATGTGTCCATGTTCTTCCATTTAACTCAACTTGGAAGCCCTGAGCTTCAGCTCTTCTTTTTGCGTCTTCATTTATGTGCTGTATAGGGTCTATTTCTCCAAATAATATATGCATATCCCAACTACTATAAATATCTTTCATAAAAATATCATTGGGGGCTTGCGTAGCTCCACTTTGATATATTTGCTTATTTCTATGATCACCACTATGCAGTGATCCATCATTAGCGACCCCAAAAAAAGAATAATTTAAAATTGTGTATTTAGAATAATCAATGTTTAGGTGTGTTAAAGCACCTTGTCCGGGTATTCCGGCTGTTGTTGTTTTCCAAGCATCCCAATTGGTTATATAACCTATAACTTGTTTTTGATGATTTGATGTTGTTGCTGTTCCACCTGTATTTACTTGTGAAAACAAGAGTGTAGTCATTAAAAGAAAAACTATAAATAGCTTTTCTCGAACGAAAGAGAAGGGTTTCATAAAATATTAGTTTTTAGTTATTTGTTTTTTAAGCTATAGAGAATTAATAATTCGGTAAAAAAAAATCGACAAACAACTTAAAAAAGACATTTTACTACATATTTTCACTAACAAATACTTTTATATTTCTTTATGAATGCAATATTTTAACAATTATTTATCAATGAATTAACATGTGTTATTTATATCTACTTGTTATAAAGTTAACATTTGAAATTCTGTGTACAGAAAATTAAAAAAATACTATTCCCAAAACACCTAAACTTTGTTTTTATTTTATATTACAAATCTTTTATGAAGCATTTCATAAGCTATTACAAACCAAAACGAATATATTTTTAAAGCTATATAAAGTAAAAATAAATAAAGACACCAATACACTCATTATTGGATAATGATATCTTTTATTGAAACAGCTCTAATTTCATTAGTAGAAGTTTTAAATAGTTTATAACAGCTTTTTAAGTTTGTAACTCTACTCTTGCACAATAACAATATCTATAACAATATTAATGATATAGAAAAATTATAGTAACTAAAAAAACAATGTCAGATAAATTAACAATTTACATAAATCTATTTTCCAAATAAATCTTTTTTGATTTTTGGCAACTCCAATTCATATTTAACCACAACCGTTCTAATAATAATGATTACTGATGCAGATACTATAAAATGAAGATATTCATTAATTTTAAAATTCCCTAAAATTAAGTATACTACTCCTCCTGATAAACAAGCTGATGCGTATATTTCTTTTTTAAAAATCAATGGAACTTTTCTTGTTAAAACATCTCTAATCACTCCTCCAAAAACTGCTGAAACCATTCCCATAACTAAGGCAATGAATGGATGTAGATTATATGATAATCCTTTTTGCAACCCCAATAAGGTGAACACACTTATACCAATTGTATCAAACAAAAACATAGTTTTTCGTAATGGAGCTATTCTACTTCTAAATAAAAAAGTAATTGATACAGCTATTAAAATTGTCCATATGTAATTTATATCTCCAATCCAATTTATAGGGTGCGCATTTATTAATACATCACGAATCATTCCCCCACCAACTGCTGTTACAAAAGCAATAATAATAACTCCAAAAACATCAAATTCTTTTTTTAATGCTACTAGAGCTCCGCTAATAGCGAAAGCAAATGTACCTATAATATCTATTGCATAAATTATGTTCATTTTTTACACAGTAATCTCAGAAATTCTAATCTGTAATACTCTTTCAACTTCTTTGATTCGACTTCTCTCATTTTTAAGAATTAAAGCTAAAGAGACCCCTTTCTTTCCTGCTCTTGCAGTTCTCCCGCTTCTATGGGTATAATACTCTAATTTTTCGGGTAACTGATGGTGAATAACGAACCCTAAATTTTGTACATCTATACCTCTAGCAGCTACATCTGTTGACACTAAAATTTGTAAGTTTTCTTTTTTAAATGCACGCATAACTTTATCACGCTCTTTTTGCTGCATATCTCCTTCTAAAGCTTCTACAGAAAAACCTTCTTCTTTCAATTCTTTAGTTAATTTTTGAGCACCAGCTTTTGTTCTTGAGAAGATAATCCCTCTTTCAGAATTTCTTCTTTCTATAAACTTAACAATTAAATTTACTTTCTCAGGAATTGTAGTTTCAACAAATTGATGAGTAATATTAGCATTTACTAATGAATTTTTATTCACCTCTACTTGTTTGGCTGAGGCATTCATATACTTTTTAATAATACTTCTTATTTCTTCTGGCATAGTAGCTGAAAACAACCAAGTTTTTCTTATCCCCGAAGTATATTTTAAAATACGGTTTAGCTCTTCTTTAAACCCCATACTCAACATTTCATCAGCTTCATCAAGTACAAGTGTTTTTATATCATTTAAATCAACTTCACCTCTTTCAATCAAGTCAATCAAACGCCCAGGAGTTGCAACAACAATATGAGTTGTTCTTTGTAAGTTTTTAATTTGTCGATCAATTTTTTCACCTCCATAAACAGCCTCTAAAAAAATTCGATCATCAACATATTTTGTAAACTTAAACAATTGCTTTTTTATTTGTTGAACTAGCTCTCTTGTTGGTGATAAAATTAAAGCCTGAATTTTACCTTTTGAAGCATCAATTTTATGTAAAATAGGTAATCCATAAGCAGCGGTTTTTCCTGTACCAGTTTGTGCTAATCCTATAAAATCTGAATTATTCTCTAATAAATAAGGTATTGATAATTGTTGTACTTCAGTAGGATTAATTATTCCTAATTCTTTTAATCCTTTAACATACTCTTTTCTTATCCCTAACTCTCTAAATGTTGTCATCCTTAATTTATTTATTAATGCAAAGATATTGCTTATTTTTTGCCTAAAAGTAAGTTTGTGATTTCTTTAGTTACCCTTTTTGGTTTTAACGTATTTGCATCTAACAAACAAAATATTGTTTGCGATTTTACAAGTAAAACCTCTCCTCTATACATTTCAAAATGACGAACTGACTTTATTCCTTCTGTTTTACCTACCCATGTTTTTACGAGTACTTCATCTCCCAAAATTGCTTGGTTCTTATAATCTATTTCGTGCCTAATTACAAACCATACATAATTAGGTTTAGAAATATCTTTAATTAATAGTGTCCAATGTTCATTAGATACTTCTTGCATCCACTGAACATATACCACATTATTTACATGATTATATTCATCTATTTCGTTAGAAGATACAACACGTTTATTTTCATAAAATTTCATGTCGCAAACTTACATGAATGATGTTAATTTTTACTTAAATCTTCGCTACATTTTACTTCTGTATTAGAATATTTATGATATTGGAGTACTGAAACCTACACATGAATAAAATAACTAACAAATTTGGCACTGAAAAAATAAGTAAACTTCTTTTAAAACAAGCTATACCTGCTTCAATAGGAATTTTAGTAATGTCTCTAAATATGATAGTTGATACAATTTTTGTTGGTCGTTGGGTAGGTGTCATGGCTATTGCTGCTATTACTGTAGTATTACCTATTGCTTTTTTAATCTCTTCAATTGGTATGGGAATAGGTATTGGTGGTAGCTCAATTATATCAAGAGCTTTGGGGCAGAACAAAACATCAAAAGCTTATGAAGTTTTTGGTAATCAGGTAAGCTTAACTGTAGTACTCTCTTTGTCTTTTGTTTTTATTGGCACCCTCTATTGTTCATCGATTCTACAAATATTTGGTGCTAATGGTAACATTATAGATCCTGCAACTGAATACTTCCATGTAATTATTTGGGGAATTCCTTTTTTAGCTTTTGCTATGATGGGTAATCCGGTAACTAGAGCTATTGGAAAACCAAATTATGCCATGTTTACATTAATCTTACCTGCTATTGCAAATATACTATTAGATATTATTTTTATAAAGTTCATGAACCTTGGAATGTATGGAGCTGGATTAGCTACTTCTATTTCATATGCTGTAAGTGGATTATTTATTTTATGGTTCTTTCTTTCAAAAAAAACTGAATTAAAAATTATTCCAAAATATTTTATTATTGATTTTTCAATATTAAAAGAGATTATTGCCTTAGGAGGTATTACAATAATTAGACAGGGCACAATTAGTATTCTTGTTATTATTTTAAATTACACATTGTTTAAATATGGTGGTGAAATATCAATTGCTATTTATGGAATTATTAACAGAGTTATGATGTTTTCTCTTTTTCCTGTATTGGGTGTTACCCAAGGATTTTTACCTATTGCTGGCTATAACTATGGAGCAAATGATTCAAAAAGAGTTAAAGAATCTATAAAAACATCTATTATATTTGGTACAGGAATCGCTACATTTATTTTTATTTTAATAATGTTATTTCCTTCTCAATTAGTAGGTCTTTTCACAGATGATAAAGAATTATTAAATCAAACTCCAAGTGCTTTAATTATTGCTTTTATAGCAACTCCTGTAATAACTACACAACTTATTGGGTCTGCATATTTTCAGGCAGCAGGAAAGGCTTTACCAGCACTATTATTAACATTATTAAAACAAGGTTTTTTTTTAATTCCTTTGGTGTATATTTTACCTAAATTTTATGGTATTAATGGCGTATGGATTTCTTTTCCTATAGCTGATATTTTATCTACTCTAATTACTTATTTTTTCTTACAAAGAGAAATTCGTTTAAACTTAAAAATTAATAATTAACATTTTCTTTTTTTACTATATTAGAAAAACTTGTACATTTGGAACGTTCATTTCAATTAAATGCCAAAAGTAGAAACCTTTAATAAAGAATTAGTAATAAAACAAGCTACTGAAGTTTTTCATCGGAAAAGCTACAGCTTAACGTCTATGCAAGATCTAGTAGACGCAACTGGCCTAAACCGATCGAGTATTTATAATACTTTTGGTAGTAAGTTAGATTTATATACAGTTTGTTTAAAAAGTTATCAAACTAACTTTAGATGTAGTATAGAAAATATTTTAAAAAATATTAATTCACCTCTTCAATCAATTGAAGCTATTTTTTTATTTAATATTAAACAAAACAAAGATAATAAGAACATAGGTTGTTTAATTAATAATTGTACTTCGGAAATGGCCAATCAAGAAGTTACAATTCAGAAGTTCTTAGATAATAATCACAAGAACATGATTAAATTATTTCAAGATTTTATTGAAAAAGGGCAACAAGAAGGTTCTATCAACAAAAATAACACTGCATATGAATATGCTCTATATTTATTAAATTCTATTCAAGGTTTAAGTATCTCTGGTATTTTAATGAACAATTGTAAACACTTAGAAAGTATAGCAAAAACAACGCTTTCTACATTAAAATAATTTTTTTTAACTTAATTTGAAACGAACGTTTCAAATAAAACATCTAAAAATGAATAAACTACAAAACAAAGTAGCCGTAATTACCGGCGCAAATAGTGGAATTGGATTAGCAACTGCTAAATTATTTTTAAAGAATGGTGCCAAAGTCGTACTTGTAGGTAGAAGAAAAGATGCTTTAAATGAAGCTACAAATAGTTTATCTGGCGACTTTATAACTGTTGTTGCCGACGTCTCTAAAGATGAAGATAACGTTGCACTAATTAAAAAAGCTGTTGAAAAGTATGGAAACATAGATGTGCTATATTTAAATGCAGGAGTTGCACCTCTTGCTTCAACTTCAGACATTACAGCAGTACATTATAATGAGGTTTTTGATATTAATGTTAAAGGTCCGATTTTAACAATTAAGGAAGCATTACCATATATGAATGAAAATGGAAGCATACTTTTTACTAACTCAATCGTACATAAAAAAGGCTTTGATGGTTTATCGGTGTACTCAGCTAGTAAGGGAGCCTTAAGAGCCTATGCAAGAGTACTAACTTCTGAGGTTAAATCTAGAGGAATTCGAGTAAATTCAATTGCCCCTGGTCCTATTGATACACCTATTTATGAAAAAATGAACTTACCACAAGACGTTTTAGAAGAAATGGGTAAAGGCTTTGCTAGCCAAGTACCTTTAGGCAGATTTGGAACTTCTGAAGAAATTGCTAATACAGCTTTATTTTTGGCTTCAAATGATGCTTCATATATTAATGGAATTGAATTAGAAGTAGATGGTGGATTAAGCCAGATATAATAATAGTTAAATAAAAAGCTGAGAAAAGTCTCAGCTTTTTTTATAGTAATGATTCTCCATTTAAATTTGTTGTAAGTATATCACTCATTAAATTAAAATAGGGTCTAAGAGTTTTGAAAGAAGTATCTATTTCATTTAAAAAGTTTTTAGACATAACTTCTTTATCTGTAAACCTTCTAACAGCTACAAAACCTTTCTTTTTAATTAAATCTATTGATTCATGTTCTTTATCAAATCCCTTAGGTGCAGTCTTTAACTCATCTCCTTCTAATTTTCCTCCAAAATATTTAATGAAATTTTCTTCAGCAAGTATTTCTCTTATCTCAGAAGCATCCAGTTCAAATTCTTTACGAATTCTGAATAAATCCTCTTTTTCGGGTTGCCAAAAACCCCCTCCTAAAAAAGAATCTCCAGACTTAATTTGTAAGAAGTAACCTCCTCTTAATTCTTTACCTTTTCTTGAATATGAAACAGCAAATCGAGGGTTATACGGTGTTTTATCTTTAGAAAAACGTACATCTCTATATATTCTGTATACTTTTTGCTTTTCAATCTCATCATGCAACTCTAAATTTTGATTAATTCCAGCAAATAATTCTTTTGCATTATTCAAAGCAAGATTATAGTCTTTTTTATTTTCAGCAAACCAATCTCGATCGTTATTGTTTTCTAAATCTTTTAAAAATTCAAAAGTTTTTTTTTCAAATTGCATACACTTAAAATTTACTTTAAATATACAAAAAACCCTATAGAAAATATTTCAATAGGGCCATTTATATATGTTTGATTTATCAATTTTTAAACATTAAATCTAAAATTCATAATATCGCCATCTTGAACAACATACTCCTTTCCTTCTACTCCTAACTTCCCAGCTTCTTTAACTTTTTGTTCTCCTCCTAAACTAGTATAATCATCATACTTTATAACTTCAGCTCTAATAAAACCTTTTTCGAAATCAGTATGAATCACTCCAGCTGCCTGAGGTGCAGTATCCCCAATATTAATAGTCCAAGCTCTTACCTCTTTTACTCCAACTGTAAAATAAGTTTGTAAATTTAATAACTTATATGCAGCTCTAATTAAAACGGAAGCTCCAGCTTCTTCAAGGCCTATATCAGCTAAGAACATTTGGCGCTCTTCATAATCATCTAATTCAGTTATATCTGCTTCAGTTCCTATTGCCAGCACAATAACTTCAGCATTTTCATCTTTTACAGCTTCTCTTACCTTTTCTACATAATCATTTCCTGAAACAGCAGAACCCTCATCTACATTACAAACATATAAAACAGGTTTGGAAGTTATAAATTGAAGTGATTTGACAATTTCTTGATCTTTTTCTGAAAATTCAATGGCTCTAACGGAAACACCCTCTAACAAAGTTTCTTCAACTTTAAGTAAAACCGTTAATTCTATTTGAGCTTCTTTATTTCCAGTTTTAGCAGTTCTTTTTACACGTTCTAATCGCTTTTGAACAGTTTCCAAATCTTTCAATTGCAATTCAATATCGATAGTTTCTTTATCTCTTACTGGATCAACAGAAGCATCAACGTGCACTATATTATCATTATCAAAACAGCGCAATACATGTATAATAGCGTCAGTTTCTCTAATATTTGCCAAGAACTGATTTCCTAGACCTTCTCCTTTACTAGCCCCTTTAACTAAACCTGCAATATCAACAATTTCTACAGTTGCAGGCATTACCCTTTCAGGACTTACCATTCCTTCTAAAACTTGAATTCTAGGGTCTGGTACATTCACCACTCCTATGTTAGGTTCAATAGTACAAAATGGAAAGTTTGCACTCTGCGCTTTGGCATTAGACAAACAATTAAACAATGTTGATTTTCCTACGTTTGGTAATCCTACAATTCCAGCTTTCATTATAATATAATATTGATATTTTTTGCGATTGCAAATATAGTATATTACTTGGTTTAATGACTATGAAATACAAAACCTAACACAACTATTTTAACAGTTTTTTATGAATTTATTATTTTTTTTATTACATTTATCAAAATTAAACTACTAATTAATGAGTAATTTATCTGATGAAATTTTATGGAAATCATTAAAAGAAGGAGATCTTGTATCTTTTTCAGTCCTATTTAAAAAGTTCTATTCTCCCCTATATAGTTATGGACTTAAAATTTCAAAAGATGCAATTATTACCGAAGACTCTTTACAAGATTTTTTTGTGTATATCTTTGAGCACAAGGAAAACTTAAGTGATTTAGATAAAATTGCTCCTTACTTATTCTCTTCCTATAGAAGATTTATTATCAAAAGAATAAATAAAATTAAAAAATACTCAATAGTTAGAAATATTGATAAAAATATTGTTGATATAAATTTTACCCCAGAAGAATTTATAACTAATCAAGAATCAACTACTTTTAGAAATAAAAATCTTACCAAACTAGTTAACGAACTACCTAAAAGACAAAAAGAAGTTATCTATTTAAAATTCCATTGTAATTTAAAAGCTAAAGAAATAGCAGAAACAATGGATATTAACTATCAAAGTGTTATTAACATACTTCATAAAGCTATTAAAAATTTAAGAGAGGAAATGGCTATTTTACAATTATTAAATTCATAAATTTGCAATATTAAAAAGAGTATATTTATAAAATAACATGCTTTATATAGATATACAATTAGTATTACCATATTTAATGACCAAAAGAACGTATAATTCAATTCATGATTTTTTAAATGATCCATCATTTAAAAACTGGGCTCGTAACAGTCAGTTATCTGATATATCTTTTTGGGATTTTTGGCTTAAAAACAATCCCCAAAAAAAAGATATCGCTTATGAAGCCCGTGATATACTTCTAGGAATTAATTTTAAAAAAACTGCTATACCTGAAGAAAAATTAAATATTGAGTGGAATAAACTTGAAACTAAACTAAAAGCGACTCAAAAAAGGGAAAAAAATATTTTTAAAATGAAATATTTTAAAGTGTTTAGTGTTGCAGCTAGTATTTTATTAATTTCTTTAGGGGTTTATGCTATATTTTTTAATACTTCATACATAACTCACAAAACTGCTTATGGTGAAACGTTAGATTTGAAATTAAAAGATGGCACTTCTGTTACTTTAAACTCTAATTCTAGTATTAGGTATAATACCAATGATGTAAGAAATGTATCGTTAAAAGGAGAAGCCTATTTTAAAGTTAATAAAAAAGAAACCACTAATGCTAAATTTTGGGTTAATACTGGCGACTTAAAAGTAGAGGTTTATGGAACTGAATTTAACGTTAATACTAAGAAGAAAAAAACAAAAGTATATTTAGAAGAAGGTAATATATGGTTAACCATGAATAATGGAAAATCAAAGAAAATGCTTCCTGGAAATTACATTGAATATTCTTCTGAAGAACAAAAAATAATAGTTGATAAAAAATTAATTTCTAATGAAGAGCAAACATCTTGGAAAAACGGAAAACTAATTTTCAACAATTACACATTAGAAGAAGCTCTAAACAAAGTAACAGAAACTTACGGAATAAAATTTGTACATAAACATCCTGAAACTAAAGAATTTCTAATTACTGGGATAGTGCCAACAACTAACTTAGATATCTGTTTAAATGCCATAAAAAAATCAACAAACATAATTATTAAAAAAGAAAATACTAAATTAGTGGTTTATAAAAAATAACCAACTAACCTTTTTTAATGAGTAAAAAGAATACTACAATACGTTTTATATTATTCTTTGGTTGTTTCTTATATTTCTTTTCTAGCTATTCTCAAAACAAAAAACAATTACTTCTTACAGATGCTTTAAATATAATAAGTACTAAACATAAGGTGTTTTTTACTTATAATCCTGCGGTTATAAAAGACCAAAAGGTTAAAATTAAAAACTTAAACAAACTTCCTCTAGAACAATCAATTAAACTAATAAAAAAGTTAACTTCTTATAAAATAGATTATCTTGGTAATGACTATTATGTATTATATACATCGGCTAAGAATAAATATTTTACAAATCAAAAGTCGTTATTCAATACACAATTAAAACTATTGAAAGATAGTACTTCTAAAAAAGAAAAACTTACAATACGTGGTATTGTTATAAATGAATACTATCAACCAATAAAAAAAGTCAACATTATTGAAAGTAATACACAAAACGGAACCATTTCTAAAAATGATGGATCTTTTGAGCTAAAACTACTAGTAAATAACCCCATTATATTTACCCATATAGGGTACAAAACTGAAATAATTCAGTCAAAAAATAAATTCTTAAGAGTATTATTAAAATCAGGAATCCAATTAGATGAAGTATTAATCGTGGGATCAAGAAATAATAAAAGAAAAAAAGTAGACTCTCCTGTGTCAACTGATATTATAGAAATAGATAACATTAAAAAGAAAAGTGAATTTTTAGAGGTTAATCAATTAATTCAAAATGAAATACCATCTTTTAACGCCACCAAACAATCAGGATCAGATGGAGCTGATCATATTGTTCCTGCAACCTACAGAGGGTTAGGACCTGATCAGACATTAGTTCTAATTAATGGTAAAAGAAGACATCAGGCTTCACTAATAAACTTATACGGAACAAGAGGTAGAGGTAACTCTGGTACAGATTTAAATGCTATCCCCTCTTCTGCAATTAAAAGAATAGAAGTTCTCAAAGATGGTGCTTCTGCTCAATACGGTTCTGATGCTATTGCTGGTGTTATAAATATTGTTTTAAAAGATGACGTTAATCAAACAAACATAAATTCAACTGTAGGATTTTATAATGCTAATGTTAATACTGATAAAAGTAAAAGAGGAATAGATGGTTTTACCTATAAAGCTGATGTAAATTACGGAACTAAAATTAATGAAAATGGTTTTGTAAATGTTTCTGCTGAGTTTCTATCTAAAAATCATACATTTAGAAATGGAACAAATGTTAGGCAGAAATATGGTGATGCCGCTTTAAAAAGCAGCAACTTATTTCTAAATTCAGAAATACCCATTTCTCCTACAATGAAAGTATATACAAACGGAGGATATAGTTTTAAAAACACTGAAGCTTATGCTTTTACTAGAACTCCAGATAGTGAACGAAATGTAATGAGTATATATCCAAACGGATTTAATCCAATCATTACTTCTAATATTTCAGATAAATCATTTACACTAGGATTGAAAGGAAAATTAAAAGGGTGGAATATTGACTTTAGCAATACTTATGGAAAAAATAATTTTCATTATTTTATAAAAGAAACTCTAAATGCTACACTCCTAAATACATCTCCTAAACAATTTGATGCTGGTGGACATAGCTTAAGTCAAAATACAACAAACTTTGACGTTTCTAAATATTTCCCTTCTACTTTTAAGGGTTTAAATATTGCTTTAGGTTTGGAAAATAGAATTGAAAATTATAAAATTTTTTCAGGAGAAGAGGGGTCTTATGCTTCTTATGATATTAATGGTAACATTGTTAACAACAATACACCTATAAGTGATATTCCTACTCACAATAATAAAATAAGACCTGGTGGATCCAGGGATTCCCTGGTTATTCTCCTTTAAATAAAGTAAATCGAGACAGGACAAGTTTTAGTTTATATTTTGATAGTGAAATTGACTTTACAAAAAAATGGCTTTTAACAACCGCTTTTCGTTTTGAAAATTATAGTGATTTTGGAAATACAATTAATACCAAAATTGCCACAAGATTTAAAGTCTCTTCTAAAACCAATTTAAGAACATCTTTTAGTACTGGCTTTAGAGCTCCATCATTAGCCCAAATTTATTATAACTTAAAATTTACTAATTACATAGATAACAAACCCGTTGAATCATTTTTAATAGCGAATAACAACCCCATCACTAATAGTTTTGGAATCAAACAATTAAAAGAAGAAAAAGCTATTAATTATAGTTTAGGAATAAGCCATAAAGCAAATAAAAATTTTCAGTTCTTTATTGACTCTTATTATATTTTTATAAAGGATAGAATTATATTAAGTGGAAATTTTGATGCATCAAGCATAGATCCTAACGTACAAAATGTTCAGTTTTTTGCTAATGGAGTTAATACTTCAACTTACGGATTAGACTTTAAAATTAATTGGTGTAAAAAATTTTCAACTTCAAAACTCTTCTTCAATTTTACTGGAAATTTTAATAAAATGAAGGTTACCAGAATTAATAATAAAAACCTTGATTTAGAGACATTTTTTGGTGCAAGAGAACAATATTTTTTAAGAGCTTCAGCACCTAAACATAAATTAATTTTAAATGCTATTTACAGTAATAAAAACTTATCAATAAGCTCTAGTCTGACAAGGTACAGTAACTTAGAACTACTTGACTGGCAAATATATAAACCTTTAAGTGATTTTGACAACTCTCCTGAAAAAAGAATATCGGCTTCCATAGATAAATATGTAGCCAAATATACGTTAGACTGTCACTTTTCTTACAAATTATCAAAAAATTATTCTATTCAAATTGGTGTTAACAATTTATTCAACACCTATCCTACTCAACAAGGTGAAAACACTGATAGTGGAGGTTTATGGGATGCTGTACAAATGGGGAGTAATGGAGCATTTTACTACAGTAAATTTTCTGTTAATTTTTAACTGTTTTTTAACTTTTTATAAAAAAAGAGAGTATAGAAAACTAAAACATTGCTTAATAATAACATAAGGTAATTGTTAATAAAATAATAAAAAAGCAAAAACCTTCCTAATTATTAACTAAATTTTTATTTATGAAAAAACTTTTCACGTTACTCTTTACAGTTGTATTTAGTGGCTTTACATGGGCACAAATGCAAATTTCTGGAACAGTTAAAGACTCTAACAATGATGGGCTTCCTGGGGCTAATATCATTGAAAAAGGCACTCAAAATGGTGCAAACACTGATTTTGATGGAAAATTTAATTTGACAGTCCAAGAAGGGGCGATACTTGTTATTAGTTTTTCTGGATATGAAACACAGGAAATTCCTGTTAATGGCAAAAAAGTATTCAATATTATTCTAAAAGAAGGGTTAGAACTTGATGAAGTAATAATTACAGGAAGTAGAACTCCTTCTAGAAGTAATACTACAAGTTCTTTACCAATAGACGTCGTAGGCGTGAAAGAATTACAAGCAACTGGTCAAACAACTTTTGACAAAGCTTTGCAATATAAAATCCCATCTTTTAACACGGTCCAAACTCCTGTTAATGATGCTACCTCTTTACTTGATCCGTATGAAATTAGAAACATGGGGCCAAGTAGAACCCTTATACTAATTAATGGTAAACGTAAAAATTTAAGTTCTTTACTATATACACAAACATCTCCTGGTAGAGGTGAAACTGGTGCAGATATTTCTGGTATTCCAACTGACGCAATTAAAACCATTCAAATTTTACGTGATGGTGCTTCTGCTCAATATGGTTCTGATGCTATCGCTGGTGTAATGAACATAATTTTAAAAGATGATTATAAAAATGGTTCTGCAACATTTAGATCTGGTATTACAGGTGAAGGAGATGGAGAAATGCTTGGTGTAAGTGTAAATAATGGTAGTAGATTTGGTAAAAAAGGATTTATAAACTACACTATTGACTTTTCGAAAACACAAATGGCTAACAGGCCAGGAACTGTTGATGCTGAAGGGGAAGCTGCTGATTTTGGAGCTAATATTAATTTTGTAAATGAGTTTTTAGGACGAAAACCAGATGCAGGTAATATTAATGCATCTCCTGAAACTACTGCTGCCAAATTCTTAATTAATGCTAGTCATGATTTAAGTGAAAATTCAGACTTATATTTTAATGCAGCATATGTATATAAAATGGTTAACAGTTTTGCGAACTATAGAACACCATATTGGAGAACAATTGGTGATTTTCCATATTTAGCTAATTTTTTCCCTGGAAATAACCCAACAAATGCAGGTGGTTATGATGGATATTTACCTACATTTGAAGGTCTTTTAGGTGATTATAATGCAACAGTTGGTATTAAATCAACAATTAATGATTGGAATGTTGATGGAAGTATTACTGTAGGTGGTAATAAACAAACTTATACTGTTAGTAATTCACATAATAGAAGTACAATTCTTGACTCTAATAATGAAAATATTTATAGAGAAAATAGTCCAATATCTTTTAAACCAGGAGGTACCGCTTTTAGCCACGTAGTAGGAAACATTGATATTTCAAAAATTCTTTCTGATAACGTATCTATTGCATTAGGTACTGAGTTTAGAGCTGAAGATTTTGAGGTTATCGAAGGAGGTTTAGCTTCTTATGATGGAATTGGTGCTGATTCATTTGCTGGTAACCGACCAGAAAATTCAGGTAACTTTAATCGTTACAACCTAGGTGGATATTTTAGTGTTGAATGGGATGCTACTAAAGATTTTCAATTAAATGGTACAGTAAGAGCTGAAAACTATTCAGATTTCGGAAGTACTTTTGTATGGAAATTGAGCTCTCGTTATAAATTCGCTGATGATAAATATACAATAAGAGCTTCAGCTTCTACAGGATTTAGAGCTCCTACTTTACATCAAATATATACACAAAAAAAACAATATAGCTTTGTTGCTGGATCAGGTATTCAAGTTAGTGGATTAATTAATAATGTTTCAAGAGAAGCTAGACAGTTGGGAGTTCCAAGGTT
Source organism: Tenacibaculum sp. nBUS_03 (assembly GCF_051201695.1). Taxonomy (GTDB): domain Bacteria; phylum Bacteroidota; class Bacteroidia; order Flavobacteriales; family Flavobacteriaceae; genus Polaribacter. The sequence continues at coordinate 4,270,417 of NZ_CP179214.1, read as the reverse complement.
AAAAGCTGAAGAATCAACAAACTTTACTGTTGGAATTGGAGGTAAGCCTTTCAATAATTTTAGCTTCACTTTAGATTATTATAACATTGAAGTTGAAGATAGAATTGTACTAAGTAATGAACTTTCAACTTCATTCGGAACTGTTAGTTATTTTGCGAATGCAATTAATACTAGAACATCAGGACTAGATGTTGTTGTAGGATACAAAAACGTAGAATTAGGAAATGGTAAATTAGCATTCAATTTATCGGGTAACTATACTTTTGAAAACGGAAGAACTGATAATAATGGTAGTGCTTTAATTGATGCTACTCAAGAAGCTTTATTATTTACTTCAAGACCACAAACTAAATGGATTTTAGGTACTACTTACGATCTTGGTAAGTTTGGTTTTACTTTAAACAATACGTACTTCGGAAAAACGAAATTTAAGCAAGCTGGAATGGATAGTAACTTAAGAACCGAGTTTACTCCAAAAATTGTAACTGACTTAGGTGTAAACTATAATGTAGATGACAATTGGACAATAGCTTTCAACGCTAATAATATATTAAACGTATTACCTGAATGGAGTTTTAAAGCTGAAAACGCAGCTGGTCAGGCAATTTTAAACGATCCTGCACAAGTTAAAGCGCAATCAAACTTAATTACTTTTAACCAACGTTATTCTCAGATGACATATGATGGTTACCATTTTAGTCAATTAGGATCAATGTTTAACTTATCAGTTAATTACAAATTTTAACAAAGTAATTGTTTTCATTATATTAATTATATGCAAGAAAACCTCGAAGCTATTATATTGCTTCGAGGTTTTTATATTAATATTATCTAAACTTATAAAATATTAAAAAGAAACTATTGAATGCTGTTTTGCTACATTAAATCCTTTTTCTATCACCATTTTTTCTTCATTACTTCCTTCTTCTAACAACGGATTCGTGTGATTAAAATGGATAAAATAAATTTTCTTTTTATCTTTAATTGCTAATTGTTTAAATAACTCCATACTTTCTTCTACAAAAGGATGTGGTACTTCATTCATATCTCTATTAATTTCCCCATTTTTAAAAAAGGTAGCATCTAAAAACGCAACATCTACTTGTTTTATATAATCAACAATACTTCTATCCCACTTTTCCCATTTATCAACATCTGGAATAAACAAGGCTTTTTTAGAAGTATTATTAATCAAATAACCAACAGTTTCTGAATATTCATCTCTATGCGGAACTTGAATTGGAGTTACACTAATTCTTTTGTTTAAAACAAAAACTGAATCCTCCTTTAATTCCTTTAAATGAATATTATTATTTGTTACTAACTGGCTCCAAGGTTCCGTTAGTTTCTAAATATGTTTTCATTCGTGGCATCACATAAACTGGCATTTTTACAGCACTCATTGCCTCTCTTCCTAAAAACATTAGTCCTGTATAATGCCCAATGTGTCCGTGAGTTAAAAAAACACCATCAGGAATTTCTTTATTCATTGTGTATTTTGAAAGTAACTTTGTTTGCTCAGTAAAGTCTGGTGTTGCATCAAATATCCAACTTTCATTCGTTATCGGATCAACTAGCCCTATAGAACTTACCATTTTTACTAAATTAGGATTAGCATAAGTCTTTAAGCAACATTCTTTTTTGCATGCTATTTGAGGGTAACCAGCGTCTTGAGCAACACCTAGTACAACGAAATAAGGAGTACTTAAATTCTTTTCTTGTCTTTTCTTGCCATTGCAAGAAAACAAACATAATATAATAGCAATGGGTAGTAAATTTTTAATTTTCATAATCTTAAAATAATTCTGGATTAGCTCCTTTTATATCCTTATAGAAAGAATAAAAATGTTCAAAATCTTTTTCCTTGTCATTCGTTGGATAAAAAGGTTCAGATAAAATTATTTGCTTATGCTCAAAATCAAACGCAAACATTATAATAGGTACATCTGCTCCTTTTGCTATATAATAAAAACCTGTTTTCCATTTATCCACCTTTTTTCTTGTTCCTTCAGGAGACAATGCTAAACGAAACTCTTCATGTTTGTTAAAAACATCTACAATAGCATCTACCTTATTATTACTTTTTGATCGATCAACAGGTGTACCTCCTAACCATCTAAAAACAAAACCAAAAGGAGGTTTAAACAATGATTTTTTACCAATAAAATTAATCTTTACGCCCCATGAATTTCTAGCTAAAATTGCTATAGGAAAATCTTTCCAACTGGTATGTGGGGCACCAATAACTATATATTTTTTTAATTCTTTAGGAAATTCTCCAACTAACTTCCAACCTAATATTTTGGTATATATAAACTTAGATATCATCTCTTATAAAATAAGCATCAATGATACGGTTTTCAGTAACAATAACAAACATTTTTATAAAATCTTGCGTTATATTTGCTTATTCAACTAATATTTTTAATTAATGAGTACTACTTTACTATTAATAATTACCACAATTTCTGGATTAGTATTAGGTATTATTATTGGGCATTTACTTGGTAAATTAGCTTTAAATAAGGCTACTGACACATTAGAAAGAGAAAATAATATAATAAGCACAAAGGTTGATAATTTAGAAACCTTAATAAAAGAAAAAGAAGCAGGTTTCATTCAACAAAAAAGTGATTTTCAAAAGCGTTTAGACGATAAAACAAAAGAAAATAATGAGCTTAGACGTGAAAAAGAGTTTTCTGCAGTTGAATTAGCAAGAAAAAATGAAGAACTAAAAAACTTACAACTTAAACTAAATGAAAATAAAGGGGAAGTTGAAAAGTTACAAGAAAAATTCACCAAAGAATTTGAAAACTTAGCTAATAAAATATTAGACGAAAAGTCAAATAAATTTACTGAACAGAACAAAGTAAATATTAAGAATATCCTTACTCCGTTACAAGAAAAAATTCAAACCTTTGAAAAGAAAGTTGAGGACTCTCAAAAAGAAAGTATTTCTATGCATTCTGCTTTAAAAGAACAATTACTGGGTTTGAAAGAAATAAATGCTCAAATGAGTAAAGAAACTATCAACTTAACTAAAGCACTTAAAGGTGATAGTAAAACTCAAGGAAATTGGGGTGAATTGGTATTAGAACGTGTTTTAGAAAAATCAGGACTAGAAAAAGATCGAGAGTATTTTGTTCAACAATCATTTACCAACGATGAAGGTAAACGAGTACTTCCTGATGTTGTTATTCATTTACCTGACAATAAAAAGATGATTGTTGACTCTAAAGTTTCTTTAACTGCCTATGAGCAGTATGTAAATACTGATGATGCTATTGAAAAAAATCGCTTTATAAAAGAACATGTAAACTCCTTAAAGCGACATGTAGAACAACTTTCAGAAAAAAAATATGAAGATATTTATAAAATAGAATCTCCTGATTTTGTTTTATTATTTGTTCCTATTGAACCTGCGTTTGCTGTGGCTTTAAATGAGGATAACACATTATATAACAAGGCTTTTGAAAAAAACATTGTAATAGTTACCCCTACTACTCTTTTAGCTACTTTACGTACAATTGATACCATGTGGAATAATGAAAAACAACAACGAAATGCTTTAGAGATAGCAAGACAAGCCGGAGCCTTGTATGATAAATTTGATGGCCTTTTAAAAGATTTAATTAGTATTGGTAAAAAAATTGATGCCACCAAAGCTGATTATAGCTCTGCTATGAACAAACTGGTAGAAGGTAGAGGTAATTTAATTACAAGTGTAGAAAAATTAAAGAAAATGGGGGCAAAAGCCAAAAAAGCACTCCCTGAAAAGATAATAGAACGAGCTCAAGAAGAAGATTAAAAAAACAAAGTATTATACTTATAGCAACAACATCTGTTGATTACTTTCTTCATTTGGAATTTTTAAATTAATATTCAATTCTTTATTTAATTTTTTAATAAAATAAGACGCTAATAAAGGAGACTCTACTTCTAAATTTTGATGAATAAAAAAATGAATATTTTTCAATCCCAAATCTGTCCATTCTTTCAATCTTGCTACCCAATCATCTAAACGAGAATAATCGGATACATGATTAGCCCCTACATAACGAATAAAGGCTTCGTTATTGGTTAAACGCATATGAACCATGTCTCTTCTTCCAGCAGTATCAACTAATACATTTGCTATATTATTTTCTTCTAGCAATTGAGTATACTCTTCAAAAGTATTTTTATCGGTATACCAGTCAGGATGCCTAACTTCAACAGCCAAAGGAATTTTATGTGGCCAACTTTTAACAAAATTTTCTAGTCTTGAAAAATTTTTACGGACCAAAATTAGAATGCATCTGTAAAAAAATAGTTCCTAATTTCTCCTCCAATCGTAGTGCATTATCTAAATAATAATTTACAATTTCCTGAACCCCTTCTAACCTTTTCCAATGGCTAATTTCTTGAGTTAATTTAGGGAAAAACCTAAAGTTACTTGGGGTTTTATCTTTCCATTTAGTAAATTGTTCTCCAGAAAACTGTCGATAAAAAGTTGCATTTAGTTCTATTGAGTTAAACTGTTTAGAATAATAAGCTAGTTCATCTTTTGTTCCTTTAGGATAAAACCCTTTTAAATCAGCCTTATTCCATTTAGCACAACCTACAAAAACATTTGGAACTTCTGTTTTTATATTCTTAGATAACAAATCAATAGTAGCTCTATTATTAGCAGGCATTGTAAAATCTATTAATTCTGGATGATCAACTTTTCCAAACTTCATCTATCTCCTATTAATTCTGTTCTGTAATCATTCATTGAAGTATCATCTTTATACTTTGCGTGATAATACCCTTGTTTCCACCATTTTTTCATCAACTTTTTATCGAAAACCAGCGAATTTGTCGTTAAAACAGTTGGCGTATAATAAAGATTTAATTTAACGTCTTTATGTTTAGCCGAAAGTTTACCTATGGTTACATTGTGTTTTTCAACATGCTCTAACATAAAATCAAAAACATTAAGCATTAAAGAAAAAGGATTTTTGGCGGGCATTCTATTTATTTGTGTGACCTCAGTTTCTAAAATAATCGCATCAATTTCTTTTGCTCCTCTTAAAATAGCTTCTCTAATAGGTACTAAGCACCCAAAGCCTCCATCAGCATACTGACAATAATTTTTTTCAAGTAAACTCATGAAAGGAACATAGTTACATGAACCCCATATCCAATCACAAAAATCTTCGTAAGTACAATCTAAAATAGATTTATACTCTATTTTATTGGCTGTCAAATTAGATAAAGTAACAACTACTTCTTTGTTTTTAATTCTAATTTCATCATACATTTCTTTAGTAATATTTTGCTTAATTAAACGTCGCAAATTTTTACTTTCTCCAAATGTTTTTCTTCCTTTCAAAAAATTCCATATGGTATTTATATGACGAATAGAAATTACTTTCTCACCATGAACCGTTTTTATTTTAAAAGGGCTATTACTAAAAATAGATTTTTGATTTACTTTCGTGTAAAGCTCTTTTAAAGCATCAACTTTTCGCAAAGCTAGATGAGAAACCATCAAACTTCCAGTTGAAGTTCCTAGAAATAAATCATACTTTTTATTTTTTTCTTTCATTAAATATTCAACCACACCACCAGCAAATGCTCCTTTACTTCCTCCTCCTGAAATTACTAATGCCTTTTTCATTGATATTTTGACTATTTTAGTTCTGTAAAAATATTAAAAATGAAACGAATCGAACTCTTTTTTTTAGTTACAATTATATTTATTTCTTGTAAAAAAGAATACAAACCTAGAAACATTAATACTGCAGATATTACTACTTTCAAAATTGATAGCTCAAGTATAAGAGCTATAAAAGCTGTGGATAATAACAACGTCTTTTTTGCTGACTCTAAAGGAAATATAGGTAAAACACAAGATGGAGGAAAGAGCTGGAGTTTTACTAAAATTGTTTACAATGATTCAATCACACCACATTTTAGAAGTATTGCTTTAAACAATAATAATGTATATGCTTTATCAATAGCTAATCCTGCGCTTCTTTACAAAATAAACGCTAAAGAAACTAAAATAGTTTATAAAGAAGAGCATTCAAAAGTATTTTACGACGCTCTACAATTTTTTCCTGATGGTAAAAATGGAATTGCAGTTGGTGACCCTACGGAAAGTTGCCCTTCAATAATCATTACTTCTGATGGTGGAAATTCTTGGAGTAAAATCCCTTGCTCAAAACTACCTGATTTTGAAAATGGTGAAGCGTTTTTTGCGGCAAGTAATACAAATATTAAAATTATGAATAATACCGTATGGATAGTTTCTGGAGGCAAAAAAGCTCGAGTATTAAAATCTACGGACAAAGGAAGAACTTGGAGCATTTATGACACACCTTTTATACAAGGAAATGGTCCGCAAGGCATGTATTCTGTTGATTTTTATAATGAGTTATGTGGAATTGCTATTGGTGGAGATTATTCAAATTCTGATGATAATTGTGCTAACAAAGCAATTACTATTGACGGGGGTAAAACTTGGACTCTAGTAGCTAATAACCAAGAACCTAATTACAAAAGCTGTATTCAATATGTACCAAATACTAATGGAAAAGAAGTTGTAGCTGTAGGAAAAACTGGTATTTCTTTTTCAAATAACGGAGGATTAAATTGGAAAAAGTTAAGTGATGAATCATTTTACGCTATTCAATTTGTAGATCAAAACTCAGCATGGGTATCTGGCCATGAAAAAATGGGAAAACTAATCTTAAAATAATCTTAATATTTTGTTAAACAAATTTTTAAAATTTAAGAAATCAATACATTTAATAATTAATTCAACTTTAACATAATGAAAAAAATTTTCATACTACTATTCTGCTTATGTATCTCCCACATTAAAGCTCAAGAATATTTTCCTACAAATACAGGAGTTAAAACTACAAAAAATAGTTTAATTGCCTTTAAAAATGCAACTATCTATGTAACTCCTAAAAAAGTTATAAAAAAAGGAACCTTACTGATTAAAGACGGGAAAGTATTAAATGTTGGGAAATCTTTAAGTATTCCCAAAGATGCACAAATTATTAATTTGAGTGGAAAATCAATTTATCCCTCATTTATTGATTTGTATGCTAATTTTGGTATAAAGAAAGTTAAAAGAAGTACTAATTTCAGTAGACGCCCACAATATGATGCCAACAGAAAAGGCTTTTATTGGAACGATCATATACGCCCTGACACTGATGCTTTTAACGTATTTAAGTATGATAACAAAAAAGCTAAAGAACTTATAAATGCAGGTTTTGGAGTTGTAAACTCTCATAGTGATGATGGTATAATGCAAGGAAATGGTGTTTTAGTAGCTTTAAACTCTAATAGTTCAGATGCGTATAGAATACTCAATAGAAAATCTGCAAATTATTTATCTTTTTCTAAAAGTAATAAATCACGTCAATCTTATCCAACATCTCGAATGGGAGCCATGGCTTTACTTAGACAAACCTATTTAGATGCAAATTGGTATGCTAATGGAAATGCAAAAAACTCAGACCTAGCTTTAGAAGCTCTGAATAATAATAAAAATTTACCTCAAATTTTTAGAGCTGGAGATTACCTTAATAGCCTGCGTGCAGATAAAATTGGAGATGAATTTGGTATTCAATATACTATTGTTGGAGGTGGAGATGAATATGAACGTGTAAATGATATAAAAAAGACAAATGCAACTTTTATTATTCCCATTAACTTTAGAAAAGCCTATGATGTTAGTAATATTGCTTTAGCGAACAAAATTGCATTAAGCGATATGCGTAAATGGAATCAAGAACCTTCAAATCCAAGTGTTTTAGCTAAAAATAATGTCCCTTTTGCTTTAACTACCTATAAACTTAAAAATATTAAAGGTTTTTCTACTAACCTTCAAAAAGCCATTTTATACGGATTAGATAAAACTACTGCCTTAGAAGCTTTAACAACAGTTCCTTCTAAAGTACTCAATAACAAAAACATAGGGAACTTACAAAAAGGAAGTTATGCTAACTTTCTTATTACTTCTGGTGATATATTTGATACTAAAACTACTCTTTACGAAAATTGGGTTCAAGGAAATAAAAATAGTATTACACCTATGAATATCAGAGATATTACTGGTGAATATATGCTATATGCTGATGGTAAAAATTATACCATGACAATTACTGGTAAAGGAGTAAAACAAAATGCTAAATTTAAACAAGGTGAAACTAAAATAAATGGTAAGTTTTCGTTTAAAAATAATTGGATTCAAATTACTTTAAATGATAATGGGAAATTTACAAGGCTTTCTGGTAGAATCACCAATGCTGCTAACCTTATGCAAGGTAATGGAATAGATAATAGTGGTAATGATATTGCGTGGTCAGCCTCAAAAAAAGTAAAAAAAGAAGTTAATAAGAAAAGTGATAAAAAGAAAAAAGATAAAAAAAACAATGAAGTAGTTTCAGTAAGCTATCCTAATATTGGGTATGGGAATTACAGTATACCACAACAAGAGTCTATTTTAATTAAAAATGCTACTGTATGGACTTCTGATAATCAAAAAGTGTTAAATAATACTGACGTTTTAATTACCAATGGAAAAATAACTAAAATCGGAAATAATCTTAATGATAGGAACGCCAAAGTAATTGATGGCTCTGATAAGTATTTAACTGCAGGAATTATAGATGAGCATTCTCATATTGCTGCCTCTGCTATTAATGAAGCAGGACACAATTCATCAGCCGAGGTAACCATTGAAGATGTTGTGGACCCCAGTGACATTAATATATACAGAAACATAGCTGGAGGGGTAACATCTATTCAAATATTGCATGGTTCAGCAAACCCTATTGGTGGTCAGTCAGCAATATTAAAATTAAAATGGGGAGAAAATGCAGACGGATTGATTTACAAAAATTCTCCAAAATTCATAAAGTTTGCCTTAGGTGAAAATGTAAAACAATCTAACTGGGGAGATAATAATACTGTTAGGTTTCCTCAAACGCGTATGGGAGTTGAACAAGTTTATATCGATTACTTTCAAAGAGCTAAAGAATATGATGCTAAAAAGAAAAGCGGCACACCATACCGTAAGGATATTGAGTTAGAAACACTAGCTGAAATCATTAATAAAAAACGTTTTATTTCTTGTCATTCTTATGTACAATCAGAAATTAATATGTTAATGAAAGTTGCAGAAAAATTTAACTTTAACATCAATACATTTACACACATTTTAGAAGGATATAAAGTAGCCGACAAAATGAAGAAACACGGCGTTGGTGGTTCTACCTTTTCTGACTGGTGGGCTTATAAATTTGAAGTTAATGATGCAATTCCTTACAATGCTGCAATCATGCATAAACAAGGAATAACCGTAGCAATTAACTCTGATGATGCTGAAATGTCAAGAAGATTAAATCAAGAAGCTGCAAAAACTATGAAGTATGGAGGTATGACTGAACAAGAAGCTTGGAGTATGATTACCATTAATCCTGCCAAATTATTACACCTTGATGATAGAACAGGGAGTATCGAAGTAGGAAAAGATGCTGATGTTGTGTTATGGAGTGATAATCCTTTATCTATTTATGCTAAAGTAGAAAAAACAATTATTGATGGAACAATTTATTTTGATATAAATCAAGATATTGCCAAACGTAAAGCCATCAAAGCTGAACGTTCTAAACTTATCAATATGATGCTAAAAGAAAAAATAAAAGGAGTTAAAACACAAGCCCCTGTTAAAAAAACTAAAAAATTATTTCACTGTGATACTGAATAAGAATTTTAAAAGACAACTCATGAAAAACACCATTTTATATAGTTTAATTTGTTTCTTATTGATAGGAAATATAGTTGCTCAACAAACTCCAGCTCCTAAACAAATAACTGACTACTCCATTGAAGGAGCAACAGCTCATTTAGGAAACGGAAAAATAATAGAAAACTCATTAATTATGTTTTCTAAAGGTAAAATTTCTTTTGTAGGTAGCGCCAATATGCGAATAGCAAGGCAAGGAACAGTAATTAAAGCTAAAGGGAAACATGTATACCCTGGTTTTATTGCTGCCAATAGTTCATTAGGTTTAGCTGAAATTGATGCTGTTCGTGCTACTAAAGATTACGATGAAGTAGGTAGTATGTTACCACATATAAGAGCTATTATAGCATATAATACAGAAAGTAAAGTTATAGAAACTATGCGCCCAAATGGTGTTTTAATGGCACAAATTACCCCAAGAGGTGGTAGTATATCTGGTACATCATCAGTTGTGCAATTTGATGCTTGGAATTGGGAAGATGCAAGTATCAAAACTGACGATGCTATTCATTTAAATTGGCCAAGTAACTTTAGTAGAGGTCGTTGGTGGTTAGGAGAAGATCCTGCCTTAAAGCCAAATAAAAATTATGTGAAAAATATTACAAAAATTAAAGACTATTTTAATAAGGCAAAAAGATATTTAAACAGTAAAAAAACGAGTAAAAACTTGCCTTATGAAGCTCTTAAAAATGTATTTAACGGAACACAAAAAGTTTTTATTCACGTAAATGGTAAGAATAGAATAACAGATGCTGTAAATCTATTTCATGAATTAGCTATAAAAAATATAGTTATCGTTGGTGGTTTTGAAGCTGAAAAAGTTGCTCCCCTACTTACATCAAATAATATTCCAGTGATTATAGAAAGGTCACATCGTTTACCTTCTAGTGAAGATGAAGATTATGATTTACCATTTCGTTCTGCAAAAATATTAACCGATGCAGGTTTATTAGTAGGCCTAGGAATGAATGGTAGCATGGAGCGAATGAGTACAAGAAATTTACCTTTTTATGCAGGTACTTATGCTGCTTACGGGTTAACAAAAGAACAAGCTTTACAATTAATTACCCTAAATAATGCTAAGATTTTAGGTATTGATAAATTTACTGGTAGCTTGGAAGTTGGCAAAGACGCTACATTATTTATATCAGAAGGTGATGCTTTAGACATGAGAGGTAATATCCTAACAAATGCATTTATCCAAGGAAGAAAATTAAGTTTAGAAACACACCAAACAAAACTTTGGAAACGGTATACGAATAAATATAATAATTAATTTAAATTATCTCCATAAAAACGCTATTCATTAAAATGAATAGCGTTTTTTTATAAAACATAATAGTACTTTTGCAGAATGAAAATAATTAGCAGCGTACAAAATTCATATATAAAAGATCTATTAAAATTACAAGAAAAGTCACGAGAACGAAAGAAAAGAGGACTTTTTATTGTAGAAGGGCAACGTGAAATTTCTTTAGTTATTAAAGGGAATTATATCGTAGACTCAATATTATTTGTCGCTGATCTTTTTTCTAAAGATAAAATTAAAGCATTAAATATAGCTACTTCAAAATACATAGAAATCACAAAAGATATATATCAGAAACTAGCATATAGAGATTCTACTGAAGGAATAATCGCAGTAGTAAAAACAAAAGACTTTGAGTTAGACAAAATTCAATTTAAGACTCCTACCCCACTTGTCTTAGTATTAGAAGGAATTGAAAAACCTGGGAATTTAGGCGCAATGTTACGAACTGCAGATGCAGCAAAATTAGATGCTGTTTTTATAGCTGATCCTAAAACCGATATGTTTAATCCAAATATTATTCGTTCAAGCATAGGTTGCTTATTTACAAATCAAATAGCGGTTGGAAACTCTGAAGATATTTCAAATTTCCTAAAAAAGAAAAATATACATATATACAGCGCTACTCTTCAAAACTCAAATGAATATCACAAAAATGATTATACCAAAGCGACAGCTATGGTTGTTGGAACTGAAGCAACAGGTCTAACTCAAATTTGGAGAGATGTAGCAACTCAAAATATTAACATACCAATGCAAGGTGAAATAGACTCTATGAATGTGTCTGTAGCTGCAGCTATTTTAACTTTTGAAGCCAAAAGGCAAAGAGGTTTTAAAATTTAATGATACACACAACAAATTACTAGATTTATTCATTAATTCCAAGACTATGAATAAACTTAGCAACATTATTATATCCAAAAAAATATCATAATTTGTCCTTTTTAATGTAAGTTTGTCTAGTTAAATTAAGAACTATCTATGACAACTTTATTAATAAACATTAAGGAATTAATACAGGTACGTGAAAACAATATAACAAAAGTAGCTGGTAAAGAAATGAATGTTTTGCCTACCCTTAAAAATGCTTTCTTACTTATTGAAAATGATAGCATTATTGATTATGGCAGCATGAAAAACATTCCTTCTTCTGCAGATAAAATTATCGACTGTGAAGGAAAAATGATTTTACCAACTTGGTGTGATTCTCATACTCATATAGTATATGCTGGAAACAGAGAACAAGAGTTCGTTGATAGGATTAATGGTTTAAGCTATGAAGAAATAGCTAATAATGGTGGAGGTATTTTAAATTCTGCTAAAAAACTTCAATCAACTTCTGAAGAAGACCTTTATGAACAATCTTCAAAACGTTTAGAAGAGGTTATTACCTTAGGTACTGGAGCTGTTGAAATTAAATCCGGCTATGGGTTAACAGTTGATGCTGAATTAAAAATGCTACGTGTAATTAAAAAATTAAAAGAAAACTATAAATTGCCAATTAAGGCTACTTTTTTAGGTGCTCATGCTTTTCCTTCAGAATATAAAAACAATAAAGAAGGGTACATTAATTTAATTATTAATGAAATGTTACCTAAAATTGCAGAAGAAAGTTTAGCCGAGTTTGTTGATGCTTTTTGTGAAACTGGCTATTTCTCAGTTGAAGATACAGAGAGAGTTTTAACAGCCGCTAAAAAATATGGTTTAACTCCTAAGGTACATGTAAATCAATTTACTACAATTGGCGGTGTAGCAATGAGCGTAAAACAAAATGCTTTATCTGTTGATCATTTAGAGGTAATGAATGTAGAAGATATTAAAGCGCTTCAAGGTTCTGAAACAATGCCTGTAGCTCTCCCTTCATGTTCATATTTTTTAAGCATACCTTATACACCTGCTAGAGATATCATTAATGCCAATTTACCATTGGCTTTAGCTACTGACTTTAATCCTGGTTCCACACCTTCAGGGAACATGAATTTTGTTGTAGCTACCGCTTGTATTAAAATGAAAATGACACCAGAAGAAGCTATCAATGCTGCTACTATTAATGGTGCTTATGCAATGAATTTAGCAGATAAAGTAGGAAGCATCACAAAAGGGAAAAAAGCAAATTTTATTATTACCAAAGAAATTCCTTCATATGGTTTTATACCGTATAGTTTCGGTTCTAACCTAATAGATTCTGTATACATTAACGGTGAAAAAATATAAAAATGCTACATCTTTTTACACAACAAGCAATTGCTAATTTCACTAATACTAGAAATGGTGAAACGAAATTAGGTGAATGTGTTTCAGTTATTAATTCAAAGAAAACATTAAGGGAAGAATTAATTGAATCATCAACTAAATTTGTTCTTTTAGGCATTCCAGAAGATATTGGTGTTCGCATGAATGGAGGAAATGGTGGTGCACATACAGCGTTTATTCCTGCTATAAAAGCTTTTTTAAACACACAGCAAAATCAATTTATTGACGGAAATAAAATACTCGTTTTAGGTTATTTAGATTGTTTAGATGATGTTATAAATTTTGATAGTAATGATAGAGAGAAAGGTGATTTATTAGTTAAAAAAATTGATCAAGAGGTATCTAGTCTTATTCAATTAATTGTTGAAAGTGGAAAGATCCCAATTATAGTTGGTGGTGGACATAACAATGCATATGGGAATATCAAAGGACTGTCAGAAGCTAGTAAGCAAGCTGTAAATGTTATTAATTTAGATGCACACACTGATTTACGCCGTTTAGAAGAACGTCACAGTGGTAATGGCTTTTCATATGCCATACATGAAAACTATCTCGATAAATATTTTATGTTTGGTTTACACGAAAACTATACTCCGCAATATGTTTTTGACATGATTCATAATAACATGAAACTAGAGTATAATACATTTGAAGAATTAGAAGTATATGCAATTGCTAATTTCAAAAATGAATTACAACGAGCTAAAAATTTTATTGAGAATAAACCTTTTGGTATTGAAATAGATTTAGATTGCGTTCAACATTTTCCTAGTAGCGCTATGACACCTAGTGGTTTTACACCTCAACAAACAAGACAATTTGTTTATAGTTTTTCTAAAAACAATAATGCGTCATATATTCACATATGTGAAGGTGCTCCAACAGTTAAAAATGACCCTACTTATGCAGTACAAGTTGGAAAATTTATTAGCTACCTAATTTCAGACTTCATAAAAGCTAAAGAAATTAATTAACTTTTTAATCAAAATCACCTTAAACATTATTATGGAAAACTACATATTATTTATGTAGTTTGCCATAATTAATAATACTCTCTTATAGGAATTTTTAATTGATTCAAGCCCTAAACTAAATAAATATCATAAGTAATTAGAGAAGTTTTCCTGAATATTCTTTTACATATTTGACTAGTAAACCTTCTTATAATACCTTTATGACAATTAATTATTTTTTAACCAATTCGATTTTTTTATTAGTTCTTGCAGTTTCTCCTCCCCATTTTGAAATTGCATCAAGTAGTGGGATTAAAGTTTTTCCAAAATCTGTTAATTGATAGTCTACCTTTAAAGGAGGTTTAGATGTATATACTTTTCTTTTTACCAAACCATCTGATTCTAATTGTTTTAGTTGTAAACTCAATGTTCTTTCTGTAATAGAAGGAATTTCTTTTCGCAACTCATTATATCTTTTTTTATTCTTTTTTAAATGAATTAAAATTACAGATTTCCATTTACCACCAATATAATACATCGTTAAACTAGTATTACAAGGAAACATTTTACCTTCTATACAATACATATTCTAAAAAATTTATACTATCCATTTTGACCGTTATTGCAAATATATATAACTATATTTAATTTTGTAGCTATAAAAAATATAGTATAAATAAAACATATAAAATAATGAGTTTTTTAAACAACATAGAAAACAGATACACTACTAAAAAATATGATCCTACTAAAAGTATTTCAGAATCAAAAATTGAAGACTTAAAAAAAATATTAAACCTTAGTCCTTCTTCAATAAATAGCCAGCCATGGAAATTTACAGTTATTACTAGGGGAAAAACAAAAAATGACCTAGCAGAACAATCTTTCTTCAACGAAACTAAAATTAAAGATGCGAGTCACCTAATAGTTTTTAGTGCCATAAACAATAGTTCCTTTTTTGAAAATCAAATAAAGTCTAATTTATCTAAAGGTGCACTTGATTATTACAATGAGTTTGTAAAGCCACTTGGCGAAACACGAATAAAAAGCTGGATGGCTAATCAAGTATATTTGGCATTAGGAATATTCTTAAGTGCATGTTCATCAATGGGCATTGATTCTTCAGCAATGGAGGGTATTAAAACAGACGAATATATTAAAATATTAAAATTAGATAATCATACTCCATTATTTGCCGTAGCAATAGGTTATCGAGATATACGTGATAATAATCAACCATCAATAAATCCAAAGTCAAGATTAAATATAGAAACTGTACTACAATCTTTATAAAAAATAAAATATACAAAATATGAAAAAAATTCTTGTAACAATAATAACTTTAATAGCAATTATTCAAATAAGTTTCGGGCAAGAAAACCTTGAAATCGTTGCCGAACTAGATAAAAGACCAGGAAATGTAGCTGTTGGTAATAAAGGGCGTGTATTTGTAACTTTGCACCCCTTAGGAAGTTCCAAAATGCAGCTTATTGAAATTACTGGAAAATCCAGTTATAAACCTTATCCAAATAAAAAAATACAAAACGTTACTAATGCGCCAAACGATAGTAAATTTGACACCCCATTAGGTATTGTGGTTGATAAAGACAATTGGATTTGGGTAATAGATATGGGGTTAAATTTAGGAAAAACTCGTCTTTTTGCTTTTGACATAGCAACAGGTAAACAAGTTTTTAGATATAACTTGTCTAAAAAAATAGCTCCTAAAGGAAGTTTTATTCAAGATTTAGCTGTTGATAAAGAGAATGGTTGGGTTTATTTAGCTGATATTGCTAATCCAGGAATTATAGCTATAAATATTAAAAACAATACTGCAAGAAGACTTACTCATAAAAGCGTTGAAGCTGAGAACGTAGATATGATTATCAAAGGTAAAAAAATTCATTTTGGAGGAAAACCAGCGCGTGTAGCGATTAATCCAATAACATTAAGCGCTGATAATGAAACCTTATTTTATGGTGCAATGAATGGAACCACATGGTATAAATTGCCAACTAAATTATTTAGAGAAGGACGTAATGATTATTCAATCTCAAAACAAATAAAAGTTGTTGGACCCAAACCAGTTTCTGATGGAGCAACCATAGATTTAAATGGAAACCATTATTTTACAAACCCACAGAATTTTGGTATTGATATACTTACAAATAATGGGGAGCTAAAACCTTTACTCAGGAACAAAAAAATAGACTTTCCTGATAATGTAAGATTTGGCCCTAATGGATGGTTATACATTGCAGTAAATCAATTATACAAAACACCTGCCTTTACAGGTAACAAGGACTTAGGGAAAGCTCCTTATTATATTTTTAGAACCAAAGTATACTAACATAAGCACATCTATTTATAATAAAACAAGTCGCAGTAATTTGAAATTACTGCGACTATATTCAGAAAGGGGAAAACGGCAATAATCATTAAGCCTTAGTTTAATTAAAAAGTTTAGTAGTACTTTTTATGATTTAAACATAAACTAGTAGCTTAATTCTTTTATAAATCATCAATCTAGCTATCAATTTTTATCACCCGCATAAATCATTCAACAAATAAATAATCATAAAAAACTCTAAGTTTTTGTGAATTTTCTTTTAGATGTTTTCACTATATAAACTTTTATGAATGATCACTATACGTTAATAATTCATTTTTTTATTATTTCTTATAGTTTTTCCAATTCTACTCATCTATACTAGATGAAATGAATACTATTTATAATTATTAATATTTAAAAGTGAAATCTACCACTACAGGATGATGGTCAGAGATATCTCCAGAATATCCACTTCCACTATGTGCTTTCAATGGAGTCACTTTCATCTGAGGTCTTCCTTCAGGCTGCTTATAATCTCTAGAATACACCACGAAATCTAATGTATTATTATACAATTGATCTGCCCCCTCTTCTTTAAGATATGTGTTTTTAACGACTGAATTTTTATAAGAATAACTAGCTTCATCGTGATCTACTGCTCCTGTATATTCTATATTTGGAAAATTTAAATGCGAGTTTAAAATATTCAACATCACAGATTTCTCACTATGTTCTGTATTCATATCTCCAGCAAATATAATAGGTTCATTCCTACTTATATTCCTGTTTGTAGCTAGAACAAATGCAAAATCAGCCATTTCAAGAAATTGTTTTACTCTGATTTCTTCTTCAGAACCTAATGAATCTGAATTTGTATGGGTTCCAAAAATATGAAATCTTTCTCCATCTTTTCGAATTGCAGCATAGCTTACTCCTTTATTTGCTAATCCTTCAACATATGTTTTTGCTACCCAAATATGTTCAGCTGTATCTTCAATTGGGTATTTACTGAAAATTCTAATCCCTCCATTAACATTGGTAATGTCTACTCCACAATCTCCTGAATGAATACCATAACAGCTACTACCTAAGAGTCTAGTTCTGTGTGGATATATTGATTTAAAATCATTTGAGTTTAATACGTCACGTATTTTATTATTAAATGCTTCTTGAATAACCAAAACATCTGGAGTTTCATTTCGTCGTTGTAGATCTTGAAATTTTGCTGCAAAAGCCCTTGCTCTTTCTGCTTCTTTATAACCATATCCACCAAGATCTATAGTTGACTGTGGTAATTGATAAACATTGTAGCTCATTACACTCAATTTAACTGTTTTCTGTTGCCTTGCTCTTGAACTTGTACTTATGGGATTAGCGATGTCAGTATCTTCTTCAACTTGACAAGAGTAAAAAGTTATTACTGATAACGCAATTACGAGTGACTTAATTAAAGTCATTTTTTTAATTTCTAGAAAAAAATTCATTTTATATTTGTTTATTTTAAGGTTTGTAGGACAAAGAAACTAAGACTTAAGGTTTAAAACCTGTGCCTTTTAGCACAACTGCTAAATTTATTTAGTCAATAAAAGACTTGTTTATTGTATGATAGAAATTCTTTAGTTTTTGATCAAGGAAAGTTATTTATTGTTTAGCTGGCTAACTAACTGATATTTAGAACAATTATGATTTCAATAGTCGTTCAAAACTAGAATAGAAATCTAAAATAAAGCTATTATTTATTATGAAGTTTTCATAAATCCTTATAGTTGATAATATTAATGGCAAGGGTATCTTAAGAGTTTAGCAACCTTATGTATCTATGAATTGTGCTAAAAAACTACAGTGAAAATAATAAGGTAAGCTTTAGTATACTTTAAAGAAAAAACAAAAAAGTATTTCTCTTATTTACACTCTTAGTATAGCTTAGTTAAATGCTAAGGAAACAAGTATTTCTCTATAGTCTTAATTTAATTGGAAGCATTAGCTATTGACATCCTTATTTATGTATATTACCAAAAGGTTTTAATAGTATTGTTGAGAATGATTATTTATTAAAATGAATAAAAGAAAACAGACACTAACCATATAACTCTATTAATTCATTTTAACATTTGAATTTTTTTTTGTCTAAGACGCAATTTACCGCTTGCTTCTAATTTTTTAAGCAATCTAGAAATAACTTCTCTTGTTGTTCCCAATTCTTTAGCTAAATCTTGATGTGATTTATATACAACATCCTCTTTAGTCTTAGAGATAAGATAATCAAGCAAGCGATCTTTTAATGGCTTAAACGCCAAATTTGCATATTGATGAATTAAGTGATCGTAACTTTTTATAAAAGTATTTATAACAAAGTTATTCCATGATTTATAGTTATAACTCCAATCTTTTACGAATCTAATAGGTATGTTTAATATGATAGATTTTTCTTCAACAATAGCATTAACAGTGCTTTTACAATCTTCAAAACAAGCGGAAAGCGATAATGTACAACTTTCCATTGTTTTCACATAATAAATAAGAATTTCACGGTCTTCACTTTCTTGATAAACTCTAACTCTTCCTTCTAAAACAATTTTTAATACTTTTATATAATTATTGTTTTTAATAAGAAAATCACCTTTTTTGTGTTCTGTTATTATAGCGTTTTTACGAATTTCATTTTGAAGTTCTTTTTCATAAACCCCAAGTTGTTTAAAGAAAACATCTAGCATTTAATTGTGTATATTAATTTGTAAATAATGTGATAATGTAATATTTAGTTGTGTAATCTAAGAACTGATTTCACATTCAAAAGCTCACGATAAATAGATAAAATGTGGGTGAAAAGATTAAGTCACTTAACCAACAAGTGAGGAAAACAGCCTATAAGTTTTCATACACTTTTTTGACTAATAATAATTACATCTTTATTTTTTGATATCAATAATAACTTTTCCTTTAGCATGTCTTTTTTTCACATAAAGTAGCGCATTTAAAGTATCACTTAAAGGAAATACTTTATCAATAGTAGCTTTTACTTTTCCTGATTCTACTAGTTTTTTAATTTCATTAAGTTGTTTTGCATTTGCTTTCATTAAAACTAAACTATAGTATGCAGACTTTTTCTTTATTTGTGTTGTTATTCTTCTTCTTTTCCAAGCTAAAAACAAAGAAGATAACACCCCTATTTTCATTCGACTTACAGTTTCTTTATCAATAGGCCCTACAAGCGATATTACTTTTCCTCCTTTTTTTATTACCTTAAAAGCATCTTTAGTGAATTGATTTCCTAGTGTGTCTAAAACCATATCAACACCTTGTACAATTGCGGTGTAATCTTCAGTTTTATAGTCTATAACTTTATCAGCTCCAAGTTTTTTTACCCAATTTACATTTTCGGTACTTGTTGTGGTATACACATAAGCTTTAATAGATTTTGCATATTGAATTGCAAAAGAACCAACTCCTCCTGAACCTGCATGAATAAGAATTTTATCTCCAGCTTTTAACCTCCCACGTCTTAAAGACTGAATTGCAGTAAGTCCTACTAATGGTAAGCTTGCGGCTTCCTTGAATGTTATATTTTGAGGTTTTAAATTAATAAGCCTTTGATTTACAGCAACAAATTCTGAAAAAGCTCCTTGTTTATTTACTTTTAAAAAAACCTCATCTCCAACATTAAAATTAATAACATTTTCACCTTTATCTATGATAATTCCGCTAACATCATATCCTAAAGTTGTTGGTAAATTAAAATTACTAATACTTTTTAATTTACCTTCAATTACTTTTATATCTATTGGATTTACGCTCGAGGCATAAGTTTCAATAAGCACCTCTTCTTTGTTAATAGTTGGTTTTTCAATTTCAGAAATTTTTACATTTTTAGAGATTGTTCCGTAACCTGTAAATTGTACTGCTCTCATTTTTATGCTTCTTTATTAAATATTTTCCATACTAACATCGCTGATATTGCACCTAATGTTGGAGCTATAATGTAAATCCAAAGTGTTGAAATATTACCGGTTGAAATCGCGGGTGCTATACTTCTTGCTGGATTAAATGATCCACCTGAGATTGGCCCTGCAACTAAAATAATTCCAGTAACAACTAATCCAATTATAAGCCCTGCTACATTTGAAAATTCTTTTTTTGATGCTACTCCTAAAACTGTAATCATTAAAAAAAACGTTAAAACGAGTTCTATTATAAATGATTGAGCTAAATCACCAGAAGGAATTGTACTTCCTAATGTTACAGCTTTAGGAAAAATAATTTTTAAAATTGTACTTGCCAAAATAGCTCCAAGAATTTGTGCCAAAATATAAAAGGCAACCTCTCTTTTAGGAGTAATTTTCCCTACTGCTAAAGCGATAGTTACAGATGGATT
The DNA here is from genome assembly GCF_051201695.1 of Tenacibaculum sp. nBUS_03. Lineage (GTDB taxonomy): Bacteria > Bacteroidota > Bacteroidia > Flavobacteriales > Flavobacteriaceae > Polaribacter. The sequence continues at coordinate 4,249,402 of NZ_CP179214.1, read as the reverse complement.
AATATGTGCACCTGAAAAGCTTCCAAAAACGTAAATCATGGCACTAATAATTAATCCAAAAACTAAAGAAATGCCTAACAACCCTAAACTTCCATTAGTTTGCTCGTTTATAATAATTGCTCCTGTACCACAAAAAACTAAAGCAAACGTACCAATGCCTTCAGCTATATATTTTTTCATATTCTTTTAATTGTTAGATAACTACTACGACCAATATCCCAGTTCCAAAACTAATAGGTAAATTATTTCCTATTCTTATGTCAATTGGTACTCCTAAAACAATACTTGATGTTTCTGTTTTTAAAAGACTTTTAAGAATAGAAAAACTCATTCCATACCTACCCTTTATCTCAAAAGCTGCTCGTATACCATAAGTAAACTTTTTACTATGTAACAAAACACCTGGTAAAATAGCTACATTGGTTAATGATGAAGAATCTCTATTGAATGTAATTACTGGGTCTAATTCAATAGAATATGAGAATTTATCAGATTTGTTAAAATTAAATCCAAATGGGAAAACCAAAGTAGTTGAGTTATTAAAATTTGTTGAAAATCCATCTTTAGTAAAAGATGTTATCGGAACTGCTCCTCCAATAAAACCTGATACATTTGGGTATTTTATTTGTTCTTTTTCTTGTGAAAACACAGTACTCACAAAACTGATTGATAATAGTGTGATTATTATTAATTTCATTTTTAACATAATAAAAAAACAGGAGGAAAATTACTCATACCTCCTGTTCTATTGTTTTTTTAAAATTAGATAGCTAATGCTCCAGCTTCTGCAACGATATGGTCATTTTCTACAGAACTACCACTTACTCCAATAGCTCCAATTATTTCTCCTGCTTTGTTTTTTACTGGAACACCTCCTGGAAAAGTTATTAATCCATTATTTGAATGTTCAATATTAAACAAAGGTTGACCAGGTTGAGATAACTCTCCAATAACTCCTGTGTTCATATCAAAAAAACGAGCTGTTTTTGCTTTCTTTATTGAAATATCTAATGAACCTAACCATGCTCCATCCATACGAGAAAACGCAACAAGGTTTGCTCCTGCATCAACAACAGCAATGTTCATTTTTGTATCTATTTCTTTAGATTTCGTTTTTGCTACTGAAATAATTTTTTCAGCTTGTGCTAATGTAATATTCATAATTTTCTATTTTAATATTGTTTTAATTTTTTACAAAAATACTACTGGAGTCATCGTATTACATTACTAAAACAGTTCATTAAATTATGAAAACAGGTCAATTTTATCTAAGCTATCAAGCCATGAGGATCAATTACAAACTTTTTAGCAACTCCTTTATCAAATTCAGCATATCCTTTTGGAGCATCTTTTAAACTTATCACCTCTACATTAACTGCCTTAGCAATATCAATTCTATCATACAAAATAGCATTCATAAGTTGTCTATGATACTTCATTACTGGACATTGTCCAGTATGAAAAGAGTGTGATTTTGCCCAACCTAAACCAAATCGAATCTTTAGGCTTCCTTGTTTAGCTTCACTAGCCTTAGCACCAGGGTCTTCAGTAACATATAGCCCTGGAATCCCTATCTGACCACCAGCTCTAGTTATAGCCATAGCCTGATTAAGAACAACAGCTGGTTTTTCTTCAAAAGACTTACCACTATGACTAACAGCCTCGAAACCAACACAATCAATAAAACAATCTACTTCAGGAATACCAACAATCATAGCTATTTGTTCTTCTATTGGAATACCATTTGCAAGGTTAATAGTTTCGCATCCAAAAGTTCTTGCATGTGCTAATCTTTCTTGATTTAAATCTCCAATAATAACAACCGCTGCTCCTAATAAATGACAACTAGCTGCTGCGGCTAAACCTACTGGTTCAGCCCCAGCAATATATACAATAGAACCTGCCTGAACACCTGCTGTTATAGCTCCATGAAACCCTGTAGGAAGAATATCTGAAAGCATTGTTAGGTCTTTTATTTTTTCCATCGCATGATCCTTATTAGGGAACTTTAATAAATTAAAATCTGCATAAGGTACCATAACATATTCTGACTGACCTCCTAGCCATCCTCCCATGTCTACATAACCATATGCGGCTCCAGGTCTTTCAGAGTTTACATTTAAACAGATTCCTGTTAGTCCCTGTTTACAGTTTCTACATCGTCCACAAGCAATATTAAAAGGAACGGAAACAAGATCTCCTTTTTTTATGAATTCAACATCATTACCACATTCGATAACTTCACCAGTTATTTCATGTCCTAAAATTAAACCTGCCGAAGCTGTTGTTCTACCTCTAACCATATGTTGGTCTGAACCACAAATATTTGTAGAAACTACTTTTAATATAACTCCATGTTCGCACTTCCTATCACCTAAAGCTAGTTTAGGATAGTTTATTTCTCTCACTTCTACTTGTCCTTGTCCGACATAAGTGACACCGTGATTTTTACACATAATAAATATTTTTTAAGTTTTTAAAGTCTCACAAAAATATTCGTCCGCTTACAAAAGCATTTATGAAAATAGGTCAAATTTTAGAAGTTCTATTCTGAACTAGAAATACACTATTACTGACATAAATCCTTTATAAAATCACTTAGAAAATTCTAGATAGAAAATCCTTTTTTAAACCTAGTTTTAAATACTTTAGTTACAGAATATTTAATTTTAGAAAGAATTTTAGTATGCCTAAAAATAAAATCATGATTTCAAATTACATTAATTAAAACGGAATTAATTTAAGAAATTAGTTCTCCTCCTTTATCTCCACTACCAGGACCTAATTTAATTACTTTATCAGCAGAATCAATTAACGTTTTATTATGTTCAATAAACAATACAGTATTTCCTTCATCAACTAATAATTGAAAAACATTTATTAATTGTACGTTATCAAAGTAATGAAGACCAATACTTGGTTCGTCAAAAAGATATAAAGTTTTTCCTTTCTTCTTTTGCATCATAGATACTGAAAGTTTCAATCGTTGAGATTCTCCACCTGACAGTGTATTTGCTGATTGTCCTAAAACTAAGTGCCCAATTCCTACTTGTTTCAATATATGTAACTGTTCCAAGATAATTTTTTCTTTTTTAAAAAAATCGATTGCTTCAACTACAGTCATTTTCAACACTTCTCCTATTGAATACTGATTATATTTACAGGCTAAAATATCATCATTATACCGCATACCTTTACAAGTGTCACATAGTAGCCATATATCACTCATAAAGTCCATACTGGTTTTTACTTTACCATATCCAGCACAAGTACTACATTTTCCACTTTTACTTTGATAAGAAAAGTCAGCTTTTTTTAATCCTTCCTTTTTAGCAAATTCGGTTCTTGAAAATATTATTTTTAAACTATCAATAATTCCAGTATATACTGCAGGGGTACCAAGCCTATTTTGAATTAAAATTTTCTGATCAATTAGTAATATATCATCAAATTGATCAAGCCCTTTTAACGAATAACAATTTACTGGTTTGCTTTTCAACCAAGAAGTAAATAATACATCTTTAATCAAACTAGATTTTCCACTTCCAGAAACACCCGTAATCGCTATTATTTGTCCTGAATAAAATAATACATCTATTTTTTTAAGATTATTAGCAAAAGCTCCTTTTATTTCAAAAGCAGCACCTTTACTATTATGTGTTTTCTTTATACTATTTTTATTTATATCAAATAATTTACAAGTAATTAGCTGCTTTAACTTTTTAACACCATCAATCTTGCCTTGGTATAGTACTTCACCTCCAAAACTACCAGAACCTGGCCCCATTTCAATAAGATAATCAGCTTTTTTGATAAATGAAATGTCATGTTCAACAACTACAACAGTATTTCCGTTTGCTACAATTTTTTTTAATAGTTTTGATAAAATAGCAACTTGTTTATCATCTAATCCTATTGTTGGTTCATCCAATACATACGTTACTCCATAAAGATGACTTGATAATTGTCCTGCCAAAGTAACCCGTTGACGCTCTCCTCCAGAAAGTGACATGACCAATCTGTTCAGGCTTAAATAACCAAGACCTAAATCTATAATCGTTCTTAATGATTCTTTTACTGATGGTAAAACTGCTTTACTAATTTCTTTTACGACATTGTCATGGTAAGTAGTTATACTATCTATTAATTTAAAACAAGACACGATGGTCAGCTTAGATATTTCATGAATATTTTTACCAAGGAATTTTATACCTAATAATTCTTGTTTTAATCGGCTTCCTTTACAAGTATAACATTCAACTTCATGCAATAAGCTCTCTAAATTCTTAATATTTTTATTGTGAATCTTTCGTTGATATTCACTATTTATATAATTACAAAAGCCTAACCATTTAGCTTTTAGTTCTTGACTTCCTGATCTTGATTTAGTTTTAAAATTCCATATAAGACTCCATATTACTTCCCCAGTCCCATAAAGAATTGTATTTTTAATAACCTCGTCTAAATCTTTCCAAGGAAGCTCCAAATTCCAATCCTTTTGTTTAGCAATCTCTTTAAGAATTGCCATAAACTGGCCATTTAAATCTGAATAATAAGCAAGGGCTTTATTGGTAGATATTGCTCCATCAAAGATTGACTTTTCTGGAAAAACAATTACCTCATCAGGATTACATTTTAGCTTTACACCAATACCCTCACAGTTTGGACAAGCTCCCAAGTGATGATTAAAAGAAAAATGTTGAGCTGTATATAATTTTTCATCACACTGAGCAATTCTAGAATACAATAATCTAAATGCATCATAAATGCCTGATAAAGTTCCTACAGTAGATCTATTCGAAGTAGCCCCCCCTCTTCTATTAACTCCAATTGCTGGACCTAAACCAGAAAAAGATTTCAATTCAGCTTTACTATTTTGTTTTAAAAAACTTCTATTGTATGTAGATAATGATTCAATGAATCGACTATTTGATTCAGCAAATAATGTATCGTATACCAAAGATGATTTTCCACTACCAGAAACTCCAGTTACAACTGTTAACTGATTTTTAGGAAAACGAACATTTATATTTTTAAGCCCATTAGTTGTTACTCCTTTTAATACTATCTCATTAGAATCAACTTTTTTTATTTCATTACTAATTTTACCTTTACTGTATTCCATAGTGGGTTTTGGAACACCCTGATAAAGAACTTCTCCTCCTTTACCTCCCCCAATAGGCCTAATTCAATGTGCCACTCACAAGCACTAATAATTGTTTGATTTTGCTCAACACAAACAATTGTATTCCCTTTACTTTGAATAGTTTTAAACAAGTTTAATAGTGACTCAATATCATCTTGATGTAAACCAATACTAGGTTCTATAATAGCATACAACGTATTACCCGTATCTTTTTTTTGTAACTGATTTGCTATTTTAATACGCTGTGCTTCACCACCAGAGAGAGTTGTTGATGATTGTCCCAAAGTTAAATATCCAAGCCCTATTTCTTGTAATGTAAAAAGTCCTTGAATTATTTTTTTATGTCCTTCGAAAAATTTTATCGCATCGTTGACCGATAACTTATAAATATCGGCAATTGACAATCCATTATATGTTACTTGAAGTGTTTCTTTATTAAATCGATCTCCATTACAGCTACCACAAATTAAATCAATAGTACCTAAAAAATGCATCCCTATTTGTGTTTTCCCAGCACCCTGACAAACTTCACATCTTCCCCCTTTGTTATTAAATGAAAAACGAGATTTAGTAAATCCTAATAATTTTGATTCAGGTTGCTTTGCATAGATATCACGAATATGGTCAGATAACCCTATATAAGTAGCTGGATTACTTCGTGGTGTTTTGCCTATTGGAGTATGATCAATATAAACTAATTTATCAATAGTGTCAATACTTTTATAACTTTCAAGTTTTGGTAGTTTTGGAGTTTTATTACCTAACTTTTCTTCTATAACTTTAATCAAGGTTTCTTTTACCAAACTGGCTTTTCCTGTACCCGATTTACCACTAACAACATTCAACTTTCCAAGCAAAAACTTAACATCTATGTACTTTAAGTTTCTTTCATGACACCCTACAAGATGGATAAAACCATTTTTAGTTTCTTTCTTTAAAACTTCCTTTAAACAAACCTTATTTATTGCTCTATATGTTGGGCTGATTTCTTTTAAGTTATTCTGCTTAATAAATTCTTCAAATGGCCCATTAAAAACGAGATTCCCTCCATTAATTCCAGCTTTAGGACCAATATCTATAATATGATCAGCATTTGTAATTGTATCTAAATTGTGCTCTACTACAATAACTGTATTTCCTTTTTTTACTAACTCTTTAAAATGATAGATTAATCGTTGATTTTCATGTTTGTGTAGGCTTATTGAAGGTTCATCAAAAATATAAAGCACACTACTCAATGGTGTTAAAATTTGATTGGCAATTCTAATACGTTGAATTTCACTCGAACGAAGTGAAAACGAAGAACGATCAATAGTTAAATGTCCCAATCCTAAATCTTCTAGTAAGTTAACTTGAGATTCTATCTTATTTACAATTTCAATAGCTACATCTCTCCAGGAATTAGTTCTTATCCATGATTTAAGTTCAGTCAACTCTAAAGTAACAATTTCCGCTATTGACTTTCCATGAACACGAACATTTAATGCCTTTTTATTTAACCGATTACCACTGCAGTCATCACAAGTTACAGCATGCACATATTTAAGAATATTAGCATTTCTATCCCTTTTTAAAATATCCGACATAATCGGTATCATTCCCTTAAAATATCCCTCTTCACGAGGTTTAGCCTTAATACCTGTCCATTTTAAACGAGACTCAAGACTATGCTTACCAAATGGCACCTTTATTTTAGTGCTACCATATAAAATAACATTTTGCTGTTTTTTAGTTAACTTATTCCATGGAACATCAACATTGAACCCTTCAGCATTGCATACTTTATTAAGTACCTCAATCGTAACTTGCGAGTACATAATATACCCATTTGGTAAAGTAGGCGCTAATGCACCTTCTCTAATGGATTTTTCAGGAAAAATAATTAAACTATTTAAATCTATTTGTTCTTCTTTTCCTATTCCATTGCAACGTTTACATTTTCCTACTTCAGAATTAAAAGAAAAAAGAGCGCGAGACAATAAAATGTTTTCACTTACTGTTCCTGTTCTTGCAAATAACAATCGTAATAAATCATAAATATCTGACATCGTTCCAACTGTAGATCGAGCATGAATTCCTGCTGTTTGTTGGCCAATAAAAATCACAGGGGAAAGACCTTCAATTTCATCTACATCAGGACGATTCAACTTACCTAAAAATTTCCTTGCAAAAGAAGGTAATGTTTCAAAGTACCTACGTTGCCCTTCTTTAGCTATTATCTCAGAAATAAGACTTGACTTTCCTGATCCTGAGACTCCACTAACCACAATAAATTTATTATGCGGAATGCGCAATGAAATATTTTTCAGATTGTTTGTTCTAGCTCCTTTAATTATTATTTCAGAAGGTGCAATTGAATTCATAAAAAAATAAAATAAGTTGTACTAACTAGAGTTCAAATTCCTTACTATTAGTAAAGAATATGTTTACTTAAAAAAGTAATTTTCATCAAGATAAAGTGTAGTATGAAAACCAACTATATCTTAAAAAGTCATTCAATATAATACTCCTAAGAAACGTATTTCGTTTTCTTTAAAGTACTCAAAATAATAAATGAAGCTAAAAAGAAAACAGCTAAACATAATACACTCCATTGCATTGAATTTGTTTTTGCATATAAAAAACCATAAACAAATGTTCCTAATACGATTGCTATTTTTTCAGTAACATCATAAAAACTAAAATATGTAGCATGATCTTCAGTTTCAGGTAATAATTTAGAATAAGTAGAGCGTGTTAATGATTGAATAGCGCCTTGTACCAATCCTAATAAACCTCCTAGTCCATAAAAATAGAATCCGACGTTTTCTTGATTTTTATCTAATAAAAAAGCACAAAAACAAACAAGAGTCCATATTCCCAAAGTAACTTTTAAAGCTTTTATGTTTCCCCACTTTTCAGATAAACGAGAAAACAACGCCGCACCTACTATTGCTACAATTTGTACCAATAAAATGGTTATAATCATATTTGTTGGCTCCAGCCCCAGTTCAGAAGAACCAAAAATTGCTGCCATTAAGATAATAGTTTGTACGCCGATACTTAATAAAAAGAATGAAATTAAAAAACGTTTTAATGTAGGGTATTGCTTTACTTCTTTTAATACATTTTGTAACTCTTTAAACCCCTTCCATATATAATCATTCTCAGGTTTTTTATTATAAATATCATCTGGTAAACGTTTAAATGTTATTTGAGCAAAACCTAACCACCATAAACCAACCATTACAAATGAAACGCGAGAAGCCATCCCTGAAGTAATTCCAAATACATCGGGCATCTGAATTAATACTAAGTTTACTATCAATAAAATAACAGATCCTACATATCCATAAATAAAACCTTTAGCACTGGCTCTATCTTGCTGTTCAGGCAAGGCTACCTCTGGTAAATACGCATTGTAAAAAACTAAACTAGCCCAAAAACCAATACTTGCTAAAATTGTAAAAACTATCCCAACCCAAACAGTATCTATACTATCAAAAAAATATAAACTCATTACAGATAGTGCTCCCATCCAACAGAAAAATTTCATAAACTTTTTCTTACTTCCTGTATAGTCTGCTATACCAGATAAAATAGGGGAAATAAACGCCACCACTAAAAATGAAAAGGATAAAGCATAGCTATACAAGCTATCTGGATGCTCCCAAGTAATTCCTAAAAATAACACTGAATTTCCATCGGAAATTGCACTATAATATAGCGGAAAAACTGCTGTACTAATTACTAATGAATATACTGAGTTTGCCCAGTCATAAAAAGCCCAAGCATTGATTAATTTCTTATCACCTATTTTATACATAATCTTATAAATAAAAAAACCGTTCGATAAATCGAACGGATTGCAATATAGTATATTTAAAAATTATATTTTACTTTTTAACTGGTACATTATACTTTGCTGCTAAACTTCTCGCTTCAGGCAAAAAGGCTCTTAATGTTTGAATACGTGTTTCATTTGAAGGATGCGTACTTAAAAACTCTGGCTGAGATTTACCTGACCCAGCACGTTTACTCATTCTAACCCATACTTCAGCTGCCTCTTCTCCTTTATAACCTGCCATAATCATAAAAACCAAGCCTAATTTATCTGCTTCCGTTTCATGTGTTCTACTAAAAGATAACATTCCTACTTGTGAACCAATACCATATGCCATGTTCCAAAGCTGAGAATTTTCATTATTTTTAGTTCCTAATGCAACTGCAATTCCTCCTAATTGTTGTCCATATGCACTTGTCATTCTTTCTTGGCCATGTTTTGCAAAAGCATGTGCAACTTCATGACCCATTACAGCTGCAACTCCATTCTCATTATCGCATATTGGCATAATACCAGTATAAAAGACAACTTTACCTCCCGGTAAACACCAAGCATTTACAGTTTTATCATCTACTAAATTAAACTCCCATTTATAAGAATTTGCTTCAGCAGTCATTCCATTTGCACGCATAAACCTATCAACTGCTGCTGATATTTTTTTTCCAACTCTTTTTATTTGATTTGATTTGGCTACATCTTTAGACAACTTGTTTTTTTCTAAAAAACCTTTATACTGTGCAAAACTAGCGGGTAAAACTTGAGAATCACCTACAATATTCAAACGTTTTCTTCCAGTAATTGGAACAGTACTACATTCTACAAACAGAATAGCTATGAAAACTAAAGCTAATATTTTTTTCATTACTTTTTAATTTTGTCGTGGTTTTATAAATTATGACACAAAGTAAAAGCATATGTCACAAACTATAACCAAAATTATATCTTTAAATTTACAAATTCTATCTTTAGCGTAAAAATTATCTTAATGAATTTTATAAGTATCCGTAAAAATCCTAAAAGTATAAAAATACCAAAAAGTATAACTCTTCTAGCTAATTTTTTACAAGCAATATCTTCTAATTTAGTTACTAAATTCGGTTCAAAATTATTTATTACTCCTGTTAATTTCTCTATTCCTAAAAGAGAAAAAGCACTTTATAAAAGCGCTCAAAAGAAAAAAATGTTCATTAAAACTATTGATAAAGAAATAGAAATATTATCATATGGTTACTCAAAAAAGAAAGTTTTATTTGTCCATGGCTGGGCTGGTAGAAGCACTCAACTGTTTATGACAGCTGATAAATTATTAGAGAAAGGTTATATGTTTATATCTTTTGATGGCCCTGCGCATGGAAAATCATCAGGAAAAACAACATCAATGCCTGAATTTCTAGAAGCTATTAAACAAATAAATGAAGAGTTTGGTCCGTTTGAAACGGTAATTGGACACTCATTTGGGGGACTTTGCTTGTACAATGCAGTTTCTGATGGTTTACCAGCAAAAAAACTAGTAACGATAGGTGCTGCTGATAAAATTTCTGATATTCTTTTAAATTTCACAAAAAGCTTAAAAATAAAACCTATAATAGCCAAGAAAATAAAGTATTTATATGACAAGCAATGGGGAAAAAATATTGATGAACACTCTTCTAGTATTGTTGCGAAGAACATACAAATACCAACTTTAATAATTCATGATAGTTTTGATGGAGATGTTGATGTAAGTTGTGCTTTAAACATTCGTCAAAGTATAAAAAAAGGAGAGCTTTTAATTACTAAAGGTTTAGGCCACACTAAAATTTTACGTGATAAAAATGTTACTTCTAAAATTATAGATTTCATCCAAAATAACACATGAAAAACTACATTTTAATAATTATCATAAGTCTTTTTTTGAGTTTTCCTAGTGCTGCTCAAAACAAAAAATATAAAATTTCAAAACCTAATAGTGAATGGAAAAAAATACTAACTCCAAAGCAATATTATGTTTTAAGGGAAGCAGGAACTGAAAGACCTGCCTCTAGCCCATTAAACAAAAATTATAAAAAAGGAATTTATGTATGTGCTGCCTGTAAAACACCTTTATATTTATCCAAACATAAATATGATTCTCGCTCAGGTTGGCCTTCTTTTGATAGAGCTATAAAAGGAAATGTAGAGCTAGATGTAGATTATAAAATTGGATATGCTCGTACTGAACTTAAATGTAATACTTGTGGAGGGCATTTAGGACATTCATTTAATGATGGCCCTAGTGAAACTTCTGGAAAACGCCATTGTATTAATGGTGTTGCATTAGAATTTATTCTTCAAAAATAGCTCTCACAGAACATGACTATTTTAAAAATAAAACAACTAGTAGTTTTTATTGAAAACTCTTATTTAGATAAGAATAACAAAACAGATTACGTATTATAAAACATAATAGATTAGTGCCTTCAATCAATTAAAAGAAGAACAAGGACTTGTACTGAAAAAGGGGAAAAAGACAAAGAATTGATTAATTTGTAAATATCTATAGTTATAAAGTAAGTATAATCATATACTGTGAACAAGGATGGATTATTTTTAAACATCATAAAATCATTAAAAAACAGCGGCTCAAAATATGTAATTTATATAAGAAACCAAGAATATACAGTAACTGAAGCTATAAATAGACAAATTTACCACTATCGTTATCGAATTGTACAAATTTTATTTTTAAGTAAATTGCTACAAAATGATAATTGGCAACCACTATAAATTCCTAAAACTCTTCAGAAAAATTTAATAAAACATAATCAAAAAAACATTTTACAAATGAATTATAAAATTAATACTTTTGTTTTATGCATGATTATCTTTTTACTTCAAAACGTTTAGGTTTTAGAAATTGGGAAATTTCAGATATTAACTATTTATTCGAAATAAATTCGAACATTGAAGTTATGAAATACTTCCCTTCAACAATTTCAAAAGAAGATTGTGAAAAGTTTATTCATAGAATGCAACAACAATTTATTAAAAATAAGTTTTGTTATTTTGCTGTTGACATACTAGATACTAAACAATTTATTGGTTTTATTGGTATTTCTGAACAAACATATGAAGCGTCTTTTACCCCTTCAATCGACATAGGTTGGAGATTGTCACCAAACTTTTGGGGTAAAGGATATGCTACAGAAGGAGCTAAAAAATGCATCGAGTATGGTTTTAACATTTTAGGTTTAAATGAAATCGTTTCAGTAGCGCCCATTGTAAACACTCCATCAATTACTGTTATGAAAAAAATAGGAATGACAAAAAAAGAAGAATTTAAACACCCTTTGTTAAAAGATTATCCTGCGTTAGAGAACTGTGTTTTATATACAAAAAGTAACAGTTAAAAAGTGCCTTGAGCGCTCCATTATTTAATTAACTAGCTTCCTATTCTGTTCCCCGTATTTAATTAAAACGATATTTAATAAAATTATTTCTTTTTTCTTTATTACTAGAAGTAACCTATATAAATTGTTATCGTATTAATCCTTTTTAAACAAGCTAATTGTAAATCCAAAAGCATAACAATTAGAACCTATATTTTTAGTTTATTTTGTGTAAGTATTACTTAATTTTAATTGGTTAAAATATTCATTCATTACTCTAGAGTGTCATAGACAAATAGAAATCTAAGCTTATACTTTTTCCAACTACTTGTATTAATTTAAAAAAACTATCACTCTTTAAAAAACTTAAATTTAAAAATCAGTTTACAATACTTCAATTTCATTCAATACTGTAAATGTTTTTATGAATCATTATGTTGCGATAACAAGATAAGCTAGTATGCAATTACTAAAAACTTTTATTTATGTAATGAATTTATTTTTGATTTAGAGATGTGAAAATTATAAAAAAGGTGAAATATACTATTGAACTTATATATCCAAACGTAATTCATTAAAATTTCATAAATTTAAAGACTAAAACAACCTGAATATGAACAAAGAAGCCATCAATGAAATATTAGAAAACAAACATCAAAAATTATTTGATTGGATAAAAAATCAACCACAAGATTCATTTCAAAAAGGCCCCGTAGGGAAATGGACCACTGGCCAACATATTGTTCATTTAGTTAATTCTATAAAAAAAGTGAATCATGCATTAAGTTTTCCCAAGTTTATTCTTAAGTACAAATTTGGAACTTCAAATAGAGAGGTGCGTTCTTATGAAGCTATTGTTAAAAAATACCAAGATAAACTATCTAAAAATAAAGAAAAAGCACAAGAATTTAATAAAAAAGTAAGTACACCAAGTGAAAAACAATACAAACAACTTTTAACAACACTTCAAATACAAAACAAAAAACTACAGCATAAAACGAAACGTTGGAAAAATGAAGATCTAGATAATTTAATACTTCCACATCCTTTAATGGGCAAAATGCCTGTACGTGAAATAATTATGTGGACAGCCTACCATACAGAACATCATGCTAGAATACTTGAACAAAAACACTAGTAAACAGAAAGTTATAAAACAATAAATCTTCATCAAAACTATCGTAATCTTCTCGTTCAAAATTCCTATATTTGTGCTTCTAAAAATGAAGCCGATACATGTTTAATAATTTAAGCGAGAAGCTAGATAAGGCGTTACACACGCTGAAAGGTCACGGAAAAATCACAGAAGTTAATGTTGCTGAAACATTGAAAGAAGTTCGTAGAGCTTTATTAGATGCCGATGTTAATTTTAAAATAGCGAAAGAATTTACTAAGCGAGTAAAAGAAAAAGCTTTAGGTCAAGACGTTTTAACAACACTTAACCCCGGGCAGTTAATGGTTAAATTAGTTAAAGATGAATTAACTGATTTAATGGGAGGTGACACTGTGGGTATTAACCTTGGAGGTTCACCAACTGTTATTTTAATGTCTGGTTTACAAGGTTCTGGTAAAACAACTTTCTCTGGGAAACTTGCTAGCTACTTAAAAACTAAAAAAGCTAAACAAGTTTTATTAGTTGGTTGTGATGTGTATCGTCCAGCGGCTATAAATCAATTACAAGTTGTTGGTGAACAAATTGGTGTTGAGGTATATGCTGAAGAAGGAAATAAAAATCCTGTTGAAATTTCTTTAAACGCAATTAAACATGCTAAAGCTAACAGTAAAAATGTAGTGATCATTGATACAGCTGGTCGTTTAGCTGTTGATGAAGAAATGATGACAGAGATATCTAATATTCATAAAGCTGTAAATCCGCAAGAAACCTTATTTGTTGTTGATTCTATGACTGGGCAAGATGCTGTTAATACAGCTAAAGCTTTTAACGACCTTTTAAATTTTGATGGTGTAATACTTACAAAGTTAGATGGTGATACTCGTGGTGGAGCTGCTTTATCAATTAAATCAGTAGTAAACAAACCAATTAAATTTATTGGTACCGGTGAAAAAATGGATGCTATTGATGTTTTTCACCCTGATCGTATGGCTGATCGTATCTTGGGAATGGGAGATGTTATCTCGTTAGTTGAACGTGCTCAAGAGCAATATGATGAACAAGAAGCTAGAAAATTACAAAAGAAAATTGCTAAAAACCAATTTGGTTTTGATGACTTTTTAAGTCAGATTCAACAAATCAAAAAAATGGGTAGCATGAAAGATTTAGTTGGAATGATACCTGGAGCTGGTAAAGCTCTAAAAGATGTTGATATTGATGATGATGCTTTTAAAGGGATAGAATCCATTATACACTCAATGACTCCTTTAGAAAGAAGTACTCCTAACGTAATTAACGCAAGTCGTAAAAAAAGAATTGCAAAAGGATCCGGGACTTCTGTTCAAGAGGTCAATCAATTAATGAAGCAGTTTAACCAGATGAGCAAAATGATGAAAATGATGCAAGGTGGTGGCGGAAGAAAAATGATGCAAATGATGAAAGGAATGAAATAAAAATATAAAAAAGAGAAGCTGTAGACTTCTCTTTTTACTTTTATAAAAACATTACAATAACAATAAACACAACACAACAACATTACACTACATGATATTACTAGACGGTAAAAAAACATCGGCAGATATTAAAGAAGAAATTGCTTTAGAAGTAGCAGAACTAAAAAAACAAGATAAAAAGGCACCTCATTTAGCTGCAATTATTGTAGGAAGTGATGGGGCAAGTTTAACTTATGTAAATGCTAAAGTAAAGGCTTGTGAGCGCGTTGGATTTGAATCTTCTTTAATTCGTTTACCTAAAGAAACTTCAGAGGAAGAATTACTTAACGAAATCGCAATTTTAAATATTGACAAAGATATTAATGGTTTCATAGTTCAATTACCATTACCTGATCATATTGATGAGCAAAAAATATTAATGGCTATTGACCCTGAAAAGGATGTAGATGGCTTTCACCCAATGAATGTTGGTAAATTAGCATTAAATCTTCCTACTTTTATATCAGCTACTCCATTTGGTATTTTAGAATTATTAGAACGTTATAATATTGAAACTTCAGGAAAAGATGTAGTTGTAATTGGACGTAGTCATATTGTTGGTAGTCCAATGAGTATTTTATTAGCTCAAAAAAGAAAAGTTGGAAATGCTACTGTTACTTTAACACATAGTAGGACTAAAAATCTATCAGAAGTGACAAAAAAAGCTGATATTATTATCGCTGCCCTAGGTATTCCTGAATTTTTGAAAGGTGATATGGTAAAAAAAGGAGTTGTAATAATTGATGTTGGTATTACAAGAGTTGCTGACTCTTCAAAAAAGAATGGATTCAGATTAGTTGGTGACGTTGATTTCAATGAAATGTCTGAAAAAGCCTCTCACATTACTCCTGTTCCAGGTGGTGTTGGACCTATGACAATAGCAATGCTTTTGAAAAACACCTTACTTGCACTGTATAGACAAGAAAATTAATCAATTAAAAATAATTGAGATAAATAAAAAGACTACAATAACAAATATTGTAGTCTTTTTTATAGTTATAAAAATATTTCTTTACTCTAAGCTAACCAAACTCTTTTTTATTGTTTCAATCTTAGCTATGGTGTCAGATTCTTTTTTTCGTTCTAAAGTAATAACTTGTTCTGGAGCATTATTTACAAATCGTTCATTAGATAATTTCTTTTGAATTCCAAACAAAAACCCTTCTGCTCTTTTTAATTCAGCTTGTAACTTTATAATTTCAGCTTCAACATCGATGTTATCCAAAGAAATTGGCACAAAATATTCATTAGATTTTACTCTAAAAGATGCTGCTCCTTCTACTTTGTCAGAAACATATTCTATTACTGAGGTATTCGTTAATTTTTGAATAACCTGATCAAAATTCTGAGTATAATTTTCAGTATTCACAACTGATAATTCTATTACTTCTTTAAATGGTATATTTTTCTCTTTTCTAATAGTTCTAATTCCTGAAACAATATTAGCAGCAAAATCAAACTCGCTTATTAACTCCTTATTAAATTCAGATACCATGGGGTATTTAGCTATAATTAAAGCTTCCTCAGGAGATCTATCAGCCATTGTTTGCCAAATTTCTTCTGTGATAAATGGCATAAAAGGATGTAAGATTTTTAAATTATCTTCAAAAATTGAAATTACCTCCTTATACGTTTTTACATCAATTGGTTGTTGATATGCTGGTTTTACAATTTCAAGTAACCAACCACAGAAATCATCATAAATTAATTTGTAAATAGCCATTAAAGCATCACTTAAACGATATTTACTATAATGATCTTCAATTTCAACTAATACTTGCTGAAATTTAGCTTTATACCATGCTAAACCTAATTTACTAGACTCTGGTTGCCCAATAGTTTCAGAAACTTCCCATAAGTTTGTTAGATAGAAAGCGCTCCATACTTTGTTACCTAATCCTTTACCTTGTTGGCACAAAGCTTCATCAAACATTAAATCATTACCTGCTGCTGAACTCAATAATAAACCAACACGAACTCCATCTGCTCCAAAATCATCAATTAACTTGAGTGCATCAGGTGAATTACCTAACGATTTTGACATTTTACGACGTTGTTTGTCACGAACTAACCCAGTTAAATAAACATTTTCAAACGGACGTTCATCTTTATACTCATATCCAGCAACAATCATACGTGCAACCCAGAAAAATAAAATATCTGGTTCAGTTACTAAATCGTTTGTAGGATAATAATATTTAATTTCTTCATTCTCTGGATTTCTTATTCCATCAAAAACAGACATTGGCCATAACCAAGAAGAAAACCAAGTATCTAATGCATCTTCATCTTGACGTAAATCAGACACTAATAACGTAGTTTTCCCTGTTTTTTCTTTTGCTAAGATTAATGCCTCTTCTTTACTCTCAGCAACCACAAAATCTTCTTTACCATCTCCAAAATAATAAGCAGGAATTTGTTGTCCCCACCATAATTGACGAGAAATATTCCAATCACGAACATTTTCCATCCAATGACGGTATGTATTCTCAAATTTCTTAGGATATAACTTAACATCGCTATCTTCTCCTAAAACAGCTTCGATGGCTGGTTTAGCTAACTCTTCCATCTTTAAAAACCATTGATCAGACAATCTTGGCTCTATTACAGCTTTAGTTCGTTCTGATGTTCCAACTTTGTTAGTATGCACTTCTGTTTTTACCAAAAAACCTTTTTCTTCTAGTTCTTTAGTAATCTCTTTACGAACCACAAAACGATCTTTACCTTCGTAATGTAAACCAAAAGAATTTAGCGAAGCATCTTCATTGAAAATATCAACTACTTCCAGGTTGTGCTTATCTCCTAAAACCTTATCATTTTCATCATGAGCTGGAGTTACTTTTAAACACCCAGTTCCAAACTCAACATCAACATACTCATCTTCAATAATTGGAATTACTCTATTACATAAAGGAACAATCGCTTTTTTACCTTTTAAATGAGTAAAACGTTCATCATTCGGATTAATACATATAGCTGTATCTCCAAAAATAGTTTCAGGACGTGTGGTTGCAATCGTTAATTTATCTTCAGAACCTTCAATTTTATATTCTAAGTAATAAAGATTTCCTTGTTTTTCTATATAAATTACTTCTTCATCTGATAAGGTTGTTTTAGCTTCAGGATCCCAATTTACCATTCGATACCCTCTATATATTAATCCTTTGTTATAAAGATCAACAAACACTTTTATTACTGATTCAGATAATGCAGGATCCATGGTAAAAGAAGTTCTTTCCCAATCACAAGAAGCACCTAGTTTCTTTAATTGATCTAAGATGATTCCTCCATATTCATTCTTCCATTCCCATGCATGCTCAAGAAATTCTTCACGTGTTAAATCGTTTTTATTAATTCCTTGTTCTTTCAGTTTTGCTACTACCTTTGCTTCAGTAGCAATCGAAGCATGATCAGTTCCAGGAACCCAACAAGCATTTTTACCTTGTAAACGAGCCCTACGAATTAAAACATCTTGAATTGTATTGTTTAACATATGTCCCATATGTAATACTCCTGTGACATTAGGTGGCGGTATTACAATTGTATATGGCTCACGATCATCTACTTCAGAATGAAAATAATTATGTTTCATCCAGTATTCGTACCACTTTCCTTCTACCTCTTTAGAATTGTATTTTGATGGAATATTCATATGTTTTTACTATATTTAGCCAAATAAATATTTTTTGGCATTATTTTTGAAAATTGATTAGCAAAAATACAACTATCTGTGAGCTACAGAAAAATAGTTGCCTTTTTTTTAGTATCAAAAAATAATTATAAATTTGTAACCGGTTATGTAACCCCTAATTAAAATTAACATTATGAAAACAATTTTATCATTTGTAGCTATTTGCTTTATCACTTTAACTGTAGGTGCTCAAGAATTTAAGTTTGAAAATGAAGTGATTAACTATGGTAAAGTAGCCTTAGGATCTGAAGGTAAACGAGTATTTGAATTCACGAACGTAGGTGATGCTCCATTAATTATTAAAGACATCAGATCTACTTGCGGATGTACTGTACCAAAGAAACCTGAAAAGCCAATTATGCCAGGAGAAAAAGGACAAATAGAAGTTTCTTATGACACAAACAGACCAGGAGGTTTTTCTAAGCAAATTACTGTTATGTCTAATGCTAAGAAGGCTAGAACTGTATTAAAAATCAAAGGTTTTATCGCTAAAAAACTTGTTCCAGCAAAAGCTAAGAGTATGGTTTCTACAGGAGGAACTGAATAAACTTAATACTTAAAATATTTAAAAAGACCGATGATAAACTTATTTCATCGGTCTTTTTATATTATATGATAAACCTTATTTTAAGTGCTCAACAAACCATTTCTAGTAAAACAATACCCTTGTAGTATTTCCTTAAAAATTTATTTTACTGTAATTAAAATTTTCAGGTATCTATATAATTGTCTATCGTTATAAAGAAATTAAAAATTACATAGCAAATGTGTAATTTCAAGCAAGAAACGAAATAGAAATATATAACCCTAAAATAAGTATTAGAGTTTTATTAAGAAGCAAAAAACGTTTACAAATTTTACTTTGTAAACGTTTTTTATATACAATTAACTTATCTAGTCTTTATCTTTTGATGCCTTGTTCCAAATCTTAATTTCATCATCTTTCGTTACCCCTTCTAAAATTTCAACATTAACACCATCTGAAGTTCCCAGTTTAACATTTCTTTTCTCAAACTTACCTTCATCAACTTTAATTTCTACATAAGGTTCTTCCGTTTTTTTATCAAATTTTAATAAAGCCTCTTTTATAGACATTACACTATCTTTTTTCTCTAAAACAATATCTGCATTTGCACTATACCCTGCTCTAATAAAATAATTGCTATCTAATGTTACATCAGCTTTTATTTTAAACTGTACAGCTCCTCCTTCTTCAGTACCTTTAGGAGCGATAAAATTTAATTTTGCAGGAAATTTTTTATTTTCTATAGCTCCCAATGCTACTTCAATGTCTGATCCTCTTACTAATTTACCAACTTCTGATTCATCAACTTTTCCTTCAAAAATCATTTTTGTCATATCTGCAATACGAGCAATTGTCGTTCCTGCATTAAAATCATTGGTTTGTGTAACTTGATACCCTTTTTTTACTGGAATCTCCACTATCATTCCAGAAGTTGTAGCTCTAATACTTGTATTGGCTGCATTACCCAGACCAGATGTGGTACCTTTTCTAATAATGTCCATATCAGATTGAGCATTTGACAATACTTGTTTTGCATTGTTATAGCTTAACTCAGAGTTCTCAAAATCCTGACGAGAAATTACTCCTTTATCAAATAATCTTTTATTTCTTTCAAACTGAACCTTAGCATTCTCAAAAGATAATTTTGCGTTTTTCACACTACCACTTGCTCTATTCAAAGATGCTACATTTGGCACAACTCTAACAGTTGCAATCAAATCACCAACTTTAACAACTGCACCTTCTTCAACAAGAATTTTATCAACAATTCCTGCAATTTGAGGTTTAATTTCAACTTCTTCTAGTGGAATAACTTTTCCTGTCGCTACAGTTTTTTTAACAATTGTAGTTCTGAATGGTTTTTCAGTCTCATACTCTACAATATTTTTTTTGTTCTTTTTCCCGAACCAAACTAGTGCTACTACAAATAGTACTAAAACAATTCCTAAAATAATTTTTGCTCTTTTACTCATGATTTGTTGATTGATTTATTCTTCTCTTAATGCTTCTATTGGTTTAACTATTGTTGCCATGTATGCTGGTATTAAACCTATTAGGGTTCCTAATACTACTAATGTTAAAAATGCTATCATAATAATTGGAATATTTACGGTTGGATTTACTAATGTAGGATCTGGTCCATGGCCAAAGGCGGAATCTATTAAAAACAGTACCAATGCTCCAAAAATAATTCCTAGCATTCCAGCTACTGTTGTTAAAAAAACAGACTCTAAAATAATTTGTTGTCTAACACTTCTAGGGGTAGCCCCTAAAGCTCTTCTTATTCCTATTTCTTTTGTACGTTCTTTAACTGTAATTAATAATATGTTTCCAATTGCAAATACTCCTGCTATTAAAGTTGCAATACCTACAAACCATGTTAAAAATTGCATTCCAGTTAAGAAACCTGTGAATTTAGCGATCTCAACTCCTAAATTTACACTACCAAAAGCTCGTTTATCATCTGGGTGTACTTTATGTAAATTTTTTAGAGTTAATAATACGTCTTTTTCTAATTGCTTTATATCAACTCCTTCATTAGCTGTAATCATCATCCAATGAATTTTATCTCCCATATTGTATATCTGCTGAAAGGTTGTAAAAGGTATATAAGCGGTATCATCATCAAAATTAATACTACTAGGTCGTTTATACACCCCAATAACCTTAAAATTGATATTATTTACTTTAATATACTGCCCTACTGGCTTTACATTTTTATCAAATAATTGTTTATATATATCCTCAGAAATAACAACTACTTTCGATTTTGAAAGAATATCATTCTCATTTAAAAACCTACCATAAATCAATTCCTTTTTTTGCACTTGATCTAATACAGGATAATCTCCACTTACTTGAAAGCTTCCCGATTTGAAATCTTTGATTAATTGTGCATTGGTTTGACTTCTTGGTGCTAATAATTTAATTTCTTTAAACTCTTCTTTTAATATTTTAACATCTGTTAAACTAGGTAAAAAGCGCCTTCCTTTTTGAAATCCTTTAAAAGGAGTATCGGTAGACTGTGTCCATATAAAAACACTATTGGTTGCAAAGTTTCCAAATATTTTTTTGAAGTTATTTTCCATTCCTCTTGCTGCACCTAAAAGTACAACTAGTAAAAAAATCCCCCATAATACACCAATAATTGTAATTACAGTTCTAATTTTATTCTTACGAATACTACCGTAAATTTCTTGCCAACTATCTGAATCAAATAAAAATTTCATAATTAATCTGCTCTTAATGCTACAATTGGTTTAATACTGGCTGCTCTTTTAGCTGGAATGTAACCAGCAATTAAACCAGAAAGGATTAAAACAATGGTTGCTCCTATTACAATTCCTGGACTTACACTTGGGTCTTTTATAAAATACTTCTCTAAACTATCACCTATAAAACTTAAAATATAAGTCCCTAATGACAAACCTAAATAACCTGCAATAGTTGTAATTAAAACAGATTCTTGTACAACCATTCCTACAATAGACGCTGGTTTAGCTCCTAATGCTTTTCTTATACCAAATTCTTTTGTTCGTTCTTTTATAACAAAAATCATGATATTACTAATACCTATTATCCCTGCAATTAAAGTACCTGACCCAACAAAAATCACAATAAAGTATAATGCTAACATGAATGTTCCTATTCCTTTATTTGCCTCTGCCATATTACGAACAGATAGTGCACTTTGATCATCTGGATGAATCCCTAGATTTTTACGTAAATCACGTTCAACTTTATTTCCAAATGCTATTGCTTCATCTAAACTCAATTTTGGATTATAACCTATATTAATTTGATTTATATGATCATTATTCCCATAAATCATTTGAGCGGTAGAAACTGGCATATAGGTTTGACGTTCTTCATTATCCCCTCCATCGTCTGAAAAAACACCAATGATTTTATATGATATACCACTAACATTAACTCTTTTTCCTAAAGCTGGTTTTTCTCCAAATAAATCTTGCTTTACAAGCCTTCCAATAACGATAACTTTAGATTTCTCTTTTATATCCCTTTCATTAATATATCTTCCTTCATCAATAATTGTTTTTTCCAAAAACTGATGATCTGGATGTACTGCTCTTAATCGGTAATTATCAGATTTATTTTTATATGAAATACTAACACTTTTATAAATCCGTGCAGTTAGATGTTGAATTTTGTCTTCATACTCACCTTTTACGTAATCAAAATCTTTATTTTTTAATTGAATTCTTCTTCCCGTTTGCAACCCCTTATAAGGTTTAGAAGTTTTCCATACTCTTACAAACATTGAATTTTGAGCATCATCTACAAAAGCTCCTTTAAAAGAGTTACTTAGACCACTTACTATTCCAAATAAAAGAGTAAATAACAAAATAGCAAATGCAATAGTAAAACCAGACATTACTGATCGCAATCTATTTTTGTTAATACTCTGAAAAATTTCTCTCCAACGATCTAAATCAAACATAATTATATTGCTTTAGCGTTAGCATTAGTTTTTACTCCAGTCAATTCATCACTAATAATTACTCCATCCTTCAATCGAACAACTCTATTGGTTTGTTCAGCAACTTCTTCTTCATGAGTTATTACAAAAACTGTCATTCCCTCATCATTAATTTCTTTCAGCAAATCCATAACAGAATCTGTTGTTGTTGAATCTAATGCTCCTGTAGGCTCATCTGCTAGTACAACTTTAGGTTTAGTAACTAAAGCTCTAGCAATAGCAACACGTTGTTTTTGACCTCCAGATAATTCGTTAGGTAAATGATTAGCCCAATCTTTTAATCCTACTTTTTCTAAATATTCTAAAGCTATTTTTAATCGCTCTTTCCTTGCCATTCCTTTGTAATATAGAGGCAAGGCAACATTTTCTAAAGCTGTTTTGTATGATATTAAATTAAAAGACTGAAAAACAAAACCTAAAAATTTATTACGTAAAATTGCAGCTTTCTTTTCATTTAACTCTTCAATTAACTGACCATTTAAATAATATTTTCCTTCATCATGTGAATCCAACAATCCAACAATATTCAATAATGTTGACTTTCCTGACCCAGACGATCCCATAATTGATACAAATTCCCCTTCTTTAATATGAAGGTCTAACCCCTTTAAAACATGAAGAGACTCTTTACCTATTGGGTAAGACTTATGCAAATTTTCAATTCTTATCATTCGTTAGTTAATTTATTATACCAAAGTAAAAATCGAATAACTAATTGATTACTAATTTTCTGTTAAATCGTTAATTACTTTTATAACAAGACGCTTGTTTTTAAATTATGTTACAAAAACCATGGTGATTTTATATAAATATTTTATTGAGCACTATTAATGAAGAGTTTATATAAAAAACAAAAGCTCACATTTAAGTGAACTTTTGTTACTATAAATGAACTTTATAGATTTAAGGGGGGGATCTTAACAAACTTATTAGTTAAAATAAATTTCAGAAGTTCATTTAAAAACCTCTTTTGTTTCTTTTTAGTATTTGTTACGACCTTCGTAAACATTTAATTCAGTAAAAACAGTACCTGATACATATTAACTGTTATTTTTTATTACCAGTCTATACAAACAATCAGCAATCTAGTTGTTATAGTCTTTACTGTTGGTAAAACTATTCCATTTTTATGCTACTATAAATGCGTGTTAAGTTATTTACTGAAATTGAAAAAATCAGTTAAATCAGCTTTATTTACTCTTTTTATCAGTATTAAAAGTTAAAGCTAACTCCTAGTTTAAAATTTCTACCTCTTGTTGAAAATCCAAAAACTTCTTCATAGTCTTCATTTAAAATGTTTGAAACATTAAACATTAATTGAATATTATCATTTAACTTATGATTAGCAGAAAAATCTAAAAGAGAATACGATTCTAATATTGTATTTACACTTGGCCATGGTCTAAAATCAGTGTCATCTCTATCACTAACAAACTGGTAGTTTAGGGCAAAATTAGTAGCTTTATAAGCATAATTAAGACCTACATTAACTTTATGCTTGGGTATTCTAATGGCAATTTCATTGTTTTTAGTATAAGCATAATTAGCGTTAAACTCTACTTGTTTTAACAACGTATAATCTAGTGACAGCTCCAGACCATCAATAGTAGTGTTTCCAAAATTATTCATTTTAAAAGTTGAAGAATTATAAGCTATAATATTTGTTACATCTCTATTGAAATAAACAGCATTTAAAACTAAAGAATTATGTTTAAATTCAATTCCTCCTTCATAGGTAGTACTTTCTTGAGGTTTTAAATCTATATTTCCCCAAGATGCATATAATTCTTGAACTGAAGGCGCTAAAAAAGCAGTACTATATGATCCTAAAAACTTAACATAACCATTCTCTTGTTTTATAGTATAAGAAGGATTTAAATTATACACAAAGTGGTTTCCATATTTATTATGATTATTCAATCGTACACCTCCATTTACATTTAATCCAAAATTAGACACGTAAACAGCATTTACATAAGGGTCAATTAATTGAGAAATTGGTTTCTCTGCATAAACTGTTTTGGTTAACTCAGTTTCCCCAAAAGGAATTGTAAATGTTTCGATACTATTATCCTGATAATTAACTCCTCCTATTACATACAAATTATTGAACCTATGCTTAACAAAAGCATCAATTATATAATTTTCTCCATTACTTTTTCCTGGAAATGATGTTTGTGTTCTGTCACTTTTATAGTTGCTGTAAGCAGCATTTATATGAATACTCCCATTCTCATATTTATATTCTGGAGAAACGCCTACTCTATAACTTACATCTTCTGAAAAGTTATTCCCGTCAGTAAAAGCCCCTGAATCATAATTATTATCAAATTCACTATAATTACCAAAAGCCTTAATAGAAAAACGTCTATTAAACCTATATCCTAGTTTTAAATTAGATGCAATTCTTTGAAAAGAATCATCGTTGAATTTTTGATGCTTGTTTTTTGATTCAGCCGCAGAAAAACCATTTGATTGTAATGATGAAAAACCAACTAAATAATTAAATTTACTAATTTTACCATTAACATTAGCTTTACTCTGAATAATTGTTCCGTTATTGGAATCTTGAGAATTATTGGTACCTACCAATAAAGATAAATTAGTATTTGCTGTACCACTTTTAGCTTCCTTTAACTTGATATTAATAACAGCTGTAGTAGCTCCTGATCCGTATAAAGTACTTGCAGCACCCTTAATAATTTCAACAGACTCTACTTCATTTAAATCCAAAAGTCTTAAATCATATCCTCCAGATGTACCTGCTGGGTTTGACACCTGTATTCCATCAATTAATACAACAACCTCTTTAGTTGCACCTCCTCTTACAAAAAAACCTAAATTTTGTCCATTAGAACTTGTATTTCCATTAATTTCAATTCCTGCTATCGAATTAATTAAATCTACTAAATTTTTACCTTGGTTTCTTTTTATTGTAGCTGGTGTTATTTTATGAACAACTTTTCCCGAGTTTTCCTTTTTTAACTTGAATCTAGAGTCTGTTATTACAACTTCGTCTAACTCAATTATTTTTTCCTTTTGCTGTGCTTTTAAGCTAAACGTTACTATTGACATTAAAACACTTAAACAAAGTACTTTTTTTTTCATTTTGTAATGATAATTAAATCAGGAAAAAAATTAAAGCGCAGCCCCCCTACACCCAAACCTTTATCCCGAAAGTTTGAATTATTTAAATATTTAGGCAGGTCTCCTGGCTTGCGTCTTGTAATTGGTCTTCCCATTAAAAAACAGTGACGTAAAAGATTAATTACAAGCTTAGTAGCTTACAGTTGCGGGAACAGCTTTGGTATTTATCCAAATTCCCTTTTAATTTGATGCTATTTAAACACCAAAACCTAAATTTTCGCAAATGTATGCTATTTTTAAGAATTTAAAGACAATAAATCATTATAGTTAGAAAACTTAACTTTAAGCTCATCTGATACTGAATAATAATTTGGATGAATCATTGTTGCTAAACACTCTATACCATCTACTAAAGTACTAGCTGATGATTGAGTGAACATTGCAAAGTCAGCAATGTATACTTGTTTATTTCTCACTGCTTTTAAGGTACTCCATTCCTTCTTTTCCTCTAAGAACACCATATCTTCAAGAGTTCTTTTCATTCCATAGCCACAAGGCGCAATTATTAATACTTCTGGATTGTATTTTACAATTTTATCCCAAGAAACAACGATACTATCTCCAGATGGATGTGATAATAAATCTACTCCTCCAGCATATCCAATTTGATGAGGAATCCAGTGACCACAATTAAATAAAGGATCAATCCATTCTAATAACAATACACTTTTAGATTGTATTTTATGTATTCTTTGAATATCTACGATATCATATATACGCTCTTTTAATCTTCTTACATAATTAATCCCAATACTTTCTTGGTTCATCTCTTTGGCAATGGTCAAAGCATTATTAAAAACATCTTCTAAAGAATTTGGTGTAATTGAAATTAATTTTGGAGACTTCGCTAGCTTGTAAGCCGATTTGGCTACAGATTCTGTATCTATTTGACAAACATCACATACATCTTGCGTAAAAATAAGATCAGGAGCTATACTCTCTAAAACAGATTCATCTACATAGTATAAAGTACCTCCCTCTTTTTTTGTTTTTGAAAAAATTTCTGTTATCTCTTTACTCGTTAATTCTTTCCCTTCTAATTTATATCTTACAGCAACATCTTTTTCTTTTAATGCCATTTCTGGGCATTCAAATGTTACTCCATTTAAAAAATGTTGTAACCCCATGTCGTAAATCATTTGGGTTACTGCTGGCATAAAAGAGGATACAGTCATTTGTTTTTATGAGATTAAAAAAACAAATGTAAATAGTAATTTACTTTAATCTTCTTTTTATTAAAAATCTTTACAATATTTGTCTTATCTATTTAACGAATATATGATTTACTATATAACAGGAGGTGAACGATCAGGAAAAAGTAGTTATGCTCAAAAACTTGCTGAATCTTTATCCGATACTCCAATATACCTTGCAACCTCTCGTATTTGGGATGAGAATTTTAAAGAACGAGTTAAGAGACACATTTCTGAAAGAGATGATCGCTGGACAACTATAGAAGAAGAAAAATTAATTAGTACCTTTATTTCGGAAAAGCAAACAGTGGTTATTGACTGTGTTACTTTGTGGCTTACTAATTTTTATCTAGACACAAAAAACAATGTGCAGTTAAGTTTAGAGTTAGCAAAAAAAGAAATTGATAAGTTAACTCAAATAAATGCAAACATTATTATAATTTCTAATGAAATAGGTATGGGACTTCATGCTCAAACTGAAGTTGGCAGAAAATTTACAGAATTACAAGGTTGGACCAACCAATACATTACAAAATATGCTGATAAAGCTTTTTTTATGGTCTCTGGACTACCTTTAACGTTAAAATAAGCTAAATGGATACAACAATACACCCTCTTTCTAAAAAGTTACTAAACACCATTCAGGAAGAGATAAACTTTAAAACAAAACCAATTGGAGCTTTAGGAGTTTTAGAAACAATTGCTTTACAAATAGGTTTAATTCAAGATACGCCAACTCCTACTCTTTCAAAACCTACTATCATGGTTTTTGCTGGTGACCATGGTATAGCAAAAACAAACAAAGTAAGTCCATATCCACAAGAAGTAACAAAACAAATGGTTATTAATTTTTTAAATGGTGGAGCTGCTATCAATGTGTTTTGTAAGCAAAATTCAATTAATTTAAAAATTATTGACGCTGGTGTTAATGCTGATTTTGAAGATAACTCACAATTAATCAATGCTAAAATAGCTAATGGGACTGCTGATTATAGTGTTAAAAAAGCAATGTCTACTGAAGAATATGAATTAGCTTTTTATAAAGGAAAAAAACTTGTTCAAGAAACTTACAATCAAGGTTGTAATGTTTTAGGATTCGGAGAAATGGGAATTGGCAACACTTCTTCGGCATCATTATTAATGAGTTTTTTTACTAATACTCCTATTGAAAAATGTGTTGGAAGAGGAACTGGAGTTAGTGACGAAGGTTTAAAAACAAAAATTAAAACATTAAAAGAGGTATCTAATTTTCACGAAAGTTCTATAGTAACTCCTAAAGATGCATTAATTTCTTTCGGTGGATTTGAAATTGTTATGATGTGTGGAGCTATGTTAGAAGCTGCATCTTTAAAAATGACTCTACTAATTGATGGATTTATAGTTACTTCAGCGTTGTTAGCAGCGCATGCAATAAACTCTAATATTATAGACTATTGTATCTTTTGCCATACATCAGGAGAACAAGGACATAAAAACATGTTAAATTATTTAAATGCCACACCTCTAATAAATCTTGGATTACGTTTAGGAGAAGGTACTGGATGTGCTATTGCTTTCCCTATAATTAAAGCTAGTGTAAACTTTTTAAATGAAATGGCTACTTTTAAAAGTGCAAATGTTTCAGAGGCTTAACCTTACTATATGAAAAACCAAATTCATTATTTTTTAACAGCTGTTTTATTTTTTACCAGAATACCCTGTCCTAAATGGGTAGATCACTCTCCTCAAATATTAAATAAAAGTAGTAGATACTTTTCTTTGGTTGGAATATTAGTAGGATCAATAGCTTCCTTAATATACTATACTACTTCTTTTATTTTTACTCCAGATATTTCCATTATACTCAGTATGGTAGCTTCTATTTGGATAACAGGTGCTTTTCATGAAGATGGTTTTGCTGACGTTTGTGATGGATTTGGAGGTGGATGGACAAAGGAAAAAATATTAATTATCATGAAAGACTCCAGACTGGGAACTTTTGGTGTAAGTGGTTTAGTTTTTATTTTAGCCTTAAAATTTTTAGCCTTATACCATTTATATAATTTCTCAGTTAACCTTATTGTTATTATTATTTGTGGACATAGCATAAGTAGATTTATTGCAACAATACTCCTATACACCCACAAGTACGTTAGAGATGTTGATAGTTCTAAGGTAAAACCTACCACTCAAAAAATGAGTACTAAATCACTAATAATATCAGGTGTTTTCGGCATATTACCATTACTTTTATTAAAAAACATTACGCTATTTTTAGTGTTAATTCCTTTACTAATAACTTATTTATATATGGGGCGTTTTTTTAAAAAATGGATTGGTGGACAAACAGGTGATTGTGCTGGTGCTTTACAACAAGTTTCTGAAGTTATTTTTTATTTATCTATTTTGAGTTTATGGAAATTATTTTAATAAGGCATACCACACCTAATATAGCCAAAGGTATTTGTTATGGCCAGTCAGATATTGGTATTACCGATTCTTTTTTAGAAGAAATTAAACCGATAATAAAAGAAATCGGTATAAATGACGATAGTATAAATTACTATAGTAGCCCGTTAAAACGTTGTGCCATTTTAGCTGAAAAATTAGCTGAAAAAATCACTTTTGATAATCGTTTAAAAGAGTTAAATTTTGGTGATTGGGAACTAAATAAATGGGATGATATTAATAGGGATGATTTGGATGTTTGGATGAATGATTTTGTAAATGTACCTACAAAAAACGGTGAATCATATATTGATTTACAGCAACGAACCATTTCTTTCTTAAAAGAAATAAAACAAAATAAAACAAAAAAATCTGTAATCGTAACCCATGCAGGAGTCATTAGAAGTATTTGGTCATATATAAACAATATCCCTTTAGAGAAGTCTTTTGATTTAAAACTTACTTATGGTGCTATTATAAAACTAAAATTAACATAAAAATTTATGAAACAGTTTTTATTACTATCTATTATATCTTTTCTTTTAATTCAATGTCAATCATCTAATCAAAAAGAAAACATTAAAAATACCAATAGTAAAAACACATTAAAATATGCTAAAGGTTTTGAAATTATTACTAAAAATGGTTACAAGCAATTAGTTATTAAAAAAGTATTTCAAAAATCAAACAAAGAATCTACTTACATACTTAGTAATTCTAGCAAGAACAAAAATGAAATTAAAGTGCCAGTTCAAAAATTGGTAGTTACTAGTACTACGCATATTCCAATGCTAGAGTTATTAGGTTCAGAGAATGTGTTAGTAGGTTTTCCAAATACCCAATACATATCTTCTAAAAAAACTAGAAATAGAATTAAAGAAGGTAAAGTAGTTGAATTAGGTTCTGAACAAAGCATGAATACAGAAAAATTAATGGCATTAAACCCAGAACTCGTTGTTGGTTTTTCATTGCACCCTAACAACAAATTATATGAAAATATACAAAAGATTGGTATTCCAGTAATTTTTAATGGAGATTGGTTAGAAGAAACACCTTTAGGTAGAGCGGAATGGATAAAGTTTTTTGGTGCATTACTTAATAAAGAAAAAGAAGCAGATAGTATTTTTAATAAAATAGAAACGGAATATTTAAATGCTAAAAACATTGCCAAAGAAAACAATAAAAAAATTACTGTTATTTCTGGCAGTATGTTTAAGGATGTTTGGAACGTACCGGCTGGAAAAAGTTTTTTTTCATCATATTTCAAAGATGCCAATCTAAATTATTTATGGAAACATACGAAAGGAACGGGTAGTTTACAACTCAGTTTTGAAGAAGTTTTGGACAAAGGGAAGAAAGCAGACTTTTGGTTTAATTGTGGGTTATATGAAACAAAAACACAGTTAACTACTGCAAATATTCACTACAAAGAATTTGATGCTTTTAAAAATAACAACTTATATTCTATAGCTCATAACAAAGGAGAAACTGGTGGTTTAATTTATTTTGAATTATCTCCTGTTCGTCCTGACTTAGTTTTAAAAGATTTAATAAAAATTACTCAACCAAGTTTATTACCTAACTACAAATTATTTTTTTATAACCGCGTAAAATAAACAGTTTAACTACATAATTTAATATTTTGTCCGAAATAGAAAAAACAATATCGAAAAAAAATGATTTAAGAGAAATAGCTTCTTTATTTTTTAAATTAGGGTGTATTGCCTTTGGAGGTCCAGCCGCACACATAGCAATGATGGAAAACGAAATAGTTGCGAAACGAAAGTGGATGACTCAAGAACATTTTTTAGACCTAATAGGTGCTACTAATTTAATTCCTGGGCCTAACTCTACTGAAATGACCATGCATTGTGGACATGAAAAAGCTGGATGGAAAGGTTTGTTTGTTGCTGGGATTTGTTTTATTTTTCCAGCTGCTTTAATTACTGGTGTTTTTGCTTGGCTTTATCAGAAATATGGTCAGCTTCCTAATGTTACTCCTTTTATTTACGGTATAAAACCTGCTGTTATTTCCATTATTTTAATGGCAGCTTATAAATTAAGTAAAAAGGCTATAAAAACTCCACAACTTGCTTTATTGTGTCTTTTATCGATACTTGCGTGCCTACTTGGGTTAAATGAAATTATTGTACTTTTTATAGTTGCTTTTGTTGGGATACTGCTATTCTTTAGTAAAAAATATAAAAATCATTTTAATAGTTTTATCCCACTTTTTCTTATTGAATTTGGTACTGAAGCTAAAATATCAACTCTGACCATATTTTTAGCTTTTTTTAAAATTGGAACAATACTTTATGGAAGCGGCTATGTATTATTTGCTTTTCTAGAGTCAGAATTAGTAGTTAATGGATGGCTTACCAAACAGGCTTTATTAGATGCAGTTGCTGTTGGTCAAATAACTCCAGGACCTATTTTAACTACAGCAACTTTTATTGGCTGGCAAATGAATGGATTTATAGGGGCTTTTGCCGCTACTTTGGGCATATTTCTTCCATCTTTCCTTTTTGTTTTGATGCTTAATCCATTAATTCCAAAAATGCGAAAATCGAAGGTAATAAGCAATATATTAGATACTGTTAACGTGGCTGCTGTGGCTTTAATTATAGCTGTTTGTATTGAAATGGCTAAAAATACTATTACCGATTGGCGAACAACTTTAATTTCAGTAATTAGCTTACTTATTGTTTTTGTTTTAAGGAAACTGAATAGTGCTTATATTGTTTTAGGGAGTTCTATTCTAGGGTATTTATTGACTTTCATTTAAGCCTTTACCAAAACTATCTCACTGTTAGTATTAAAATGTTGGTTTTTCTACTAAGCCATTAGTACTAATAAAAACTATATTAACAGCGCTTTGAGTACTCTTAACTCTCTTATTTTACTGAACTTTCATAATAAAAACGTTTTTGAGTTATTATATTATAAAACGGGACGTACTTAAAATAAAAAAGCATCTTAATTAAGATGCTTTTTTATTTTTTGATATGAAAAATATTATTCTTTATAAACTCCCATATTAGCATATTTTTCCATTCGCTGCGCTACTAACTCAACTTGATCTAATACTTTTAATTCTTCAAAAGCAGTTAAAATCTGATTTTTTACAGCTTCATACGCTCCATTTCTATCAGAATGTGCACCTCCAATTGGTTCTTCAATTATTCCATCAATTAGTTTTAATTCTTTCAAATCACCACTGGTTAATTTCAAAGCTTCCGCAGCTTGCTCTTTAAACTCCCAACTACGCCATAAAATTGATGAACAAGATTCTGGAGAAATTACAGTATACCATGTATTTTCCATCATATACACTCTATCTCCTACTCCAATACCAACAGCACCTCCAGAGGCTCCTTCTCCAATAATTATAGTTATTACAGGAGTTTTTAGTCGGGTCATTTCAAGTATATTACGAGCTATGGCTTCACCTTGTCCTCTTTCTTCAGCTTCTAAACCTGGGTATGCACCAGGAGTATCTACTAGTGTTACAACAGGTATACCAAATTTTTCAGCCATTCTCATTAAACGTAAAGCCTTCCTATATCCTTCAGGATTAGCCATACCAAAATTACGATACTGACGTGTTTTAGTATTATACCCTTTCTGCTGTCCAATAAACATAAAAGATTGATCGCCAATTTTACCTAAACCACCAATCATCGCTTTGTCATCTTTAACACTTCTATCTCCATGTAATTCCATAAAAGTATTACCACAAATAGCCTTAATATAGTCTAAAGTATAAGGTCTATTAGGATGACGTGATAATTGAACACGTTGCCAAGGTGTTAAATTTTTATATATATCTTTCTTAGCTTTCTCTAATTTTTTTTCAATTTTCTTACAGGTCTCTGTAACGTCTACATCACTTTCTTTCCCTATGTCAAAGCATTTTGCCAATTGATCTTCTAGTTCTTTAATTGGCATTTCAAAATCTAAATATTCCATTGTGTATAGTTTGATTTTCTACTTATTTAATCAGTTGTTTGTAAAAGCAAACATACTAAAAATTTACACAGTTATATTATTACTAACTCTTTTTTCCTTATTTTTTTATTCTTATTTTTTTTTCAATTACCGTTTTATTTTTTAGCAATCCATTTAACAATACTACAAATAAAACAATCGCTGCTCCGTAATAAAACTCTACATTCATTTGTTCTTTTTCTCCAAAAACAATTAAAGCTAATATTATAGCATATATAGGTTCCAAATTAATAGTTAGCATTACAGTATAAGGTGTTAAATACCTCATTACTTTTACAGATGCTATAAATGCATAAGCTGTGCAAATACTACTTAACAGAAACAAATAAAACCAATCAGACATTGGTAATTTAAAAAAATTAAAAGAAAATTGGTTTGAGAAAATCAAAAATATTGTTACTCCTAAAACTCCAAAAAGCAATTGATAAAACGATATTAAATCAGCTTCGTACTTTTTTACAAATAGTCCATTTAGCACAGAAAATAGTGCAGATAAGAAAGAAGATATTAATGCATATATAATTCCTAAAGTATACTTACTTTCAAAATTAAATATAATATACAAACCTAAAATCACTAGTAATCCTAATACGATTTCAATTGTTTTAATTCTTCTTTTAAAAAACACAGGCTCTATCAGTGATGCAAAAAAAGCTCCTGTACTCATTGTAACTAAAGCAACTGAAACATTTGATACTTTTATTGCTTTAAAAAAAGTTATCCAGTGTAATGCAATGATTAAACCTGTAATTACAAACTTAAAGATTGCTTTTTTTTCAATCTTAAAATTTTTCTTTTTAACGATAAAATAAATAGCTATAAAAAATACTGCTAATAGCATTCTAAACCAAACTAACGGTACTGATTTTATAGTTATCAGAGCCCCTAAAATAGCGGTAAACCCCCAAATAAAAACTATAAAATGTAATACTAAATAATGCTTTAATTTACTTTCTTGCATTTACGTATAAATATATTGCATAAATACCAAATATAATATTCGGTGTCCAAACATTAATTAAAGGATTTGCATCAGCAACGGCGCCTAACACTTGAGCTATTTTTAAGAAGAATACATATATAAACATAACAGCTACACCAAAAGCTAAATTAACTCCAATTCCACCTCGTTGCTTCTTGTAAGCCAAAGCTACGGCTATTAAGGTTAAAATATATGACGCTATAGGTAAACTAGTTCTTTTATATAGCTCAACATAATAGGCGTTTAAGTTTTTAATCCCTCTTTTTTTAGATATATTTATAAAATCTATTAACTCATTTGACACCATTTCTTGAGCAACAATAGATTTATAATTAAAGTCTTTCGGAGTAAAAGCAAAGGTAGTGTCCATATTATTTCCTGAAGAAATAATATCTTTATCTTTAAAAACCTTACGCTTCTTCCAATTATATAAATTAAATATACTATCGTTTTTATTCCAACCCATACTTTCAGAAATCAACCTACTCCTTAGTTGAATTCCATTATAGGTTTCAATTGAAAAATTATATCCAGAATTTCTATCTAAATTAAATCTCTTTATAAAAACATAAGTACTATCATTTAATTGTAAACTAAAATCTCTAACAGAATTATCTACATAATTTTTGCGTGATAAATACTGTTTTTCAAATGCTCTTCTTGTTTTACTACTAGATGGAACAAAAAAATGATTCATTAACAGTGCAACTGTTGTTATTATCGTGGCCCCCACAAAATATGGATATAAAAATCTAGTAAATGATATTTGAGAAGTATTAATGGCAACTATCTCAGTGTTATTTGCAAGCTTAGAAGTAAATAAGATTACTGCTATAAATAATGCTAATGGCATAAATGTATTAACATAATAAATAATAAAATTTACATAATAATCATTTACAACTTCAAACAGAGTTAGGCTTTCATTTCTTAAAAACTTATCAATTTTTTCAGCAATATCAATAGCAACAGCTATTGGTATCAATATCAATAAGGTAAACAGAAAAGTTACCAAATAACGTTTTAATATGTACCTGTCTAATAATTTCAAATTATAAACGTTTGTCCATTTGTTTTACCATCTTATCTTTCCACTCAACAAAGTCTCCTGCTAAAATATGTTTCCTTGCTTCACGAGTTAACCACAAATAAAATCCTAAATTATGTATTGACGCTATTTGTTTACCCAACATTTCTCTAGCAGCAAATAGGTGTCTTAAATAAGCTTTAGAATACATAGTATCTACATGAGTTATGCCCATTTCATCTATTGGTGAAAAATCATTTTCCCATTTCTTATTTTTAATATTAATGGTTCCATGTGCTGTAAATAACATTCCATTACGAGCATTACGTGTTGGCATAACGCAATCAAACATATCAATTCCTAAAGCTATATTTTCTAAAATATTTATTGGAGTTCCAACTCCCATTAAATATCTTGGTTTATCTTCAGGTAATACAGCTGTAACTACTTCTGTCATTGCATACATTTCTTCAGCTGGCTCTCCAACAGACAACCCACCAATCGCATTCCCTTCTGCTTCTACAGATGCAATATATTCTGCCGATTGTTTACGTAAATCTTTATAAGTACTCCCTTGTACTATTGGAAAAAAAGTTTGATTATAATCATATTTTAATGGTGTTTTTTCTAAATGATTAATACATCTTTTTAACCAGCGATGTGTCATATGCATTGATCTTTTTGCATATTTATAATCACATGGGTATGGCGTACACTCATCAAAAGCCATTATTATATCTGCTCCAATTTTACGTTGAATTTCCATCACATTTTCAGGTGTAAAAAAATGTGTAGAACCATCAATATGACTTTTAAATTTTACTCCTTCTTCATTTATTTTTCTTCTTCCAGAAAGCGAATATACCTGATAGCCTCCACTGTCAGTTAAAATATTACGATCCCAATTCATAAACTTGTGAAGTCCTCCAGCTTGTTCAATAATATCAGTTTGTGGACGTAAATATAAATGATAGGTATTTCCTAATATTATATCAGGATTCACTTGCTCTTTTAATTCAGATTGATGAACTCCTTTAACTGTAGCAACTGTACCTACAGGCATAAAAATTGGAGTTTCTATAGTTCCGTGATCAGTAGTTATAACTCCTGCACGCGCTTTACTTTTTGGATCAGTTATTTTTAAGTCAAATTGCATAGTTGGCAAAGATAAGCATGTAAGTTTAATGTTGTAAAATAGAAAGTTAAAAGTTTCTTATTGTTACGATTTTGAATAAATTTTATTTGTTTCTCTTTCTACCAAATTTAGAATTAAAATTTTTTCTTTTTTTTGAATTAAAATTTTGATTCTTTTTAGGTTCTTTTAACTCATCTTGAGTTTTTGAAGATGTACTTACTAGTTTCGTTATTTCATCCATTTCTTTAGATGTTAACTCTCTCCATTCTCCTTTTTTTAGCTTCCCCAAGGAAACATTCATAATTCGCGTACGTTTCAATTTTATAACCTCATAATCTAAATATTCGCACATTCTTCTAATTTGACGATTTAATCCTTGAACCAAAATGATTTTAAATGTCATATCGTTAATTTGTTCAACTTTACATTTTTTAGTGACTGTACCTAGAATGGGTATTCCATTACTCATTCTTTTAATAAAACGTTCATTAATGGTTTTATTTACAGTAACGACATACTCTTTTTGGTGATTATTTCCTGCTCTAAGGATTTTATTGACAATATCTCCATCATTCGTAAGGAATATAAGACCTTCAGAAGGTTTATCTAATCGTCCTATTGGAAATAAACGTTGAGGGTGTCCAACGAATTTTACAATATTCTTACGTTCTTTACTATCTGTTGTACAAACAATTCCTATAGGTTTATTTAAAGCTATATATATGGTTTTTGGTTTAGACTTTAATGGTTTTCCATCAATTTTAACCAAATCTCCCTCAAAAACACGGTTTCCTAATTGTGCTACCTTTCCGTTTATGGTAACCCTCGAAGTGCTTATAAATTTTTCTGCTTCACGCCTAGAACATATACCAGTACTACTAATATACTTATTAAGATTTATCGAATTATCATTAGTATTTTCCATCAAGAGCAAAGAAAAAGAAAATCCTCAAAGTACATGAAAGTATTTGAGGATTTTTAAAATTATTTTTGATTTTATATTAAAAAATCATCATTTTTTGAGTACAACGAGCTAAACTTGGTCTTCTTTCGTAATCAAAACCTATTGTTATCATGTGTGTACCATAATTAAAGTCTTGAGTTTTATTCACATTTATACTAAAACCATAAGATGCGTAAAAGTTGCTCTTTTTTAGTCCGAATAAAGGTGCTATAGCATTTGGAACAAAAAATTGATCATTCAAAAAAGTATAACTTAATCCAGCCCATACATATCCGTCTCTTATTCCCTTTCTTGCCTTAATATTTAAATCGGTTCGGGAACGTTTGTCAAATTCTCGATACTCAACCAAAGCTGAAGGCTCTAACTCGAAATTTCTACTAATTTTATCAAAAATTAGTGATGAATAAATTGTGTATTTTCTCAGAACTTTTGGTTCACTTGAGTTAAAATCTCTAACTTTTTTATCTAGTAAATTCGCAACATTGGCGGCTATACTAAAACGTTCATAACGATATAACATACCAACATCAAAGTTTGAATTACCTACAGATCTAGTTGGTAATGACTGCGAGCCATTATTTTGAGAAGTATCTATTCCGAACTGAGTATAACTATAACTGAGTGAAAAAGATAAAAAGCTATCGTGAAAATCACTTAATGTTAAATGACTTGCTAAAGATAATTTAGCTCCTTGTTGAGAGGTAAAACCATTTTTATCATTAAAAATAGTTAATCCACCTCCAAATCTATCAGCTAATCTAGCCTCAATTGTTACCGACTGTGTATCAGGAGCCCCTTCAACACCAATCCATTGGCTTACTCCGTTTAATCTAATTTGTAATCCAGACCCAATACCTGCATATGTTGGAGATATTAGGAATGGGTTATCGGCTAAATGACTTACATACTGCGGTAACTCAACTTCTTGCGCTACTAACCTTACGCTACAAATTATAATACTTATTGTTAATAAAATCTTTTTCATTCTTATCTATATAATGTAAAGTGACCCATTATTTTTCTCTCTTGACCTGATAACTCTTTAAAATATATTGTATACCAGTAATCTCCTGATGGCAACTCTTTACCATCATACGTACCATCCCAACCTTGAGCTTGAACACCATTGAAAGTTTGTATTTTTCTAGCGTATCTATCATAAATAAATACTTTTAAATCATGATATGTTTCAACCTCTAAAGGATACCAATAATCATTAACTCCGTCACCATCTGGTGTGAAAATATTAGGTACATCGATAGTTATATAAACTCCTTCAATTGTTAACTCAGTTATACATCCTCTACTATCCTTTACTTGAATTTTATATTCTCTTGTTTCAAAAATAGTAAACTCATTCTCAGAAGTAAACTCTCCATCATCAATGCTAAAAAAATAAGGAGGTAAACCAAAACTAGCATTGGCTATTAATTTATTTTTCTGAGAATCATCTATTGCCAGTTTTAACTCTTGAATATCTAATACATCTACAGCATCAACTGTAACTGGACATGAACTTACAACATGTTCTACAGTAACTGTATAGTTAGTGCTTGGAGGTATATTAGTAAAGATACCCGTGTCATTAGAAGAAACTAGTGCTCCTGAATCTAATAATGAATATACTACAGCATTCTTATACTCATCTTGTACTGTTGCTGTTAATACATTTCCTAAAGGACATGTATATTCAAAATTAAGTTCTAACTGTAAATCTATAGGCTTAACAGTTTGAATTAAAGGTAAAGATTCTGCGCTACATAAATCACTACTATCTCTAACAGAAATTATATACCTTTTGTTTCCTTCAATTCCTTCAGCTGCTCCTAATACTATTATTCCTTCATTATAAATTCCAGGCAAATCAATACCATTAATACTAACTATATACGTTGCCGAACCAGGTGATATAGCTCCTCCTGTTGCTTCAATCCTAATAACAGGTGATGGGTCAGATAAACAAACTTGTTGAGTTACACCTATCTCTCTTAAAGCTATAGCAGATGGTTCTGCTATTTCTACTTGAATAGTATCATAACACCCTACTTTATCTTTAACAGTAATAGTATATATTCCAGCAGCCAAATTCTCAAATACATTTGTTTTAACAAACTTATTTGGAGGATCTGAACTTATATTATACTCATATCCTAAATTACCTCCTAATGCATTAACAGTAATAGTTCCATCTTTACCTCCATTACAATTAAGATTAGTATGAGTTTCACTTAACTGGATAACATCTGGCTCTTTTATTTCATATAACCCTGTATCAATCTGACATTCATCACCAGCTGCATTTGTACTAAATACTCTGATTTTGTAGTTACCTGCAACTAATCCTGAAAACATATTTGAAGGTTGTTTAGGCCTTAAAATAGTATTAGATGCATCTAATAATTCATATTCATAATTTCCAAGACCTCCTTTGGTTATGGCTGATAAAACACCGTTATTGTCTCCATTACAGGTAACAAATCCAGATACTACTCTTAGACTTGAAACTAATTCATCGTAAGGATCAACTGTTACTAAAGTAAATGGTTCAGATGTACATCCAAAAGAATCTCTAACATAAAACTTATGCTTACCACCTGCAACACCAAAAATATTAGTATTTATAAAATTAACACCATCAATACTGTAAGTGTAAGGTGCTGTTCCTCCTTGACCTGAAACTACTACGGAAGCTAAATTTCTATCACAAGTTATTGCGTTGGTTACAGAAGCACTGGCTACTACCTTAATAGGGTCAATAATTTGAACATCTATAGGTAAACTTTGACAAGAGTACTCATCATATACAATAACTTGATAATCGCCTGCTTTCAAGTTTTCAAACAAAGTACTTGACTGATTTGCAGATACAGTTCCGTCTGGATATGTTAACGTATATGTGTAAGAAGCTATAGTTCCTTGGCCTCCTGTTGCATTAGACATAGAGATCGTTGCTGTTTGCTCTCCATTACACAAATTATTCACAACGCTATAATTCGCTGTTATAGGAGTAGGGTCAAATAATTCAAACATTATTGTTTCTGTACAATTATTAAGGTCTCTTACAGTTGCAGAATATCTTCCTGCATCTAAACCAACAATAACAGCATTTCTATTGAAACTTTGTTTTACTTGTCCTGTTGTGGTATTTACCAATTCATATTCAAAATTACCCCAACCTCCAGTTGCATTTAACATAACTTCACCAGTGCTTGGCCCAACACAACTAATTAAAGTAGGCGTTGCAGTTAGAGCTAAATCACTTCCTGGACCAGCAATAGTAAATTCTGCTGAATCTCTTACACAGTCAGGCGTTGCTGTCATTGTTAATCGGATGATGTAATTACCTGCCGATAAACCTGCTACATTCTGCGTTACATTTCCTACTCCTGAGCCTCCTAATCCCGGAACTACTACTAATCCTGGAGAAGTTAAAACTTGATAAGTATAAGGTCCTGTATAAGGTGTACTTGAATCTACAATAAAACTAACTTCACCATTATTTCCTCCGAAACATGATACCGAACTCACTGGTGTAACATTAACTATATGATCAACTGGTTCAGCTACTGTATAACGTGTACTCAATGTACATCCTGTTGTTGGATGAGTTACTGTTATGGTATAAGT
The DNA here is from genome assembly GCF_051201695.1 of Tenacibaculum sp. nBUS_03. Lineage (GTDB taxonomy): Bacteria > Bacteroidota > Bacteroidia > Flavobacteriales > Flavobacteriaceae > Polaribacter. Next base: position 4,207,755 of record NZ_CP179214.1, on the reverse strand, counting down.
ATCTGCTGGTAAACTATAACCTACTGGAATAGCTACTCCACTATTTACTGGTGTAACTGCTGCATAACCCGATCCTGTTACATCTCCTACAATTGTAATCGTTGCTCCTGTTATTGGATTCGTAGAATTAAATATAATCGAAATATCCTCTTCATTATTACAGTCTAATGCTGTTACCTGACTTGCTGTTATATCCGTAATTCGTTCAAATGCTGGTAATGTTTCTGTTGCTGATACATTAGTACACCCTTTATTATCCACTATACGAATATAATAGTCTCCTCCTGATTCATCGGTAATTGTATAGGTATAAGTCTCGGCTACTCCTGCTCCTGTTACCGATAATCCTGAGGTAATTTTAACATCACCTCCCGATGCTACTTTATATAACTCGACTGTATAAGATCCGCTTCCTCCAGTAACTCCTCCACTATTAAATACTAAAGTAGCATTAGTCGTTGCATTACCTGATGCACAACTGAAATCATTTACTGATAATATTGGTACAACTATTGGATCATAATCATCTATCGTAATTGTTGTAGCTGGTGATAAACATCCATTTGTCGCTGTTCCAATTACATCATAAGTTCCTGCTGGTAATCCTGTAATTGCACTCGTTGCTGAATCCCATGTCCCTGTTACAACTCCTCCTGGATTCGTTATCGCTTGGTAAGTTACTGGGATCATTCCAGACGGAGCAGTAATATTTATTCGCCCATTAGAATCTCCATCGCATATAGCATCAACTCCTACTGCTGTAAATGTTGGAATTACTGCTGCCGCTACATCTATTGTCTTGGTTATTGAACAACCAGATAATACATCGGTAACTATTACACTATAAATACCTGGCGTTCCTGCCGGTATATCAAAGTTTGCTGTCTTTGTTACTGCTCCAGCTAAAATTGTTCCTCCATCTACTGATACTAACCCTGAATTCTGAATATCATATGTATAATCTCCACCTGATCCTGAAATTACCGATAATTCATAAACTCCATTGTTTGGTATACAATCTAATGCTGTTACTAAATTCGTAGTGAAATCTAAATCTGAATGAATCGTAGCTATTTGCGTAGCTACTGCTCCACATCCTTTATCATCTTCTACTTGAACTGTATACGTTCCAGCTGCTAATCCAACAAACTCATTGTTTGGATCTAACTGACTACGTAACTCTGTCGTTCCTGCAGCATCCAATAATGTATATTTATATGATCCTGTTCCTCCTGTTGCATTTACTTCTATAACTCCTCCTGCTGCAACACATGCATTATGATTTATCACTAAGCTAAAGCCTACTTGTGAAGGGTTCGCTAAATTAACTTCTGTCTCTACAACACATCCTTCAGAATCTCGAACCTGAATAACATAATCATCTGAATTTAAATTCTGAAACAAGTTGTTCGGTGAATATGGTGCTACCTCTACTCCTGGTACTAATATCGTTCCACGTATTAATCGATATCTATAGTCTCCCCATCCGTTGCTTGCAAATACTGAAATACTTCCATCTGATCCATTTATACAACTAATTGGATTTAATGTTGGTACAACTGTAAGACCTCCTGATGGACCAGCAATAGTAAATTCTGCTGAATCTCTTACACAGTCAGGCGTTGCTGTCATTGTTAATCGGATGATGTAATTACCTGCCGATAAACCTGCTACATTCTGCGTTACATTTCCTACTCCTGAGCCTCCTAATCCCGGAACTACTACTAATCCTGGAGAAGTTAAAACTTGATAAGTATAAGGTCCTGTATAAGGTGTACTTGAATCTACAATAAAACTAACTTCACCATTATTTCCTCCGAAACATGATACCGAACTCACTGGTGTAACATTAACTATATGATCAACTGGTTCAGCTACTGTATAACGTGTACTCAATGTACATCCTGTTGTTGGATGAGTTACTGTTATGGTATAAGTATCTGCTGGTAAACTATAACCTACTGGAATAGCTACTCCACTATTTACTGGTGTAACTGCTGCATAACCCGATCCTGTTACATCTCCTACAATTGTAATCGTTGCTCCTGTTATTGGATTCGTAGAATTAAATATAATCGAAATATCCTCTTCATTATTACAGTCTAATGCTGTTACCTGACTTGCTGTTATATCCGTAATTCGTTCAAATGCTGGTAATGTTTCTGTTGCTGATACATTAGTACACCCTTTATTATCCACTATACGAATATAATAGTCTCCTCCTGATTCATCGGTAATTGTATAGGTATAAGTCTCGGCTACTCCTGCTCCTGTCACCGATAATCCTGAGGTAATTTTAACATCACCTCCCGATGCTACTTTATATAACTCGACTGTATATGATCCACTTCCTCCAGTAACTCCTCCACTATTAAATACTAAAGTAGCATTAGTCGTTACATTACCTGATGCACAACTGAAATCATTTACTGATAATATTGGTACAACTATTGGATCATAATCATCTATCGTAATCGTTGTAGGTGCTGATAAACATCCATTTGTCGCTGTTCCAATTACATCATAAGTTCCTGCTGGTAATCCTGTAATTGCACTCGCTGCTGAATCCCATGTCCCTGTTACAACTCCTCCTGGATTCGTTATCGCTTGGTAAGTTACTGGAATCAAACCTCCTGTAGTAGTAATATTTATTCGCCCATTAGAATCTCCATCGCATATAGCATCAACTCCTACTGCTGTAAATGTTGGAATTACTGCTGCCGCTACATCTATTGTCTTGGTTATTGAACAACCAGATAATACATCGGTAACTATTACACTATAAATACCTGGAGTTCCTGCTGGTATATCAAAGTTTGCTGTCTTTGTTACTGCTCCAGCTAAAATTGTTCCTCCATCTACTGATACTAACCCTGAATTCTGAATATCATATGTATAATCTCCACCTGATCCTGAAGTTACCGATAATTCATAAACTCCATTGTTTGGTATACAATCTAATGCTGTTACTAAATTCGTAGTGAAATCTAAATCTGAATGAATCGTAGCTGTTTGCGTAGCTACTGCTCCACATCCTTTATCATCTTCTACTTGAACTGTATACGTTCCAGCTGCTAATCCAACAAACTCATTGTTTGGATCTAACTGACTACGTAACTCTGTCGTTCCTGCAGCATCTAATAATGTATATTTATATGATCCTGTTCCTCCTGTTGCATTTACTTCTATAACTCCTGCTGCTGCAACACATGCATTATGATTTATCACTAAGCTAAAGCCTACTTGTGAAGGGTTCGCTAAATTAACTTCTGTCTCTACAATACATCCTTCAGAATCTCGAACCTGAATAACATAATCATCTGAATTTAAATTCTGAAACAAGTTGTCCGGTGAATATGGTGCTACCTCTACTCCTGGTGCTAAGATCGTTCCACGTATTAATCGATATCTATAGTCTCCCCATCCGTTGCTTGCAAATACTGAAATACTTCCATCTGATCCATTTATACAACTAATTGGATTTAATGTTGGTACAACTGTAAGACCTCCTGATGGACCAGCAATAGTAAATTCTGCTGAATCTCTTACACAGTCAGGCGTTGCTGTCATTGTTAATCGGATGATGTAATTACCTGCCGATAAACCTGCTACATTCTGCGTTACATTTCCTACTCCTGAGCCTCCTAATACCGGAACTAATCCTGGAGAAGTCAGAACTTGATAAGTATAAGGTCCTATATAAGGTGTACTTGAATCTACAATAAAACTAACTTCACCATTATTTCCTCCGAAACATGATACCGAACTCACTGGTGTAACATTAACTATATGATCAACTGGTTCAGCTACTGTATAACGTGTACTCAATGCACATCCTGTTGTTGGATGAGTTACTGTTATGGTATAAGTATCTGCTGGTAAACTATAACCTACTGGAATAGCTACTCCACTATTTACTGGTGTAACTGCTGCATAACCCGATCCTGTTACATCTCCTACAATAGTAATCGTTGCTCCTGTTGTTGGATTCGTAGAATTAAATATAATCGAAATATCCTCTTCATTATTACAGTCTAATGCTGTTACCTGACTTGCTGTTATATCCGTAATTCGTTCAAATGCTGGTAATGTTTCTGTTGTTGATACATTAGTACACCCTTTATTATCCACTATACGAATATAATAGTCTCCTCCTGATTCATCGGTAATTGTATAGGTATAAGTCTCTGCTACTCCTGCTCCTGTTACCGATAATCCTGAGGTAATTTTAACATCACCTCCCGATGCTACTTTATATAACTCGACTGTATATGATCCACTTCCTCCAGTAACTCCTCCACTATTAAATACTAAAGTAGCATTAGTCGTTACATTACCTGATGCACAACTGAAATCATTTACTGATAATATTGGTACAACTATTGGATCATAATCATCTATCGTAATCGTTGTAGGTGCTGATAAACATCCATTTGTCGCTGTTCCAATTACATCATAAGTTCCTGCTGGTAATCCTGTAATTGCACTCGCTGCTGAATCCCATGTCCCTGTTACAACTCCTCCTGGATTCGTTATCGCTTGGTAAGTTACTGGAATCAAACCTCCTGTAGTAGTAATATTTATTCGCCCATTAGAATCTCCATCGCATATAGCATCAACTCCTACTGCTGTAAATGTTGGAATTACTGCTGCCGCTACATCTATTGTCTTGGTTATTGAACAACCAGATAATACATCGGTAACTATTACACTATAAATACCTGGAGTTCCTGCTGGTATATCAAAGTTTGCTGTCTTTGTTACTGCTCCAGCTAAAATTGTTCCTCCATCTACTGATACTAACCCTGAATTCTGAATATCATATGTATAATCTCCACCTGATCCTGAAGTTACCGATAATTCATAAACTCCATTGTTTGGTATACAATCTAATGCTGTTACTAAATTCGTAGTGAAATCTAAATTATCATATAACGATACAGGTGTTGTAAAAGTAGCAATACATCCATTGCTGTCTTCTACTTGAATTGAATTATAAACAGCAGTAGTTAAACCATCAACAGAATATGTTGTAGCAGTAGTAGCGCTGCTATAATTTGTTCCTCCATCTACTGAATATTTATAAGGAGGAGTACCTCCTGTAACTACTATTTCTATAGACTTATTTGCAGAACAACTGTTTCCAGTAGCTGAAGTTATGGAAGGTACTGGGTTAACAGTTAAAACTTGACTAAATGTTTCTGTACAATTTCTACTATCTGTAATTATTACATCAACCGTAACTGAGGTTGCTCCACCTAAAGAAGCAAAATCAACAGATACTAAATTTCCTGTCAAGGTGTTTGGAATTACGTTAGCTGGAGTACCGGTTTCATATGAGCTTACTGTTGAAATTGTATATCCTGGAAAACCTCCCGATATATTATCAACACTAATAATTCCATCAACACTACATGTAATAACACTATTTATAACATTTAAATCTGCTGTAATTGGAGTACCATTTTTAATTTCAACGTCCCCACTTGCCCATTTACATGTTGGAGTAGCACCTGGCTCTTCTATCAATAAATAATAGGTTCCTGCTGCTAATGGAACTGTTGTTGATACTATAAAATTAGCTCCCGCTGGTACAGTTCCACTTTCAATAGCATTAGTAGATAAAGTTGGTGATAAAGGGACACCTACTTCATATACGTGCCATGTTGCAGAGGCTGCAGTTGCATTACCACTAGAATTATCAACTGTAAAATCTATTGCTCCACTAGCTACACCACACCCTTCTGTTGTTACCAAAGAAGTTATTGGAATAGTATCAGATGAAGTTGGTGGATTAAATGTTCTTGTTTCTTGCTCTATACAATTGGTTACTAAATCTGTAACATAAAATGTATATGTTCTACCTGGTATTAATCCTGAATATGTTCTTGTGTCTCCTCCTACTACATCTGGAGCATCCCAACCTAAAGGAGCTGCTGTTAAAGGTATGTCATCCAAAGCAAAAGCATAAGTGTTAGTCCCTCCAGAAGCTTGAACTTCTACATCCATTCCATCCTGACAATTAATAATATCAAACGTTATATCTATTACTAAACTGCTAAGTGCATAAGTAGTTTCAAGATCAGGAAATTCTCTAAAACATACCTGAACTCCAGTTATATTATTAAATATACGAACTGCAGGAGTTATTATCGAATTTGGAGGTATGCTTGTAAAAGTATTAATCCCATCATCATTAACCCAACTTCCAGATTCATCTCTTACTTGAACAATATAAGGCGCTGCTAAAGCACTTAATGCCGCAGGTAAATCATAATCAAATCCAAATTGAGATTCATTACCAACATAGGGTATACATGTCGTAGGAACAACCCCTGTAACAGTCGCATCTATTTCAGGTAATTCTGTAATTGATAAATCAACAGTAGCCGGTGTCGGTATACATCCATTAGCATCTGTTAAACTAACAGTATAAGTATCTCCCAATAACCCAGGGAAATTAACTGTATTGGTATTTGTTACTACTGTTTGATCAACCGTAGAGCCATTAGTTATGTTTACGGTATAAGGCGGTAAACCATTACTAATAGTAACGTTTACAGTTGAAGTTTCACCAAAACAAACTAGCTCTGGATTAGGTGTTATAACCATACTTGGATCCGTAAACGAATTTACTATTACATTTTCAATTTTAAATGGACAACCATCTCCATCAATTACATATATGTCATATGTATTTGCTATTGGTATGGCAATTGGATTTACATTTGAAAACGTCCCAGCTCCCATTCCATCAGGGACAACAGAATATTGATAACCAGCTCCAGATCCTCCTATTGGATTAACTAAAATCTGACCGGCAGTACTACAACTTATATCTGTAGAACTTGCAGTAGCACTCAATTCATTATTTACATCATCATTAGCTGTAGCTGAACAACCATTATTATCTGTAATATTAACTACATGATTCTGTGCTCCTAAGCCAGTAAACGTATGTGTCAATGTATTTATGGATACTGCTGTTCCTCCGTTTATAGATACTAAGTATGGTAACTCTCCTCCTGTTATCGTGATAGCAACTTCCCCATTAGTCCCATTATAACAGTTTGTTCCTACTGCAACTACTGATAACGGTGTTGGTGATGTTACAACCACCTCAAATGGTACTGAACTACAAACTCCTGATACATCTGTTGCTACTACCCAATAAGAACTTCCTCCTACTGTTCCTGCGACATTTGTAAATGGTACTGTAGTTTGAAGCGGTACTCCTGTTGCTGTTGCATTATCATATAATGCATAAGTGTAAGCTGCTCCATTTCCTCCTGTTGCACTCGGGTCTAATGTTGCACCTGTAGCTGGTGCACAGGTTACGCCTTTTAATAAATTTACTCCTGTAACTACTACTGGATCTGGTTGAGTTATTACTACTGTTCCTGCAGATACCTCACATGAAGTATTTCCTGTCTCTCTAACTTCTACATTATAAGTACCTGCAGTTAAATTAGTCACTGTAAATGGAGTTACATTCGTTCCAGCTCCACCTAATGGTAACCAAGTTGTTCCGCCATCTATACTATACTCATAAGTACCAGCTGCAGTACTTGTTAAATTGTCTACTTTAATTTCAATTGTACCATCACTTCCTCCATTACAAGTTACTGGTGTTCCTAATGAACTTCCTCCTAATTCTTTATTAGCTTCTACTCGTACTGCAATATCTTTTGTACAATTACGTCCATAATCTACTTCAACTGTATAGTCACCTACTGCTAGATTAGGAAAAATTCCTGTAGTATTTGATATTCCTCCTGGTGAGACTGTATATGTAACTCCTGCAGGCAACGGAACTGCTGTTATTGTTACATTTGCTGTTCCATTACAATTATAAACAACTGATTCATTAAGGGTAGGCTCTGTTGGTAAAGCATCAATAACCACGTCTGTATAAATTAACTCACATCCGTTTCCATCTTCTACTTTAACATCATAAATTCCTGATGGTAATCCACTAACTGTAGTTGATGTTGTTGATGCAAATACTCCACTTCCATCAATTCCATAGAAATAAGTATAAGTTCCGGTTCCAGTTCCTCCTGTTGGCTCTGTAAAAGTTATCGTCCCTTGTGTTACTCCTGTCGGTGAACATTCTAAATCTGTTGCTACTGGATTTGCTCCTGTAATTGCTGTGGGAGCAGTGATTATTGCTTGTGTCGTTATTGGACAGTTGTTTGAATCCCTTACTGTAATATCATAAGTTCCTGGTGCTAAATTTGGATAATTTATTGGACTTGAAGCCAATAAAACACCTAACTGAGGAGCTATAGGTGTAGCTCCTACTGATCCAACTATAGTAATATCATAAGGCCCTTGACCTCCTCCAATTGTTAAACTAAAACTACCATTATCTGAACTACATAAAGGCTGTCTTACTGTTGTACTTGCCGTAGGGTTTGCGATCTGATTAATTACAATATCCTGTAAAATTAATGGACAACCTGCACTGTCTAATACATAAACATCATATGTTCCTGCTGATACATTTAAAGAATTACTTCCCACATAATCTCCTACTGCTGGAACTACACCATCCGCTACAATTGCATATGTATAACCTGTTCCTGTTCCTCCAACAGCATTAACCTCTATTCGTCCCGAATCTACACCACAATTTGCATCAGTAGGTACTACTGTTCCTGTTAATTGTGGGTTTACATCATCATTAGCTGTAGCTGAACAACCATTATTATCTGTAATATTAACTACATGATTCTGTGCTCCTAAGCCAGTAAACGTATGTGTCAATGTATTTATGGATACTGCTGTTCCTCCGTTTATAGATACTAAGTATGGTAACTCTCCTCCTGTTATCGTGATAGCAACTTCCCCATTAGTCCCATTATAACAGTTTGTTCCTACTGCAACTACTGATAACGGTGTTGGTGATGTTACAACCACCTCAAATGGTACTGAACTACAAACTCCTGATACATCTGTTGCTACTACCCAATAAGAACTTCCTCCTACTGTTCCTGCGACATTTGTAAATGGTACTGTAGTTTGAAGCGGTACTCCTGTTGCTGTTGCATTATCATATAATGCATAAGTGTAAGCTGCTCCATTTCCTCCTGTTGCACTCGGGTCTAATGTTGCACCTGTAGCTGGTGCACAGGTTACGCCTTTTAATAAATTTACTCCTGTAACTACTACTGGATCTGGTTGAGTTATTACTACTGTTCCTGCAGATACCTCACATGAAGTATTTCCTGTCTCTCTAACTTCTACATTATAAGTACCTGCAGTTAAATTAGTCACTGTAAATGGAGTTACATTCGTTCCAGCTCCACCTAATGGTAACCAAGTTGTTCCGCCATCTATACTATACTCATAAGTACCAGCTGCAGTACTTGTTAAATTGTCTACTTTAATTTCAATTGTACCATCACTTCCTCCATTACAAGTTACTGGTGTTCCTAATGAACTTCCTCCTAATTCTTTATTAGCTTCTACTCGTACTGCAATATCTTTTGTACAATTACGTCCATAATCTACTTCAACTGTATAGTCACCTACTGCTAGATTAGGAAAAATTCCTGTAGTATTTGATATTCCTCCTGGTGAGACTGTATATGTAACTCCTGCAGGCAACGGAACTGCTGTTATTGTTACATTTGCTGTTCCATTACAATTATAAACAACTGATTCATTAAGGGTAGGCTCTGTTGGTAAAGCATCAATAACCACGTCTGTATAAATTAACTCACATCCGTTTCCATCTTCTACTTTAACATCATAAATTCCTGATGGTAATCCACTAACTGTAGTTGATGTTGTTGATGCAAATACTCCACTTCCATCAATTCCATAGAAATAAGTATAAGTTCCGGTTCCAGTTCCTCCTGTTGGCTCTGTAAAAGTTATCGTCCCTTGTGTTACTCCTGTCGGTGAACATTCTAAATCTGTTGCTACTGGATTTGCTCCTGTAATTGCTGTGGGAGCAGTGATTATTGCTTGTGTCGTTATTGGACAGTTGTTTGAATCCCTTACTGTAATATCATAAGTTCCTGGTGCTAAATTTGGATAATTTATTGGACTTGAAGCCAATAAAACACCTAACTGAGGAGCTATAGGTGTAGCTCCTACTGATCCAACTATAGTAATATCATAAGGCCCTTGACCTCCTCCAATTGTTAAACTAAAACTACCATTATCTGAACTACATAAAGGCTGTCTTACTGTTGTACTTGCCGTAGGGTTTGCGATCTGATTAATTACAATATCCTGTAAAATTAATGGACAACCTGCACTGTCTAATACATAAACATCATATGTTCCTGCTGATACATTTAAAGAATTACTTCCCACATAATCTCCTACTGCTGGAACTACACCATCCGCTACAATTGCATATGTATAACCTGTTCCTGTTCCTCCAACAGCATTAACCTCTATTCGTCCCGAATCTACACCACAATTTGCATCAGTAGGTACTACTGTTCCTGTTAATTGTGAATTAATCCTATGAGATGATAGTGTAGAAATACAACCTAAAGCATCCTGAACTTCAATATCATAACTTCCAGCAATCAGTCCAGTAAATGTATGTGTTGCTGAATTAGCTGGAGTTGGTGTTACCCATGGTTCAGAATTAATTCTAAACAAATAATTTGATACACCTTGTGTTACCGTTACCTCAATTTGTCCATTACTTCTATCATAACAATCTGTTGCATTGACTGAATGTAATACTTCAGCTGGTGCTGTTACGGTAACTACATTAGATATATTTGTAGCAACACAGATAGCATTACATCTTGTAGGACAATAAGGTATATCTGAACAAAAATCATTAAACCTTATTTGCTGTAAATTATTACTTCCTCCTGTTGCTGCAGAAAAACCAAGAAAAATTTCATCAGAACCATTAAAATAAGTATTCACTAAATTAGTATCTGTAATCGAACCTGCTAATGTGCCATTTACAGTATAAGACAACGTATTAGTAAATACATTCCAACTCAATTCTACATTGTGCCAATTACCATTTTCTAAATTAGGAAGAGCAACGGCATTAGATAGTATGTTTCTATTTTCTGTATTCCAAATAGAACCATGATCTTGAGGTATATCACCTTTACCTGCACCATTATTCCAAGTGTCTAACTCCAAAGCAAGTCCATTTTGAATACCAAGAGCTCCAAGTCCTTCTCCATGCGTTCCAACAGATGCTTCACCTCTTGGATCATTGTGAAAGATAAATGCAATACCATCAGCACCATTACCATTTTTTGTTCCTAAATAAGCCTGAAAACTAAGTGAAAAACTTTCTGCAAAAGAAATTCTATTTCTCGACATAACATAACCTCTTCTACCATTTACAGCTCTAGTAATTCTTGCCGTATGCTGATCAATCATAAGAGCATCACCAGAAATTAAGAACAAATCATTAATTGTTGTAGTGTCATTTATTACAGGATCATTACACCCAGTAAGAGCAGTTTCAAAAAAGCATTCAGCACAATTTCTACTATCTTGAATATGAATAGTATAATCTGTTGAAGGAGTACCTGCAGCTAAATCAAGGAATACATTTTCATCTTGCCAAGTAATTCCGTCCAAACTATATTTATAAGGTGGAATACCTCCTTGCCCAATAGCTGTTATTGTTGCTCCTCCATTAGTAGCAGCACAAGTTGGGTCTTTTGTTATCGACGCAGTTACTTGAAGTGGTTCAATATCTAATATTGTCTCTGTTCCAATGTTAATTTCACAACTTTGGTCCCTTAATAAAACCGTATAATTACCAGCTGCTAAACCAGTTATAACAAAATTAGCTGTATTTGCTATTTTCCAAACTGTTCCACCATCTATAGAGTACTCATATTCTCCACCATCAAAATTACTTGCAAAAATTGTAATGGTACCACTACCTCCCATTTCACAATAATTTCTAGTACTTCCTAATATATTTCCTCTAAATTCTTCATTCGGTGCTACATTTACTAGAAAATTTCGTGGGCAAGCACGCGGTGCAGTTACAGTAATTGTGTGTGGTCCGTGCTCCTACACTATTGAAAACATTACCTGGTTGTGGAATTCCTCCGTCTAAGCTATAACTATAAGTTAAAGCAGGTGTTGAAGGGGGGGTTAATGTAATATTACCATTTCCATCACAATTATAAGTAATTGAACTTGGAATGTTAGGTATAACGGGTAAAGGTTTAATTTCTATACTAGGTAATGTTACTTCACAATTTTCTGAATCACGAACCGTTAAAGCATAAGTACCTACAGGTAAGTTATTATATTCTAAATCAGAATTATAAACACCATTTATACCGTAACTATAATCAAGTGTTCCACCAGTTGCAGCTGTAAAAGTTATTTGCCCCAAAGTAGTACACGTAAAATCTTGTGTTAAACTAGCTGAACTTACAATAGGTGCTTTATCTTGAATTTGAATATTAGTAATTGAATAAGTACATAAGTAAGAAGGCTTGGATGCTCTAATATCTATGGTATATGTATTCACAGCTAACCCTGGAAAATTACCAGAAACATCCCAATTTACACCTCCGTCAATACTATACTCAACTAAATATCCTTGATTACTACCATTAACCGAAACGTTAATTGAACCGTCAACCTGACCTGTACAAGAAATATCAGTTGAACTATGATTAAACGTTAAAGGAGTTTCGACAGAAACAGTTACAGGATTAGAAATAGTATAACAATTATTGCTATCAATTATCACAAATCTATAAGTTCCTTCGTCACCGTTGGTTACAGTATAAGTATTTGATGTAAAATAAGCTGAAGCAGGAATATCAGAAATTGCAGTATATAAATCTGTTCCTTTATCTGTCCAAACTGCATAATTATATTGACTTCCTGAAGTTAACGTTCCTCCATTTCCTGTTAAAGTAATAATTCCATCAGAAGAACCGCTTGTACAGGAAATATTTTTTGTGGTTGCTGCTGTCAGTGTTAAATCAGTAGCCTGATTAATTATAACATTTTCTGTTATTGAACAATCATCTGTAGTAACTCTAACTTCATATGTACCCCCAGTTGAAACATCAAATGTATAGTCATTAGTACTAATTGGGCCTTGCGGAGTACCAACAACAACACCTCCTTGTAATAAAGTATACGTATAATCCCCAGGTACATTATTTACTTGAATTCTAATTTTACCAATATCTCCTGAACATACTATATGTGTTGGAATTAAATCAATATCTATATCATTATCTTGAATATTAATTGGTCCAAAATCATAGGTACATGAAGCTGCTGTAGGATTGTTAATACGGATTTGTAAATTATAATCACCCGGATTTGTAAGCGCTGAAAACGTATTTGAATTTTGAAATCCTACATCATAACCTGAAGGTCCTGTTAGTCGATACTGATAACCCGCTGGTATACCATTTATTATTATTTGACCATCATTTCCACATGTTATGTCTTTCTTAATAATATCTGGGGTTAATATTGATTTAAATACGTTAAAATAATACGTTGTAAGACATCTTCCATCATACAATACGTCAACTTTATACTCTCCCTCATCAGATATATTTTGAGTAAATGCTGTACCAATTGGATTCCAAATACAACCACTTTGTTCATTTGGACAGCCAGCTGCTGTAACATCTGAACATGAAGTTTCATCTAATTTAGACCATTGAACCGTTGTTCCAGAAGCAGGGTCAAATGGTAAATTAATATCTCTTGAACCACTTGCACCACATAAAAATATTTCAGCTAAATCAATATCTTTATTAGTACAAGTTAACATTCTGTCGGCAAAAGGAATTAATGGGTTTGGTTCAGAGGTATAAGGAATTACAGTAATAATTTCAGTTGTATCAATACAACCAGCTGTAGCCGTTGTTTTAACAGTATAAACCCCTGGTGTTGTTACAACAATAGATTGAGTACTTCCAATTATACCTGAAGCATCGCTCCACTCATAAGCAGCAAAACCACTACCTGCTGTTAATGTTAAGTTAGCACCACATAATATTTCATTTCTTTCATATTTACATCCACTAGTATCTACTAGAAAGTTAGAAGTTCCTACAACCCCAAAACTACATGCATCAAAACTAGCATAACTTTTAACAGTTTTTCTTGGTGCTCCTCCTCTATCACCTTCATAATTAACATATGCTTGATTTTCTATACGGTTTGAACAAACATCTCTTAATTGATTACAATCCGTAACTACTTGGACTTTAAATCGAATATGATATTCTAATCCACCTTCTTCTACCATATCATCTGGTATATTAATGGTTATTTTTCCTCTGAATCCGTTTCCAGATGAAGGTGGTTCATATTGAAATTGAGATGGGTCATTACGATCAATACCAGATGGTAAAATAATATCGGTTTCAATTAAGTCAACGTTTTTTGGTAATTCATCAACAAATACAGTGTTTAGTGCATTATCTGTTCCTACATTTTGAAAGCTCACATCATACCATAGTTCAGCACCTAATGCCAATGAAGTACCAGCAATATCATTTCCCAATGCATCCTCTACCCTTTTAACCATTTGAATTTCTGGCTGAATGATTTCTATAGACATCGCATTCAAAAAAGGCCAGTACACATCTCTACTGGTTGTAAACCGAACATCTGCTGATGTATCTCCATTTCCTATAATACTATTACTTGGATTTGATATACTTAAAATATCTACATCAAACCCTAAGGTATTTGCACTCGCAGGTGTTCTAGTAGTTGTAAGGGTTCCATTTCTGGAGATACTACCATTAAAAAAATTATCTACTGGATTTACAGCATTAGAAATATCAACAGGAACAGGGGTGGGAGTGGAATTATCCATAATTTGAAACCGGTCTCCTCCAAGTCCTCCATCACCTTCTAAAGTTCCTACAATAAATTCAGCTCTTACAGGGCCAGCAGGGATTGTTGTAAAACCACTATAAGTTACATCTACATTTGTTGATCCATCGATGGTAACAAAACCATCGAAAATAGAAATATTTTTGCTAGACTCATTTTGATTTTCATAAATAACAACCATTGTCCATCCTCCTGCTCCACCTAATCCATTAGAGTCATTACCAGTAACTGCTTTTATGTCTGCAGCATAATATTCCCCATTAGCATTTGTTTGTGCGGCTACTTCTGTTGTAATATTTTTATAACAAACGTAAGGTTTTTGAGTTGCTGAACCATCATCATAAATTACTTCTCCTGTTATGTTTTCGTAATTCCCTTCAGGTAACTTAAACTTAATTGTATTAAAATTACTATCTCTAACTTCCTGCCCTTCCCACGTTTCATAAGGATAAATTGCAGCCCAATATAATCCAGCATACACGACTTTTGAACAATTTGGTAAAGCCAATGTTGATTTACTAGATGAAAAAGTAGATCCACTTCCTGTAATACCATCAGCATCGTCAATATCAATGTATTGCATATTTTGCTGTCCATTGTTTAAACTATTAATATCAGAATAGTAATTAATTCCACAACTATCTGTAGAAGTTAATGCATATAAAGTTTGTGTATCAGGAAAACTATCATTAGCATTTAAACTATTCCCAGAAACGGTATAAGTATAATCTCTATACCAAAAACGACAAGTAGCATTCCAAATCCAAATTCTTCCAGAGCTCCTTGTGTAAGTTGTGGCATACTCACGGTTTACAATACTATTGGCTACAAAAGTCATGTTACCTCTAACATTAATACCTCCAGGGGCTAACCTTTGTGAAAACGCTCTGTCAGGCCTAAGCTTAACAGCACTTTCTTTTAGTATTACTTTCCTCTTATTATTTTCTATGTAGTTTCTAACTCTTTTTGCATTCTTATCTTGAGAATACGAACTAGTGCTAATGCCTATTAAAGCTATTAATATTAATGCTATTTTTTTCATGGATTCAGGGGAGAATTTAATATTTAGCTAATACTGTGTTATATTTATTTTATTTAATATTTATGATAGATATTGGGTCATAAAAAGAACCATTTAAATTATTTTCATATAATTTAATCACTTCACTTCTACTACTTGTTTTTAATATATATACATGTCTGTACCCTGTTGTTGGGTTTACAAAATAATTTGCATCTATATTATCACTACGTAACTCATCTACAAACCTATCAGCAAATGCTTTTTTAGAAAAAACTCCTATTTGTAAATAGAATCCTTCTTCTAAATCGCCTATTTTTTTCATTCTTAAAACTCTTGCTTTTGGTCTTGATTTAGGCTCTTTGTAACTCTCTAGTTCTGCATCATCACCAAGCGTAATTTTCCATACATATACAACTTCTTTCGCTTTCTTTTTGCCTAGACCTGCCAATTCACCTTTGTCATTACTCTCAAAAAGAGTATTATCTTTAAATTCCTCAGTTTTTTCTTCTGCATCTTCCTTCTTAACAAACCTATCTATATACATAAAATAGTATTTTGTTTTAGGATCAAAAATATATTTAATCTCTAAATCAGCCTTTTCAAAAATTTTCTTCTTTTCTTTTATGTATGCTTCAGCATTCTCTTTCTTTTTGTATCTATCAGTTACTACATAATACATGGTTCCGCCGCCGCCCGATCGAGTTATTGTTTTTTCTCTCCAAGGGGTATTTGTTCTTCTTTTTAAGGAAGTATCTTTTTCGTCATCAGAAACAGAAGCTATTGAATCTTTGGTCGTATTTTCTTTTCTAATTACTTCAACAATTTTGGGTTTATTATTAAGTATTCTTAAAATTTCATCTACTTTTTTATTTAAAATACTGATAGAATCATATGCTTCTTGAATTTCATCCGACAAATCATTATGTTCCTCATTCTTGTATTCTTGCTTAGGTTTTCTTTTAGGTAATTTAATACTAACACTACCTGTTCTTCTTGTAGGTCTTCTTCTGCTAAATTTCTTTTCTCCAAAATTATAAATAATACCTACTTCATTAGTAGCAGCAAAATCTCCTTTTTCGTACGAAAACCCTATGGCTAACTTATCTGATAAATTAACACCAGCACCAGCTGATATACCATATTGCTTATCATACCCTACTTTTAACCAGCCCATTTTAGGTAAATCAAGAATTACATTTCCTCCAAAACCAAAAGAACCATTACCTGGTTTTCTTGCTAAGGCTAATACTCGTAAATCAGCTCCTTCAAAAATTCCACTAGCATAAGTAAACTCATGAGAATACATTGCATGACCAGAAAATGTTTTTTCTGAAAATGAAGTAGCTAATTCATTACTTTTTAAATTAAAATCTAATAAATTTTCAAAAAACACACCAACATCAAACTTTCCAAACGATACTGTTACTGCTGGCTGAAAATTCACTATTGGAATATCTTGAAAATTGCTCACTGCAGGATCAGGTACTTGAGAGTTCACTTTTAACCCATCAGCACTCCTTCTACTGTACAACACATTAAATCCAAATGTTAAATCTAAATTTTCATTCATTTGAATTCTTTGTGCATAATTTGCAATAGCTCCAAAATCTTTAAAAACTCCTACTTCTTGCTGATAAACAGCTAATCCACCTCCTACATTCTCCCTCATTTTCCCAGAATAACTCAACAAATATAATTTTGGGTTATCTTCAAATGATACGTTACTATTTCTAACAATAGCACTCATTGAAGTTTTATTTTCTCTTAATGCAGAAAAAGTTGGCACCGTTAAAAAACGATTAAACTTCATGAAACTTCGAGAAGTAAAACTATTGTATATTTCAGCGTTATTAGACACTTGCGAAAACACACATGAGCTAATAAACATTATTATATAAATAGTATTTCTTTTAATCATACACTTTTAATCTAAAACTGAGATACTACCCGCTTTAACAAGTTTGTCTTCTCTAGTTATTTTATAATAAAAAATTCGTTGATTCCCTAAATCTTCAGAGGGCCAATCATTTTTATATTCCTTTGTCATTAATACTTCCTTACCATCGGAACTATAAATAGTTACAGTTACAGAAGGTTGAAATGCATATCTATTTGATAGTTTCCAAGTATCATTAATACCATCAACAGTGTTTGGCGACACAACATTGGGTACTATTATTTGATCATCTTGTTCAACTACCTCTACTGTTTTTCTTACCTCACACCTATCAACAGTTGCTATTAATGTATAAAAACCTGCTTCTGTTACACTAACAATATTTGTTGACGACAATGGATTCCCATCACTATCTTCCCACTGATACGTATTCCCTCCTTCTCCTCTTATCGTAGTAGGTTGCCCTGATAATAACACTACTTTACCAGAGGGACCTATTTCATTTCCTGTGCTATCGTATAGTAGCACTGCAGAATCATCAAAAGGAATTATATTTATTGGTGTTACATCCTTTACACAGTCAAAGCCTGAAATTTGTAATTTATACTCTCCTGTTTCAGAAATTTCTAACGTTTTAGGATCAGTAACTGTTAACTCTACAGAATCTTTAAACCATTTATAAGTAAATCCGGTTACAATATCAGAAACTGTTAATGTTATTGTTTCTCCATCACATAATGCATTTGATGAAGAAGTAGAAGCTATATCCGGAGTCGCAATTGTTAAGTTAACATCTAATTTGTTTGACTTATTACTAAGTGCTAGCCCTGAACTTACCTCTAACTCAAACTCTCCATTATCTAAATAAGAGTCCACTTCATATTCGTTTAATGTTTTACCAGGTTGTATAATAGCATCTTTATACCATTGGTAATTTAAAATTGCTATCTGTTCTGGTGACAAATCATATTCAAGATCATCAGATCCTGTAGCTTTTATGCTTGCTACTGTTAGCAAGGTTTTGTCACTATCACACGACACATAATCATCGCCTGATTTTATTACAGTATTAATAGATTTAGTAGCTAACAAAGTAAATTTATCAGACTCGACAGAAAAAGGGCAACTTCCTGAGCTATCAGTTGCTACTGCATAATAAACACCAGCTTCAGTTGCATTTATTTCAAGCCCACTCTTACCTGGCAAAGGATTTGGATCACCAACTTTAAACCATTGAACTGTTACTGGCGTTGATGATGGAACTATTTCAATCTTCAAAAGCCTTGTCTCATTTGGCAGCCATACCGTTTTTTGAGTTCCTTCTATATTTACCGTAAATGTTGCTTCCGTTTTTTGTTTTAATTCAACCTCTTGAGAATTTGAAATACAACCGTTCGCTTCAATCTCTAGTCTGTAAATTCCAAATTGACCTGTATTAGGTGTAGTGTAAGTATTTGAATTAGAGGACAACACTAGCTCATCATCTTTATACCACCGATAAGTAAGAGCTGTATTATTTGTTGTTGCTTCAAAAGTATGCGTTTCATCTGCACAAATTTCAACAGGGGAACTTCCTTTTATCTGGGCATCTGAGGTACTTATGCGAACAACGTTAATTAAAATTGAGTTCACTACCCCACACTCTCCATAATCAATCCTCGCCTCATAAGTACCGGGTTCATTTACAGTTATCTCAGGATCAGTAGTAGTACCCACTGAAATAGTTCTATTTCTAAACCATTGGTAAACTCCTTCTTTATCTGTATTCAATTTTAATACTAACGAGCCAGATCCACAAATAAAATCAGTTGATTTATTATCATTTATCCATAAGATACTCTTCACCATATCATAAGCACTAAAAACGATAGATTCTGGCCCAGTAGCAACTGGTGATGTAGCAACCATTCTTATCTTATAACCTGTTCCAAAAGTATTATCAGGTAATTGAAATGAAGCAGAAATATCTTGAAAAGTTTCATTTTTACCAACAATCGCCGCAGAAACCCTATTTTCTGTTGTATTGGAAGGAAAAACTCCATTATCATCAGACATTTGAACGAAAAATTGATTGTCAGAATTAAAAAGAGTACCTGGAGCTATCTTAAAAGTTATATCATGAGACTTATTTACTTCATCACCACAAGCACTACTGAATATAAATTCAGGTGACAATAGAGCTTGTGAGAACAAGCCCAAGGTCTGAAATAACAGCCATATTACTAAAAGTATTTTTACGCTTTTAGCTATCTTTTCACTCATTTAAGGGATATTTAGGGGATGCCAAATTTAAACATTTTTTGATAAAAACAATCAAAAAAATAAATTTAACACCTTGTGAAGTTAAAAAATATAAATCACTTTTACAAGAAAAGATATTATAGCCATGAAATAATAAATATTTTTTACGTTTTTTGTAGTAACGTTTATATTTGCTTGTGAATAAATCAATTTATCTTTTTTTATTACTACTATCTAGTAATTTCTTACAATCGCAAACCGGTGGTGAAAACACCTATAGCTTTCTAAACACCCCTACTTTTGCTCGCCAAGTAGCATTAGGAGGGAAAACTTTAACATTTATTGATGACGTAAATCAACCTAGTTGGAATCCTGCTACTATTAGCAATAGGCTTCATAAACAACTCTCAGTAAACTATACTAGTTATTTAACTGGAATAAATATAGGATTCTGTCTCTTATGCCTATGAAATTAATAAACATTTTGAAACACTTCATGGAAATATCAAGTACATTAATTATGGCGAATTAATTAGAGCTGATGAAGAAGGTAATGAATTAGGATCTTTTAGCGCCAATGATTTTGCTATTTCTGTAGGCTACGCTAAAAACATCCCAAGAAGTGACTTTTATTACGGGGCTAATCTAAAATTAATTTACTCCTCTATAGATTCTTTTTCTTCAAGTGGTATTGCTGTTGATTTTGGAATTACCTATTACAGTGCTAATAATCCTTTTATCATTGCATTAGTTGCACGAAATATAGGTACACAAATAACATCTTTTAATGGTACTCGTGAAAAACTTCCTTTTGAAATAATTTTAGGAGCTTCTTATAAATTAGAAAAAGTACCTTTACGATGGTACTTAACATTAGAAAACCTTCAAAAATGTAAGGTTGGTGTTGCCAATCCAACCAATCAAACTACTGATTTAGAAGGAAACACAACACAAGAAAATATTTCTTTTTTAGACAACGCTTTTAGACATGTAATTGTAGGCGCTGAATTATTTCCTGATAGTGCTATAAACATTCGTTTGGGATATAATTTTAGAAGAAGCAAAGAACTTCAATTACAAAATGTACGTTCATTTGGTGGCTTATCTTTTGGCTTTGGGTTAAAAATGAATAAACTAAAGTTTAACTATGCCTATTCTAAGTTTCATTCAGCTTCAAATCTAAGTACTTTTAGCTTACAGATTGATTTAGACAAACGTTTAAAAGGAAAAAACCCTACACGATATTAGAATATCTGACGTATCTTTGTTACTCTTATATTCTTTACTATGACAAAAAAAATCACCATAGCTATCGATGGATTTTCATCTACAGGAAAAAGCACCATTGCAAAACAATTAGCAAAACAATTAGGCTATATTTACGTTGATACTGGTGCTATGTATAGAGCAGTTACTTTATACGCTATGCAAAAAAATTATATTTCTGAAGCACATTTTAACGCTAGTGAATTAATAAACGACTTAAGCAATATCTCACTTTCTTTTAGCTTTAATGAAGAAATTGGTTTTGCTGAAATGTTTTTAAATAAAAAGAACGTTGAAAAAGAAATAAGAAGTCTTGAAGTTTCAAAACTTGTAAGTAAAATCTCTACTATTTCAGAGGTAAGAAAAAAGTTAGTTAGTGAACAACAAGAGATGGGTAAAAATAAAGGTATTGTCATGGATGGTCGTGATATTGGAACTGTTGTTTTTCCTAATGCTGAATTAAAATTATTCATGACTGCTTCTGCTGACAAGCGTGCCAAGAGGCGTTATAAAGAATTGTTAGATAGAGGTGATAAAGTAAACTACGAGGAAATTTTACAAAACGTGGAAGAAAGAGATCGTATAGACTCTACTCGAGAGGATTCTCCTTTAATTGTAGCAGATGATGCCATTGAATTTGACAACTCAAATATGGGGCTAAAAGATCAATTTAACAGAATTATGAGTTTAGTTAATACAGCTATAGAATAATTCAATAAAACAAATCTATTTAATCATTTTCAACTATCAGTAATCAATTCATCAGAATTGATTATTTAAAGAATATATACGTATCAAAACTAAATACGCGATTCTCAGAGAAGTCATCAAAAACACGAACCTCTAATAATCAACACTATAAAAAAAACCAGTTTTTACAAAAAACTGGTTTTCAACTATTTTATTTCTTATTAAAAAAAAGAGTTCTTATAAATCTTCATCAAATTTAGTATGAGTAGAATATGTTCTCCATTTTTCTAAACATTCAGCTATATCATTAGGCACTTCAGAATTAAATTTTAAAAACTCTCCAGTTTTCGGATGAGTAAATCCTAATGTTTTAGCATGTAAAGCTTGTCTTGGTAACACTTTAAAACAATTATCAACAAACTGTTTATACTTTGTAAATGTCGTTCCCTTTAAAACTTTATCACCTCCATAACGTTCGTCGTTAAAAAGTGTATGACCAATATGTTTAAAATGCGCTCTTATTTGGTGAGTTCTTCCAGTTTCTAATTTACACTGAACTAAAGTAACATAAGTTAAACGTTCTAAAACTTTAAAATGTGTTATTGCAGGCTTCCCAAATTCACCATCTGGAAATACAGCCATTTGTAATCTGTTTTTTAAACTTCTTCCTATATGTCCTTCAATAGTACCTTCATCTTCTTCTATATTACCCCAAACTAGAGCATAATATAAACGTTCAGTAGTCCTATCAAAAAACTGTTTAGATAAATGGGTCATAGAAAACTCCGTTTTAGCTACCACCAATAAACCACTTGTATCTTTATCTATTCGGTGAACCAAGCCTGGACGCTCACTACTGTTAGTTGGTAAGTTTTCAATATGATGAATTAACCCATTAACTAAAGTCCCTGAATAATTTCCATGACCTGGATGAACAACCATTCCAGGTTCTTTATTTACTACAATTACCTCATCATCTTCATATACTATATTTAAAGGTATATCTTCTGCTACTAACAAATTTTCAGCTGGCGGGTATGACAACACTACCCTAACGACATCTTTTGGCTTTATCTTATAGTTAGATTTAACAACAATATCATTTACTAAAATATTTCCAGCTTTTGCTGCTTGTTGAATTTTATTACGTGTAGCGTTTTCTATAAAATTCATTAAAAACTTATCTACCCTCAATGGAACTTGCCCATCATTTGCTACAAATCTATAATGCTCGTATAAATCGTCATTATCTAATTCTGGAGTTGTGTCTTCCTGCATCAATCTAAACTATAATATTAATTACCATTACCGTCTCCCAAAATTAAATCTATCGTAGATTGTTTTGGCAATTTAGTTTTTGGTAGAATTGTATTTCCGTTATGTTTTAACCCTCTTACTACATCTTTACCTAAATCTCTAACCCAAGTAACATCTTTACCAACCTTAAAACCAATAGATCTAAGATGAGTTGTTGCTTGCCTACGAGTACGTCCATTTAAATCTGGAATTTCAACATCCCGATATTTTGAAGGATTTAACGTTAAATATATTTTCCTTCCTTCTTTTACAAAATCACCAGCTTCAGGATTTTGCTCTAATACTGCTTTTTTTGGATAATTAGGATTGTAAGTAGCACTATCAATAACTACATATCCTAAATTAAGCTCATTTAATTTTATTTCAACATTTGTTAAGGATAGCTTAGCTAAATTAGGTACTTCAATTTTTTGATTATGGTTAGTAGTTATCCCTAACCACCACTGTAATAAAAATACTAAAAGCGCAATTCCTAAAACTGCAATTCCTAATTGCTTAAAAAAGCTTTTACTTTTTATAAACCCAAATAAACCTTTAATACGTTCTGAAAATTTACTCATATTGATTTTTTTGTAAGATGATACAAATTTACTGTAAAATTTATTACTAATTTAAAATTCAACAACTCTTAAACGAGTTTTTTTGGTAAGTTTGTATAAATAACTCAGATTATCGATGAAAAAAAATATAGCTATTGTTATGGGAGGGTATTCCTCAGAGGTAAATATATCCTTACAAAGCGGTGCAGTTGTTTACAAACATCTCAATAAAGAAAAATACAATGCGTATAAAGTTCATATATTACCTCACAAATGGGTTGTCGTAGATACTGATGAAACAGAATACACTATAGATAAAAATGATTTTTCATTTTCAAAAAATACTACTAAAATTACTTTTGATTGTGTTTTTAATGCAATACATGGGAATCCTGGAGAAAACGGTAGTCTTTTAGCTTATTTTAATCTTATAAAAATGAAACACACCTCTGCTCCTTTTTATCAAATGGCATTAACATTCAATAAAAGAGATAGCTTAAGTGTTGTAAAACACTATGGGATTCCTACTGCTAAATCAGTATATATTAATAAAGGAGATAAATTTTGTAAAGATGAAATTGTTCAAAAAGTAGGACTTCCTTGTTTTGTAAAACCGAACAATGCAGGCTCAAGCTATGGGATCTCTAAAGTGTATACTATTGAAACACTTACACCTGCAATAGAAAAAGCTTACAAAGAAGATTCTGAAATATTAGTTGAAAGTTTTTTAGATGGAACTGAAGTTTCAGTGGGAGTCATTCAATATAAAGGAGAAACTACTGTTTTACCAATTACCGAGATAGTTTCTGAAAACGACTTTTTTGATTATGAAGCAAAATACTTAGGTAAGTCAAAAGAAATTACACCTGCTAGATTAACAAAAGAACAGGAAGGTAAGGTACGAGAAATAGCCAAGAAAGTATATGATCTATTAAACATGAGTGGTTTTTCACGCTCAGAATTTATCATTGTACATGATGAGCCTCATTTTTTAGAAATGAATACCGTTCCTGGTTTAACAGAGGCTAGTATTTTACCACAACAGGCAAATGAGGTTGGAATATCTTTAACAGAATTATTTGAAAATGCTATTGAAATGGCTCTAAATAATGATTAAAATATACACACTTTTTAATAAATGATGAATCAAGAATTACAAAACATATGAAGAAAGCTATTTTTCCAGGATCCTTTGATCCTATTACATTAGGCCATGTTGATATTATTGAGCGTGGAGTTACCTTATTTGATGAGCTCGTTATTGCTATTGGTATAAATTCCGATAAAAAGTATATGTTTTCATTGGAAGAACGTAAACGTTTTATTGAAGAAACTTTTAAACATGAACCTAAAATTAAAGTAGTTACATATAGTGGTTTAACTGTAAATTTTTGTAAAGAGGTTGCTGCACAGTTCATTTTAAGGGGGTTGAGAAATCCTGCTGATTTTGAATTTGAAAAAGCAATAGCGCACACTAACCGTAAACTATCAGAAATCGAGACTGTTTTCTTATTAACTTCATCCGGAAAAAGCTATATATCATCATCAATTGTTCGTGATGTTATAAGAAATGAAGGTGATTACACTGGATTAGTTCCTGGCGCTGTAAAAATTTAAATTATGAAAAAACTAACTCTACTACTACTTTTCATATTTTTAAATTCTTGTAATCAAAATGAAAAAGCTAAAAAGAAAGACTTCACCACTCTCTTTGAAAAATCTAACGGTACCGAAACCCCTGAATACAATGAAGTAATTTCATTTTATAAAAATTTAGCTAATTCATATAACGAAATTTCATTATTTGAAGTTGGGAAAACAGATTCTGGAAAGCCTCTTCATTTAGTTGTATTTAATAACGATGGCGATATCGATTTAAAAAGTTTAAAAAATTCAACAAAAAATAGAATTTTAATTAATAATGGTATTCATCCTGGAGAATCAGATGGCATTGATGCATCCATGATGCTATTAAGAGATATTGTTCAAAATGATTCTTTAAAAAAGACGTACTTAAACTCTTTAATCTGTGTCATTCCTATATACAATATCGGTGGTGCTCTTAATAGAAACTCTCACTCAAGAGCGAATCAAAATCGAACCTAAAGAATATGGTTTTAGAGGTAATGCTAGAAATTTTGATTTAAATAGAGACTTTATAAAACAAGACACCAAAAACGCCGCAGCTTTTGCTACTATTTTTCACTCGGTTAATCCAGATATTTTTATTGATAACCATGTAAGTAACGGTGCCGATTATCAGTATGCGATTACTCATTTATTTACACAACATAATAAATTAGGTGGTAGTCTCGGTGTTTTTTTAGAAAAAGAAATGCGTCCATACATAGAAAAATCTTTAGCTAAGAAACAAATACCTATTACTCCTTATGTTAATGTATGGGGAAGTACTCCTGAAAAAGGTTGGACTCAATTTTTCGATTCACCAAGATATTCAACAGGGTACACTACTCTTTTTAATACCCTAGGATTAATGGTAGAAACTCACATGCTAAAGCCCTATAAAATTCGTGTAGAGCAAACCTATGAACTATTACTTTCTACATTAGATTTTTCAAAAAAGAAATCCTCAAAAATCAAAGAACTACGAAAAAAAAACACGAAAGAATTATTAACTAAAAAAACGTACCCAATTGCATTTAAAGCAAATAAGAGTAATCCTACCTCTCTACTCTTTAAAGGGTATGAAGGCAGCTACATTAAGAGTGAGGTAACAAACGGTAAACGTTTGTTTTATGACAAATCTAAACCTTACACTAAAAAAATTCCCTACTATAATAACTTTAATGCAATTAAAGAAATAACAATACCAAAAGCCTATATTTTACAAAAAGGTTGGCATAAAGTAACCGAAAGACTCAGAAACAATGGTATTGCATATACTCATTTTAAACATGACACAATTTTAACTGTAGAAACTCAGCACATAGCTAATTTCAACACCAGAAAATCAGCTTATGAAGGACATTATTTACACTATAATACTACAGTAAAAAAAACAATTAAAACTGTTAAATTTAGGAAAGGTGATATATACATTTCAACACAACAAAAAGGTATTCGATATATTATTGAAACTTTAGAAGCTGAAGCTACTGACTCTTTTTTTAACTGGAATTTTTTTGACACCATACTTCAACAAAAAGAAGGGTTTTCAAGTTATGTTTTTGAAGATATTGCAGAACAATTCTTGAAAGAGAACCCTACAACTAAAAAGGAGTTAGATAAGAAAATTAAAGCAGATAAAAGCTTTGCTAAAAATCCATATGCTCAATTATATTTTGTTTACAAAAAAACTAAACACTATGAGCAAGCACATTTAAAACTACCTATTTATAAAATATATTAACCACAAAAAACCCTCAAGAACTGAGGGTTATATTTTTTTAATAATTTCTATATTGTTTTGTATCATTAAACACATGTTCTAGAATTTTTCTTTCTTGATCATCAAACGCTATATTTCTTCTTTTCATTACTACTTCAGCTACTTCAAATACTTTATTTGTTTTATACTCAGAAAACCCAGAAGCTCCTCCCCAACTATATGATGGGACAAAATTACGAGGGAAACCGCTACCAAAAATATTAGCAGAAACACCAATAACTGTACCTGTATTAAACATTGTATTAATTCCACACTTAGAATGATCTCCCATCATTAAACCACAAAATTGCAATCCTGTTTTTGCAAACCTCCCTGTTTCATAATTCCATAATTTAACCTCTGCATAATTATTCTTTAAATTAGAATTATTAGTATCAGCTCCTAAATTACACCACTCACCAAGAACTGAATTACCCAAATAACCTTCATGTCCTTTACTAGTATATCCAAAAAGCACTGAATTATTCACCTCTCCTCCTACTTTACAATAAGGTCCTAATGTAGTGGCTCCATATATTTTTGCTCCCATTTTTAAAACAGAATTTTCACACATAGCAAACCCTCCCCTTATAAGGCAGCCTTCCATTATTTCAGCGTTTTTGCCTATATAAATAGGTCCGTTGGTTGCATTTAAAGTAGCAAAAGATAACTTAGCTCCTTCTTCTAAGAAAATATCTTCCTTATTTATACAATTAACTGTTTCGGGTATTGGTTCAGACTCTCTACCTTCCGTTATTAAATCAAAGTCAGCTTTTAAAGCTTTTGCATTTAATGAAAATATATCCCAAGTATTTTTAATTTGTAACATTTCTCCCTCAAACTCTATAGCATCATAACTAGAAAAATCTACTTCCTCTTGTGAATCACTAGTATAAAAAGCAATTACATCTTCGTCTTTAAATATTGCTTGATTAGGCTTTAAATCTATAACCATTTCAACTACTCTTTTTGTTGGTAAAAAAGAAGCATTTATCAATACATTTTCTTCCATTTCTACCATTGGATATTTATCTTCTAAATAATTTTCAGTAATTGTAGTAGTTGTATATCCTAAAAATTTCTCCCACTTTTCTCTAATAGTTAAAATACCAACTCTTATGTCAGCAACAGGTTTAGTATAAGTAAATGGTAATAAAGCATTTCGTACATCACCATCAAATAAAATGTAATTCATTATTCTTATTTTTGAAGATGAACAAACTTACAATAAAAAACCGATTGTAAAAATTACAATCGATTAGAAAAACAACACTCTTTTTTGTTATTTTTTTATAAAATGTTTTACTCCTAATTTATCTTCAGAAATTACTTTTAACAAATATACTCCTATTGGTAATTCATCAATACTAACCTCCTTTTGAATCAAAGAAACGTTTTCAGATTTCAATAATTTCCCTGTATAATCATATACCATAACCTTAGCTTCTCTGGTTTCAGCAGGCAGTTCTATTTTAACTACGTCTCTAACTGGATTAGGATACATTGCAAATTTTAATAATTTTGCATCATCTACACCCAAAGAAGGTGTTGAACCTGAATTGCCAGTATATGTAGTATCTCCTTCAGTATTTCCATTTCCATTTCCAGATATTGAAGCTGCATAAAAAGTTACTTTTCCTTCATTACTATTAGGTGAAGTCCATTTCACACTCCAGGTATTTTGAGTATTTCCTGAACTAGTGTGAGTCGCTCTAGAATTATTGTTAACTGCTTTTGTATCTGCTCCACCAGACGCAAAAGTTCCTACCTTAGTATTATCTGAATCTTTTTCTGCTGTTACTTGAAATCCATTTCTTGTTCCTCCTCCTGAATTCGTAACCGTTATATTATATTCAGTATTAAAATCATACCCTGTTAGTGGTATATCTGTTGTTACCGTTAAATTTGCAGCAGAAGCAGTGCCTGCATGACAGGAGGTACAATTATTATTTGAATCTCCTGGAGAGCTAGAAAAAGCATTATCTCTTCCTCCTGAAAAAGAAATAAACATAAAACCTAATAAAGGAATAATAAATAGTGTTAATTTAAAAAAATAGTCTTTCCTCATAATTGTTGTATTTATAATATTTAAGTTAAGTCATTAATAATATAAATTAATTACAGTTAATTTATTACAAATAACAAAACAAAAACACTTAAAAATTACCAAATCTATAGTTTCAATTCATAAACACTTACCTATACTTTTTATAATTATCTTTACATCATAAAATATATTTATGAAAAAAATATTAGCTTTAATACTCATTATAATAACATTAATCGCTGGACTATACTATGCATTTATTTATTTTGTTCCTTACAGTGAAGGTGTACGTTCAGGTGAACTCATAAAAATTAGCTACAAAGGAGTTGCCATAAAAACTTGGGAAGGTGAAATTAGTCAAGGTATATCTGGTGCACAAATCTTTGCTTTTTCTGTAGAAGATAAAAACGAGAAGGTAATTAAAGACTTACAAAAATATCAAGGAAGGTATGTAAAAGTACATTACACTGAACGTTTTAGCACTTTCTTTTGGTTAGGAGACACCAAATATTTCATAACAAAAGTTGAAAAAGAACAATCTCCACATTTTAGAGGAATTACAAATGAGAAAAAAGAACAATAATTTTAAAAATGTTGAGGAAACTCGTATAAGTATTTCTGAACTTATGCTTCCATCGCATACTAATTTTAGTGGTAAAATTCATGGAGGGTATATTCTCAATTTAATGGATCAAATTGCTTTTGCATGTGCTTCAAAGCACTCTGGAACCTACTGTGTAACGGCTTCTGTTGACACCGTAGATTTTTTAAACCCTATAGAAGTTGGAGAATTAGTAACAATGAAAGCCTCTATTAATTATGTTGGAAAAACCTCAATGGTTGTTGGAATACGTGTAGAATCTGAAAATATTCAAACAAAAAAAGTAAACCATTGTAATTCCTCTTACTTTACGATGGTTTCTAAAAATGAAGACGGTCAAGGTGTTTCTGTTCCTGGCATTATTATTAATGATGATATTGAAATGAGACGATTTTTAAAAGCAATTAAACGCATTGAAATGAAAAAAAAGCGTCAAGAAGAATTTGACAGTGATCATTTTGCCCCTAATGATTATATCAAAGATTTAGAAGCTTATAACGTAAAAATAGATTTGTAATCCAGCAACTCTAAGTTTTTATGCTCAAAATTATTATCTCCTCTTCTAATCACTAAATTTGGTTACAAAAGTTCAATAACATACTTTTGTTTTATACTTAATTACTATTTTTTTGAAACAGCAACCACAAAATTGGAAAGATACACTTCATGAAGTTATTTATGAAGCTGACACTCGCGCTGGTAAACTTTTTGATATTATTTTATTAATAGCAATTTTATCTTCAGTACTTTTTGTGATGCTAGAAAGTGTTGATGAAATTGAGTTAAAGTATGGAAACATTTTAAATGTTGGTGAATGGATTTTAACTATTCTTTTCTCTATTGAATATATATTAAGAATAATCTCTATAAAGAAACCATCTAAATATATATTTAGCTTTTATGGTATTATTGATTTCTTATCAACTATACCTAAATACCTGTCTATTTTTTTCATAGGAACTCATAGTTTGGTTGCTTTAAGAGCACTACGTTTATTACGTGTTTTTAGAATATTAAAACTAGCTCGATTTATAGGAGAATCAAATAATTTTATAAAAGCATTAAAGGCAAGCAAAGCAAAAATTGCAGTTTTTCTTTTTTTTGTACTTATTTTATGTATGATTCTTGGTACAATTATGTACTTGATAGAAGGCGGTGAAAATGGGTTCACTAGTATTCCAAGAAGTGTTTATTGGGCTGTTGTTACATTAACTACTGTTGGATATGGCGATATTGCGCCTCATACTCCTTTTGGTCAGTTTGTTGCTAGTATTATTATGGTTTTGGGGTATGGTATTATTGCTGTTCCTACTGGTATTGTAACTTCTGAAATGACAAAAGTTAATGATATCAATCTAAACACTCAATCCTGCCCAAATTGTTCTCATGGAGAACATAATGATGATGCTATATTCTGTAGTCATTGTGGTAGTAAACTTCATAATTAATGACAAATACTCTAATTACTATTGTCGGCGCTACAGCCATTGGTAAAACAGCTTTAAGTATTAAATTAGCTCAGCACTTTGGGTGCGACATTATTTCATGTGACTCGCGTCAGTTTTATAAAGAAATGAAAATAGGAACAGCAGTTCCTGATGAGAATGAACTTAATTCTGCCCCTCATCACTACATTCAAAACAGAAGTATATTTGAAGACTATAATGTTGGCCAATTTGAAAAAGATGCATTGGCTACACTAACTGTTCTTTTTAAGAAAAATCCAACTCAGATAATGGTTGGCGGTAGTGGATTATATGTTGATGCAGTATTAAAAGGTTTAGACTATTTTCCAGATGTTAACCCTCAAATTAGAATAGATTTAACTCAACAATTAGAAGAAAAAGGAATTACTCACCTTCAAGAACAATTAGAAAAACTCGATATTGAAGCATTTAATACCATAGCTATAAACAACCCTCATAGATTAACTCGTGCTTTAGAAATTTGTATTGGAACCAACAAAACATATTCCTCTTTTAAAAACAACCCCAAAGCTCCTCGCAATTTTAAAAGTATAAAAATAGGACTAACAGCCGATAGAGAAATCATGTATAATCGTATTAACAAACGTGTAGATATTATGATGGAATCTGGACTACTTGAAGAGGCAAAAAAACTATATAACCACAAACATTTAAACGCATTACAAACAGTTGGATACAGGGAGTTATTCTCTTTTTTTGATGGTGATTTCACATTAGATTTCGCTATTGAAGAAATTAAAAAAAACACCAGAAGATTCGCAAAAAGACAAGGCACTTGGTTTAGAAAAGACCCAAATATCAACTGGTTTGATTTTGAAGAGAATCATTTAACAATTGTAAGTAAAATTAACTCTTTATTGGAGTAACGCATACGGGTGTGTTTTTAATATTTTATTTTATCGCTTTAATTCCTTATTAATTTACGCTTGTTCTCAAATTTTTATTGCTAGAGGAATTCAACTATATATTTTATTTTTTAATCAATAATTTCATTTGCTCAAACTAAAAATAAAACTATATATATGCCATCTACAATCCCATATGACCCGTCCTTAGTTTTGGGTAATATTGTTTCTAAAGAAAAACTAGAAAACATAGTCCAAATTTCAAAATTACAGACCCCTGCTGATGCTGCTGAAAGTGAATTAAATTCACTTATAGCTTTAAAACGTAGTATTGATATGACCATTCAAGAAATGATTGGTATGGGAATTGATGCTGATGAAGTAATTCAAGAATCTCAAAATGTAGGAGATCAAATAAAAAAAGCGGTAGTCAATTATGCCAAGGCAAAAATTAAATCCGAAAAACAAATACAGCCATTAAAATCGAAAATGAATGCTGTTAACGAAAGTGTTGAAAGCCCAATTGACTACAACAAAAGTCAGTTAAAAAAACTAGCTATTTCTTCTGATTCTTTACAAATGAACTGTCAATATTTTTCATTTGATCAAAATTCACAGAGTTCATCTAGCCATGCTGCCACTGTTTCTGCTTTTGTCAGTGAATCATTAAGTATTTTTGGAGAAGGAAGATCTTCTCAAGCTTCAGCATCTGCTCAAGCTCAAATGAATAGTCAACATTCACGCCATAGTATTGCAGGTACATTAGTAGTAACAATTACTTGTACCCATAAAAACGCACAAGTTTTTGCTCCTTATATTTTAGATGTAGATAAAGCTGTTAGGGTTTGGAACGCAATGAACCCTAAAAATATGATGAAAACAAATGACCCAGCTTCCATGGCTAAAATTGAAGCCACTTCAGAAACACAAGGAGATGGTTCATTCAATATCTTGTCAGGAGCAACTTATGGTTCATCATTTGTTGGTATGGTACATGTTTTAAACACCACTGAATCAGAGTCTAGCCAAAGTATGGAATCAATTGCGGCGTCAATGCAAGAAACATTTGACATAGGAGGTTGGTTTGCTTCTGGAACTGGTGGTTTTGGTGTGAGTTCTTCATTCTCAAATAGTGCAAAAAATTTATTAAGTACTCAAAATGTAACTTCACATGCAACCCTTATCACGATGGGTATAATTCCATCTATTAAATCTAATCAGGTAGCCATGGCAGTTAAGAGTTTTACTGATTTCGACCCAAAAAAATCTATGGAAGAATTAGCGACGTTGCAAGGAGCTACTGCAAGCGAAAACAATACTATAGGGGAAGCTGCTACCGCAGCCAGAACTGGAGAACAAATGATTCAACTTAAAAATGCTACTATTGCTGCAACACTTAGTGGTGTATCAGATATTGACGATGGACAAAATCAAATTATTGATACTAATTCGATGATGACAGCTCTGGAAGATTATGTTAATAAATGTATTGAAGGTGGTGATAATCTTGGAGTACCTGTTAACTATTATTTAAAACCAATAACTCAATCAGAAATCGCTAGAGCTTGGCTAGCTAAATACTACCCTAATAAATACAATAAAGCTGGTGCTGCTGATGATAGCCCAAGTGGTTCTTCTAACACTTCTAACTCTTCAGAAAGCTCTGCTTCTACTGATGAATAATACTAATTTCTAAAACCTATACAATATGCCTTTATTTTATGTACAAAAATTTAGTTATGACGGCCCAGGAGATTCGATCTGTTATGGTGAAATGGGAGCTCATGACCATGGGAAATCTAATCAGTTTACTACTGATATAAAAGAGTACTTAACAAAACAGGGATCAACCAATATCACAGAAGGTAAATTTAAATCTAACCAGTCCAAACCTGATAATGGGAAATCTTTTACTTGGAATGGAAAAAAATGGATTAAGGCCTAATCACCATATTCAAAAATAATAAATTTTAAGTAGCGTTAAATTTAACGCTACTTACTCTTTTTAGTAAAAAAACAATACCAGAAAGTCCTTTATTTAAATGAATGTTTTTAATGATTTTGAAAAGAAAATTATAGAGGAAATTAGTACATCTCCAGTTAATGAGATTACTGATGTAAAAAATATATTGGAAAAAATATTTTTTAATAAATCAGAAGGTAAAGCAATTATAATTCAATTAAATGAACAATACGCTATGTATTTTTTATCAGTTGAAATTTTTAATGATGTTGATAAAAGAAAGGTCGCAATTCAAGAATTTAGCCAGTTCGTTGCTCTTTTAAATTATTTAGATTCTCATGGATATATTTCTTTATTCAGAAACAATCATTATGTAAGAGAACGAGTAAGCTTTATAAGTGATGAGTTTATTAACCCTAGAATTGAAAACAAAAAACTAGTTTTAAATAATGAAGGTTTGCATAGTATAAAACCTGAAGAAATTAAAAATAAAAACGGTATAGTACTCTATAAAGGAATTGAATTTAATGATAGTTTCTTTATTATTAAAAACATGATTGGAAAGCTGTTAATATCTGATCGAATTTTTGACCTTATAAAATCTTTTAAACCTCAAACAGAAGAGCTCATTAAACCAAAAACAAACTTCTTTCATAAGTTTCATTTAATTAGCCTTATACCCGTTTTTTTAGTACTATTTTTATCAGGCTTATTTTTCACACACCATCACAAAAAAACTCAACAATTACTACAAAAATACGATTCAATAATTGCACATAAAGAAATAATAAAAACTACACAAAATACAGAAGCAGTTAAAAAGTACGGAATTGATATTTCTAGATGGAATGGAACTGTTTTAAACCATTCTCTTCCTGATAGCATTTCATTTGTTATATGCAAAGCTTCAGAAGGTCTAACTTTAACTGACCCTATGTTTCGGCTAAATTGGTTACGTACACAAAAAATGAATTTAAAAAGAGGGGCTTACCATTTTTTTATCGTTGAAGATTCACCTATAAAACAAGCAGAGTATTTTTGGAATAATATTAAAGATAGAAACAGTAACGATTTTCCTCCGATAGTAGATATTGAAAGTGGGAGTACCAATTCTATTCCTAATGCAAAGACTATTCAAAAAAAACTAATCACTTTTATAACACATCTTGAGAATTTATCAGGAGTTCGCCCTGTAATATACTCTAGTTATTATTATGCTAATGAATACTTAACTGACAAGCGTTTTTCTAAATATCCTTTATGGGTTGCGGATTATGATTCTAAAACACAACCCAAAGTACCAAATGTTTGGAAAGATAAAGGGTGGTTACTTTGGCAAAAAACCTCTTCCTTTAAAGTTAATTCAATTTTAACCGACTTGAATGTACTTAATGTAAATGAATAATAATATTGCCATTTCTTTCGATATTGAAAATTAGTAGCTCAATTCTAGCTCTAGGCTAGTATGAATTCATATCTAGTCATGGAATAAATTATTCAAAAGAGAGTGCGCAAATACTTAGTATTAACAGATAGTGTACACACTTATCCATGAATAAATTTAGTTTTAAATTTTACAATTGGTTGGTTAGTATTAGTACTATATCTATTGGATTACTTTTAATAAGTAACTCATTAAGAATCGCTAAAAGAAAGACAATGTATATTTTAAGTCAATCAATATTCATTTTTTACTACTTATTTATTCTAGTTATTTTAACTAAATAATTTTCTAATAAATCAATCTTTCATGTTTTTAAACCTGGTTTATTTATTGTAATAATAAGAACTATTATAGTGACGGATTTTTACTTTAAAACACAGGGTGATTAAGAATTAAAATCAATTATAAACTTATTGAAATTAAAATGATTTATTTTTCACAGCTCCTCACTCATTAAATTATTAGTACAACAACTACATTTTAACTATTGACAAATATTTAAATAATCAGTAAAAATTAATTCTGAATTCTATTCTCAAATTAATTATTAAGGTAAAATAACTATAAATTTTTAACTAATTTTTAGACAACTAAATCACTCACTTTTATATATTTGCTGAAAACGAACAAACATGAAATTAAAAATTACTTTTTTTATATCTATTTTTTTTATCGGATTAATAAGTGCTCAAACCAAAGTAGGCACTGTTAACAGCGATTTAATTGTTGGAAAAATGCCTCAAATGAAAAGTGTTATTAAAAGACTAGAGAATTATGGTAAAGAGCTAGACTCTTCTTTCCAAATAAAAGCTGCAACCTATAAATCTAAAATAGAATCTCTTAAAAAAGTAGAAAAAACTATTACTGATAATGATAGAAAAACAAAAGTTCAAGAGTTGGCTACTTTAGAACAAGATATGGCAAAGTTTCGTAAAAATGGTAGCACAATGATGCAACTTCGTCGTGATGAATATATGCGCCCTATATATAGAAAATTAAATGAAGTTGTTAAAGAAGTAGCTAAAGCTAATGGTTATAGCCAAATTTTAACTACTAATGGAAATGAATTTGCTTATATTGATGACCGTTATGATATTACCAAACTAGTTTTAGCAAAACTAGGTATTAAAGAATAAATTTTATGCACAAAAAATCGAAAGATTTGCAGTTACAATACGAAGGATTTTTACAAACACCTTTTCTATGGCATGGAAAAGGTGTTTTTGATTTGGTTCAATTTGATAATAACGTTTGTAATACCGATTCATTTTCCTCAACTATCCAAAAAAAACTTAGGTTAGGGAAGTTAGTAGAAAGATTTGTTACTTTTGAATTACAACAAAAAAAATCAATACATATACTTGCTGAAAACATTCAAATACAACGAGAAAAAATCACCCTAGGTGAATTAGATTGTCTACTTACTCAAAACAATATTCCAATACACTTAGAAATTATCTATAAATTTTATTTGTATGATTCTTCCAAAGGCTCCAATGAAATTGAATATTGGATTGGTCCTAATAGAAAAGATTCTTTATCTCAAAAACTCACAAAACTCAAAGAAAAACAACTACCACTTCTCTACACTAAAGAATGTAAAAACTATTTAAAGCAATTAAAATTACCAATTCATCAAATCAAACAACAAACTTATTTTAAAGCACAGTTATTTATACCTATTAACACTATAAAGAAAGATTACCCACTAATAAATAATCAATGTATTATTGGTTTTTATTGTTCTCTAAAAGAATTATCTAAATTTTCAGATTGTAAATTTTTCATTCCAAAAAAACACGATTGGCTTATTATTCCACATACGAATGTACATTGGCAAATACATTCAACATTTATACAAGAACTAACAAAATTTATGTCAGAACAAAATTCTCCTCTTTGTTGGTTAAAAAAAAGTAATGGTGAATTAATTAAATTTTTTGTGGTTTGGTGGTCACTTTAAGCTTCGCTATTCTTTTCCTAGAAGTTATAAAATAAACACCCGTTAATAGAATAATAGACGCAACTATTGATTGTACTGTTAATTCTTCATCTAAAAAATACCATCCTAAAAACAGAGCAATAACTGGATTTACGTATGCTGATGTAGCTACTTTTTCAGTAGAAACCGACTTTAATAAATAATTAAATGCGGTAAAAGCAACAATACCTCCAAATATAATAAGTAACACCATTGATATTTGAGTTTTATATGTCCAGTTAGTAGGTGGATTCCATGTTTCATTAAACACTAAACTAGCTACGAATAACAAGAAACCAGCAATCAACATTTGATACCCTGTGCTCACAAAAAAGTTTTTAGGTAAATCGGCTTTAGAAACAAAAACACTACCATAACTCCAACTTAGCACACAACTAAAAATCATAAAAATACCTAAAACACTCCCTTCTGTATTAGAAATCTCTTGTTGACTTACCAATAAATACATTCCTAAGACTCCTAGGCAAACTCCAATAATTGATTTTTTTTGCATTTTTTTACCATCAATTAAACGCATTAAAAACAGCACAAATAGTGGCTGCGTTGATGCTAATAAAGCAGCAAAACCGCTATCTACATATCTTAACGCCCAAACAAAAACACCATTTCCATATACTAAAAAAAGAAAACCAGCAATAATTGAGT
This sequence comes from Tenacibaculum sp. nBUS_03, assembly GCF_051201695.1. GTDB lineage: Bacteria > Bacteroidota > Bacteroidia > Flavobacteriales > Flavobacteriaceae > Polaribacter. Next base: position 4,169,512 of record NZ_CP179214.1, on the reverse strand, counting down.
TTAAAAATTGACTTTTAGTTATTTTCAATTCTTTTTTCATAGCTTTTGCTATAATCATAATTAATATCCCTGCTGATGTAAACCTTATAAATCCTAAGAAAAAAGGTGGTATTTCTGCTACAGCTATTTTATTAAACAAATAAGTTGATCCCCAAATCACATAGATTGAGAAAAATGCTAGTATTACTAGTAATGTTGATTTTTTCATTAAGTTTTTGTTACGTACATAAATGTACTGTTTTTTTACTTTAATCCTTATTTTTTTTTAACTCACTTGCTAAAAAACAATCATTCGTCTATAGCTTTAGTACATTCAACTAATAATCAATCCTTCTAATAACCTTCTGAAGTATATTTATAATATATTCAAAAATTTAATTCTCATTTTTAGTACATAAATTAGTAGTTAGATTGAAAAAAGAGGTAATCCGGGGGGACTGCCTCTTTTGCTTTATTTTAAAATTTAATGAAAACATACATTCTAAAAAACTAAACCTTTGCTTTATCTTTCAACTGAGCTATCTTTAATGTATTCTAGGTCTCTTGTATTTTTTTGCACTGCTATTGATGCAAAAAGACTTAAAGTAAAGGACATACCATAAAAACCTTTTTCACTTAATAATAAATCAGCATTCCAAAGTCCAATTACCAATAAAACAATAGCTATGATTGTTGTAAACCAACTCATTCCATAATAGATCTCAGTAACTTTAATTCCCTCTAACTTATCTCTTACTGACTTTTGTACAGAAATAACTGAGAAGAGTGCAAACAATAGCACTGTAAAATAATATCCCTTTTCATTAAATTTCATATCAGCATTCCATAACCCAATGCAATAAGCAGAAATACCGATCAATAAAACGAACCAAGAGGCGCCTATAAATGCTGGTGTTGGTTTTTGATTAAATTCCTCCTTTTTATTTTTTCTTTTCTTTTCCTTTTCAAAAGTTTCTCCTTGTGTGTTCATAATCTTATATTTTTATATATGCTTCAAAAATGCTAATTTATCTAAATACTAAAAACACTTAATCCTACCAAAAATAACGATATATTTAATATAAAAACACACAAAAAATACTACATTTACTAGTAATAAATAAAAATAAACCAACGATATAATGTCAAATATTGAAATAATTATTTCTTCTTTTTCTATAGATGAACAACAAAAATTTATTACTTTTTTACAAAAAAAAAATAAAAGAAGAGACACAAAAAACATCGATTTATTTAAACTTATATTAAAAGGTAAAACTTCTACTAAAGAAATTTGTAATACATTATATGGTAGTTTAAAAAAAGAAGCATATTACACACTTAAGCAAAGACTATATACTTCTTTAATTGATTTTATTGCTAATAACAAATTACAAGATGAAAATTCTACTGATATGTTGTTGGTTAAATATATCTTAGTTGCTAGAGATTTTTTTTTCCATAAAAACTATAAAGCAGCTTATAAAATTCTAGATAAGGCTGAACGAATAGCAAAAGAATTTCAGCTTTATACTATTTTAACCGAAATCTACCATACTAAAATACAATACGCATATACGCTTCCTTCCATTAATATTAATGACATAATTATTTCCTTTAAAGAGAACCAGAAAAATCATCTTCTTCAAGAGGAATTGAATATAGTATATGCCAAAATCAGACAAGTTTTAAAAACAGTTAATCATGATAATGAAAACTTTTTAGATTTTAGAACATTAGCCAATACTATATTTGAAGAACATAATATTAGTATTAACAATTCGATGTCTTTCAAATCATTATATCAACTAATAACAATTGTTAGTATTTCTGCCTTTGCAAATAAAGAGTTTATAAAAGTAGAATCCTTTTTGATAAATACTTACAAAAAATTAGAAAAGAAAAAGGAAAATAATAAACAACTATTTTACCATATTAGAATACTTTACCTAATTGCTAATACTTTATTTAGAAATAAGAAATTTGAAAAATCTATGCATTACTTAAACCTCATGCATACTCATATGCTATCAAATAAAAAGAAGTACTATAATAATTTCAAATTTAATTATCTACTTCTTTTAGCTTTAAACAAAAACTATACTAATAATCAGAATGAAGCCATACAAACTTTAGAGAAAATCATTAGTAAAAAAAATATTGAAACCAAAACAGCTTTGGATATCCATTTAAGTCTACTCATGTTTTATTTTCAGAACAACCAACTAAAGAAAGCAAGTCAATTATTTTCAAAATTCTACCACTCTGACAAATGGTATATTGACAAGAATGGAATTGAATCGGACCATAAAGAAAAATTTAATCGAAATTCTATTACACCTAGAATTAAAAAATATTGATTTATTTGAATCAAGACTACTTAGCTTTAAAAGAAAACACTACACCTATCTAAAAAACATACAACAATTTAGAGTTATTAATTTTTTAAAACTAGTCGAAATTTATTATCGAAATCCTAAAGCTTCAAAAACCAAAGATTTTTTAAATAAAGTTGAAACTTCATTCGAATTTATTGGGGCCAAACAAGAAGATATTTTTGTTATGAGCTTCTATGCTTGGTTAAAAAGTAAAATCAAACAACAAACTATATTTGATAGTACTTTGGATTTAATTCAACAAACAAAAATCGAAGATCTCGATACTGAAAACTATAATAACGTTTCTAAATAGTGCTTTTCAATAGCATATGTCTTTTTTAAACTTCTTATTTTATCTTCAATTTTAGAGCTATCATTCTTTTTCGACGATTTACTTCCTACCAACATCACGTTTTTTCGCGTATGTTCATTGCTAATAAATTCAAAAACCTTAGTGTTGTAATTATTTTTTTCTAAAATTAACGCACGAATTGTATCCGTTACCATTTCAAACTGACGTTCTTTAAAAATTCCGTACTTTAAAAGTGGACTATCTTGTTCTTTACCTTTAACTTGTTGACGAATTTGTTTGTGACAACACGGTGCACAAATAATTAATTCAGCTTTCGCTGATAATCCTTTATAAATAGCATCATCAGTTGCTGTATCACAAGCATGTAATGCTATTAAAATATCAATTTTATTGGTATCATACTCCTGAATAGGCTGCGCTACAAATGATAAATTTTTAAAATCGCTTTTCTTTGCTACATCATTACAGTATTTTACTAATTCAGAGCGTAGTTCTATTCCAGTGACAGTAGCGTTGTACTTTTTCAAATTCACTAAATAATCATACAAAGCAAATGTTAAATATCCCTTACCTGACCCCATATCAACAATATGAATATGCTTAGGTAATTTAGTGGATTTTAGCAACCCTTCAATAATCTCCAAGTATTTATTTATTTGACGATATTTATCTGCCATTTTATGAATAACTTTTCCATCTTTATCAGTGATGCCTATATATTGTAAATACTTACCAGCTTCTGCTAAACGTTCTTTTGGTTTATCATGCGTGTCAGGTAACTTATTCTTAAAACTAGGAGCATTTAGTTTGTAAGAAATCTTTTTCTTCTTAGAAATAAAAACCAACAAATCATTTTTTAATGTAAATAAAGTTGCAGCTCTAAAGTTATCTAATAATAGAATTTCTAATTCAGATAAAGCCTCTGTTATTGTATAATTTTTCACTTTATCATTTGTAGTATAATGATATGTAAATTGCAAAACCTCAGCTCCTTTAATCTTTACCAATCTTACATATACATTTGGTAGCCCATCACTCTTCTTTATTGGCTTACTTAAAGTCATTTTTACAAAATTAGCATTTAAAATGCTTTGACTTAAAGTATCTCTTAATTGTTGAAATTCATTCATGATGCAAAAATAGTTAATAAGTTTCTATTTAAACATCAGATAAAGACACTAAAAATATAATTAAAAGCAATTAAGAAATTTGTAATAACAATATGAATAGAGTGAAATCATAAAAATTTGAATTAAAAACTTATTATCAAAAAGGATAATATAACTAAAGAAATAGACTACCAAAGAGGGATAACGTGGGTATAAAAACTCTAATGCATGATATACCACACAATAGGATATTTTGAGTGGAAAAAAGATTGAAACAATAAAAAAAAACTCTATTTAATGTATCTTGCGAATCTATCTAAAGATACCAATTATGCAAGAAAATAAAATGCTAAATTATATTAAAGATGTGTTAGAAAATATGCCTACTGATTGGCTTAACCTAACTACTCATCGACTAGATATTTATGAAGAAAAACTAGCTAAAACTCAATTTTTAGAACATTTTGAGTCTTTATTTAAAAAAAACAACGCTAGCTCAATAGCTTTAAATAAACTACCTACTGCTTTTGATTATATACGCTTAGGTCACCCTTTATCTTGTTTACTTGAGTGGATTATTGCAAACCTAAACAATTTAGATGCTGAAAATGTTATCTCTTTTTCATCTAAAACAGTTCCTATTTTAGCTGTTTTAAGGAAAAACTTATTAGCGAAAAAAAATACTCGAATAATTTACACACAGAAACTTCCAGAGTTTTTTGACACCGAAATAGTAAAAAGTATTTATGGGTATCAATTTGAGTTAAAAAAAGTTGAAAACATCAAAGACACTTCTGAATTTAATGGAAGTACTATTTTTATTTCTCAAGAAAATGAAATATATGATTTTAACCTTGACCCTACTATTGATTTCTTAATCAATATACATGATAGCTTAGGTAGTATTTTAGTTGTAAATGGTAATGATAATAAAAATTATATTTCAGAAATCCAACATGTTCGGAGAAGAGAAACCATAGCCATGACTCCTGCAAACAGTCTATACGCTATAAAATCTCTTTTAAACAAAACACCCCCTAAGAATACTTTTAACGATAATGATTCTACTAAATCAATTGTTTTAAATTCAATTAAAGAAATTACTGGAGCCAACACCAAAGCTCTTGTTGCCTCAAGCGGTCTTTCTATGCAATACGCTATTGTTATGGGGCTAATTCATGATGCTGTAGAAAATCATAAAGGAAAAGCCATTAAAATAGTTGTTCCGCCAAATTGTTATGGAGGTACTAATGATCAAGCAAGAAGGGTCGCAACATGTATTAATAATGTAGAAGTAATGGATTTACCTGTAGATGGTGGTAATGATATGGTAAAAAGTATTGATATTGTTTTAGAAGACATTGCAAACCAAGATGCAGTTCCTTATATAATAGCAGAAATCCCTACGAACCCTAGAGTTGAAGTACCTAATCTATTAGAATTAAAAAATGTTTTAAATAAAAAACGTACTACATCAATTGGTGAGGTTGCCATAGCTCCTGTTTTTATTTTAGATCAAACATTTTGCCCAAACACCCATTTTTTAGGCAAAAATGATATACTCTCATCTACTAGGACAATATCATATGTTAGTGGATCTAAATTCCCAAGTGGTGGTAAATGTACAGCTGGGTATTGTGTTGCAAATAAAAGTTCTGAAGCTTTGCTGAAAAAAATAAATTTTCATTTACGTCTTTGTGATAATGAAGCTACAAGCCTTCAAATGGAGATATTAGCAAAACAATTACCTTCTATGAATCAAAGAATTCATGATGCTTATAAATATACACGTGAATTTGTAAATTTCATTAAAGAAAATTTACCCAATGCTAAAATAAATTTTGTGTCAGAAGAATTAGCTTTACAAGGTTTTACTCCTTCTGTTTTTTCTTTAGACCTTCCTACAAAAGGAAATACTGATGAAGAAAGAGAAACTTACAAAAGGGCTTTAAATCTTAAATTAATAAATTTAATGATTACTGAAATCCCTAATGAAAGTAAATTTTGTGTAAGTTATGGTCAACTAAAAGGATGCTATTGGACAATACCAGCAACCTCAACTCAAGGTACTACTAAAGAAGGTGATAAAGATTACATTGTTCGTGTTGCTCTTTCATCTGATTTAGATTTTGAACTTCACAAAAAAGTATTTCTAAAATTTGTCAACCAAATATAATCCATAACAAGAAAAACTGTCTAAAAAATAATTTTTAGACAGTTTTTAAATTCTAATCCCTAAATATTTTTAATCCATTTAGTTTCCTGGTAAAAGAACAGTGTCAACTACATGAACTACTCCATTTGCCCCCTGAACATCAGTTGACGATATAACCACAGATTGATTGCTTGTTGTTTTCAATTTTGCACCACTAGACAAATCAACAGTTACTTTATCTCCTGACAACATTGTAATTTCTTGGTTATTTGTTAATTCGTTAGATTGCACATTTGCTCCATTAACAACATGATACTTCAATACAGCATCAAGAGTAGCTATTGGAATATCCCCTATAGAATTCCATGAAGCATTACTATCAAGTAATTCTTCAAAAGCTTTATTGGTTGGTGCAAATACAGTGAAAGGACCAGCTCCGGTTAATACGGCTACAAAATCAGTTGTATGCCTTGTATCAGTTAAGGCAGCTACAAGATTAGAAAATCCCGCATTATTTAATGCCAATGTAACTACATTCGGAGGTAACATTACCTTGTCAATTATATGTACTATTCCATTGGTCGCTTCAACATCAACAGTAACTGGTTTTGAGTCACCATTGAACTCAACACCTCCAGTTGTTTCCACTTGAAGTGATAGATTTTCATCATTAGGTCCAACGGCTAATGTATTCACATATGTATCCGAGAGATTGTTTGACTTGACTTTAGAAGTTAATACATGAAACAATAATACATTCTTTAATGTTTCTGCAGGAATATCATCTAAAGAATTCCAACTACTATTAGAGTCTAATAATGCTTGAAAAGCATCATTTGTAGGTGCAAATACAGTTAGTGGACCATCTCCTTTTAAAGCATCAACTAATCCGGCTTTTTGAACAGCAGCAACCAAAGTACTTAATGTTGGAGTTACAGATGCTAATTCTACAATGTCTTTTGGTTTTTCTTCAATTACGTCATCATCACTACATGAAGTAAAAAATGAAAAACATAATAATAAACTAAGTGTTAGAACAGTTTTAAAATTTTTAGTAAACATTTCTAATAGATTTTACATTAATACCTACTCTTTATTTTATGTCTTTTTTCGGTTAATTTAGACATTGTTTAACATATGCGTAAATAAATTAAACAAGATTAATTTAGCTAAAAAAATAGCGCTTGTGGTATTTTACTATAAAGCGCCATCCAAATATACAAATTTTTGTTTAACAAACAACAATAAATATTAAACATTAATTTCTTTCTTTCAAAATTTCTTCAATTTCAATTAAAGAGAAACCTTTTGCCTTTAATAAGATTATAAAATGATATAACAAATCAGCTGCTTCATTTTTAAACAAGTTATCATCATCATCTTTAGCCTCAATTACAAGTTCTACAGCTTCTTCTCCAACTTTTTGAGCTACCTTATTTATTCCCCTTTTAAATAACTTATTGGTGTATGAAGTTTCTATGTCATTATCGATACGATTACTTACTGTTCTTTCTAATTCATATAAAAAACCTTTTGATGTTTCTTCAGCAAAACATGAAGTAGTTCCTTTATGGCAGGTTGGTCCTTGCGGTACTACTTTGATTAAAATAGTATCATTATCACAATCTATTTGAATGTCCTTTACTAATAAAAAATTCCCAGACTCTTCTCCTTTGGTCCACAGTCTGTTTTTACTTCTACTAAAAAATGTAACCTTTTTATCTTTTTGGGTTTGTAAAAAAGCTTCTTTATTCATATACCCCAACATCAATACTTGTAATGTGGAATTATTTTGGATTATAACTGGAACTAATCCATCTCCTTTTGTAAAATCTATATTCATCGTATAGGTATGTTTTGATTTTTTAAATATTGTTTAAGTTTTGGTATTGGTATTTCAGCAAAATGAAAAATACTCGCTGCTAATCCTGCACTAGCTTCTGTTTTTATAAATACTTCTTTAAAATGCTCCTCTACTCCTGCTCCGCCTGATGCTATGACAGGAATATTTACTGCTTTACTAACTGAATTGGTAATATCGATTGAAAAACCCTCTTTAGTTCCATCGCTATTCATCGAAGTCAATAAAATTTCTCCAGCTCCAAGTTTTTCAACTTTTTTACTCCAAGAAATTGTCTCTAATTCAGTTTCATTTCTCCCTCCTTTTGTAAACACTTTCCATTGATTATTTTCATATTTAGTGTCAATAGCAACCACTACAAACTGGCTTCCAAAACGGTTTTTTAAATCTGTTATTAGTTTTGGATTTTTTACAGCTGATGAATTAACACTCACCTTATCTGCTCCAGCTTTAATTAAAACTAAAGCATCCTCCACTGAGCTTATACCTCCACCTACAGTAAAGGGAATATTAATTTCTTCTGCAATACGTTCAACTAACTCAACCAAGGTTTTACGATTTTCAACCGTTGCTGTAATATCTAAAAACACTAACTCATCTGCACCTTCCTTTACATATTGTTTCGCTAATTCTATAGGGTCACCCGCATCTTTAATATCTATAAAGTTGACTCCTTTCACTGTTCTACCATTCTTAATATCTAAACATGGTATGATTCGTTTTTTTAACATAATTGCTCTAATTCTTTTAAGGTTATATACCCTTCATAAATTGCTTTCCCTAAAATAGCCCCTTCACATTTCATTTCTTTTAGTAATATTAAATCATCCATAGATGAAACCCCTCCACTAGCTATAAGGTTAACATTTGTTTCTTTTATTATTTCTTTGTACAAAATATTAGAAGTTCCCTGTAACATTCCATCTTTAGCAACATCAGTACAAATAACATTTTTAATTCCTATTTCTTCATATTCTTTGATAAATTCAATAACATCTACTTCTGAAGTTTCTAACCAACCATGTGTTGCTATTTTTCTATTTTTACAATCTGCGCCCAAAATAATTTTATCATTCCCATAATTAGCTAACCATCCAATAAAAACATCAGGGTTCTTAACCGCAATACTTCCTCCAGTTATTTGATTAGCTCCACTTTCAAAAGCTATACGTAAATCATCATCAGATTTTAATCCTCCTCCAAAATCTATTTTCAATTTAGTCTTTGTAGCTATTTGCTCTAAAATTTTATAGTTTACTATATGATTAGATTTTGCTCCATCTAAATCTACTAAATGTAAAAATTGAATTCCACTATCTTCAAATTTTTTTGCTACTTCTACTGGGTTTTCATTGTATATTTTTTTTGTTGCATAATCTCCTTTTGTAAGGCGCACACACTTTCCTTCAATAATGTCTATGGCTGGTATAATTCTCATTTTTATTTATTTAACGGTTACTCTTTAAATACTTAGAAAGTTATTTAATAATTTCTCTCCAACACTAGCTGATTTTTCAGGGTGAAACTGCATTGCATAAAAATTATTTTTTTGCATAATAGAACTAAAAGGAACTATATAATTACAACTAGCAACTGTATTCATACATACATCTGCATAATAACTATGTACATAATAAACATCATCTCCTTCATTTAAATTTTCGACTACCTTAGATTCTTTTATTTCTGAAAAATTATTCCACCCCATATGTGGTACTTTTTTCAAAGGAGGGAATTGCTTAGTAAAAGTATCAAAAATACCTAAACATTTAGTATTTCCTTCCTCAGACGAAGTACACATAAGTTGTAAGCCCAAGCAAATACCAAGCACAGGTTGTGTTAAAGAAATTAGAACCTCATCTAATTTTCTTTCTTTTAAATACGCCATTGCAGAACTTGCCTCTCCAACCCCAGGAAAAATAACTTTTTTAGCTTTTCTTATTTCTTCTGGATTATCGGTTATTATACTAGTATACCCTAAGCGCATAACTGCATTTTGAACAGATCTTATATTCCCTGCGTTATATTTTATAATTGCAATCATCTTGTCTATAAAGTTCCTTTAGTTGAAGGTAAAATCATTTTACTAGTATCTCGTTTTACTGCTACTTTTATTGCCTTTGCAAAAGCTTTAAAAATCGCTTCTATTTTGTGATGTTCGTTTACACCTTCCGCTTTAACATTTAAGTTACACTTTGCTCCATCTGTAAATGATTTAAAAAAGTGAAAAAACATTTCAGTAGGCATTTTACCAACCATTTCTCTTTTAAACTCTGCTTCCCAAACTAGCCAATTTCTACCTCCAAAATCTATAGCTACTTGCGCTAAACAATCATCCATTGGTAAACAAAAACCATAGCGCTCAATTCCTAATTTATTACCTACAGCTTTATTAAAAACTTCACCTAAAGCAATAGCAGTATCTTCAATAGTATGGTGCTCATCTACTTCCAGGTCGCCAACAACTTTTATATCTAAATCCATTTGCCCATGACGTGCAATTTGATCTAGCATATGATCAAAAAAAGCGATTCCAGTATCAATATTACTTTTGCCTGTTCCGTCTAAGTTTAATTGAATATTAATTTTTGTTTCATTTGTATTTCTTACTATACTAGCTGTTCTTTCTTTTAACTTTAAAAACTCATAAATTACATTCCAATCATTACTTTCTAGGGCTATAAACTCATCTAAATCACTTCTTTTAACAGTGATTTCATCTGTACCTAAAAAAGTTTCATCATTTATATATATTCCTTTAGCCCCTAAGTTTTTTGCTAATTCTACATCAGTTAAACGATCTCCAATTACAAATGAATTTGCTAAATCATACTCTTCAGAAAAAAACTTAGTTAACAATCCTGTATTAGGCTTTCTCGTTGGCTGATTATCTTTAGCAAAAGTTCTATCAATAATCTCTTCAGTAAAAAATATACCTTCATCCTTTAAAGTATTCATAACAAAATTATGAACAGGCCAAAAAGTATCTTCAGGATATACCTCAGTCCCTAGACCATCCTGGTTAGTTACTAAAACCAATTCAAAATCTAATTCAGAAGCAATTTTACTTAAGCCTTGAAATACTTTAGGATAAAATTCTAATTTTTCAAATGAATCAGTTTGTTCATCTGCTGGTTCTTTAATCAAAGTTCCATCTCTATCTATAAATAATATTTTTTTCATAATTGTTTTAATGCGTTTATTAACTTAGTATTTTCTTCAGCACTTCCTACGGTTATTCGTATACAATTGTCTACTAAAGTATTTCTATTTCTTGTTATTATTTTCTGCTCTACTAAATTGATATAAATAGTATCAGCATTAGTTACTTCAACCAAAATAAAATTAGCTTCAGTTGGAAATATATTTAGTACTAGTTTTATTTTTTTTAATTCTTTTACTAGATTTTCCTTTTCCTTTATAATAATGTTTTTATTTATCTCAAACTGTGTTGTATTATTTAACGACTCTAAAACAGCGTTTTGATTTAATGTACTTATATTATAAGGAGGCTTTACTTTATTGTATAAATCTATTACCTCAAAATTAGCATATGCTACTCCTACCCTTACACCCGCTAATCCCCAGGCCTTACTAAAAGTTTGACTTATAATTAAGTTTGGATATTTATTTAGTTGAGTTATGAAGGATTCTCTTGAACTAAAATCAATATATGCTTCATCAATAATTACCATTCCGTTAAAGTTTTCAAGTATATATTCTATGCTCTCATCGTTAAAACAATTTCCTGTAGGGTTATTAGGAGAACAAATGAAAATTAACTTTACTTCATCCATTTCTAAATAAGGCTGTAATTGATTTAAATTAATTTGAAAATCAGCTAACAAAGGTTGTTTAATTAATTCAACATTGTTAATTGCAGCAGATACATCATACATTCCATAAGTGGGAGAAAAAGTTAATGCTTTATCTTTTCCAGGTTCACAAAAAATTCTAAAAGCTAAATCAATTACTTCATCACTTCCATTACCAATAAAAATTTGTTCTGACTTAACATTTTTTAATCGAGATAGTCTCTTTTTAACTTTAAACTGTTTAGGGTCAGGGTATCTATTCAAAGTTCCAAACGGATTCTCATTTGCGTCTAAAAACACTTCAGCTGTTCCACTAAATTCATCTCTTGCTGACGAGTACCCTTTTAGCTCTTTTATATTAGCGCGAATTATTTTTTCTAAATTAAACATCCTAAATCTCTTTTAATCTTAGAGTTACTGCATTTTTATGTGCCTGTAAGCCCTCTGCTTCTGCCATTAACTCTATTGTTTTACCTATATTTTGAATTCCTTCTTTAGTAATTTTTTGAAACGTAATACTTTTTGTAAAACTATCTAAATTAACTCCAGAATATGCTTTTGCAAACCCGTTAGTAGGTAAAGTATGATTAGTACCTGATGCATAATCACCAGCGCTTTCTGGGGTGTATTTTCCTATAAAAACAGATCCTGCGTTTACTATTTGATTTATAAAGAAATCGTCATTTTTAGTTACTATTATCAAGTGTTCAGGAGCATAATCATTTACAAAACTTATTACTTCATCCTCATTTTTAATCAATACTGATTTTGTGTTTTCTAATGCTTTAATTACAATTTCCTTCCTTGGTAATTTTGCTAATTGATTTTCTATTTCTATTTCAACTTTAGAAAATAAGTCTAGTGAATCTGACACTAAAACAACCTGACTATCTTCTCCATGTTCTGCCTGACTTAATAAGTCTGAAGCAACAAAAGCCGCATCTGCTGAGTCGTCTGCTATTACTAATAATTCACTTGGTCCTGCTGGCATGTCAATTGCAACACCATATTTGGTTGATAACTGTTTTGCAACAGTTACATATTGATTACCTGGTCCAAAAATCTTAGACACTTTAGGTATTGTTTCTGTTCCAAACGTTAAACCAGCGATAGCTTGAATACCACCTACTTTAAAAATTTTAGTAACTCCTACTAATGATGCTGTATATAATATTACTGGATTTATTTTACCTTCACGGTCAGGAGGCGAACACAAAACAATCTCTTTACAGCCTGCTATTTTTGCAGGAACCGCTAACATTAAAACGGTAGAAAATAAAGGAGCAGTTCCTCCAGGAATGTATAGCCCTACTTTTTGAATAGCCCTCTTCTCTTGCCAACATAAAACTCCTTCTGCTGTTTCTACTTCAACTTTAGCTGTTTTTTGAGCAGTATGAAAAATCTCTATGTTTCTTTTTGCATCTTGAATAGCATTCTTTAATTCTTTAGAAACTAATTTTTCAGCGTTTTCAATTTCTTTTGAACTTACTTCTAATGCTTGTAATTCAACTTTATCAAATGCGTTTGTGTATTTATTTATAATAGCGTCTCCGCCTTCTTTAACTTCTTTGAAAATTTGATTAACCGTTTGCTCTATATCCTCTACAGATTTTGTTGGTCTTTGCAATAATGATTTCCATTTATCTTTATTCAATTCTACTGCTTTCATCTACTTTATTTTTAAACTACCATTTTTTCTATCGGACATACTAAAATACCTTCAGCTCCATTACTCTTTAGCTCATCTATAATTTCCCAAAATTGATTTTTATCTAAAACTGAATGTACAGAGCTCCATCCTTCCTCTGCTAATGGCAATACCGTTGGACTTCTCATTCCTGGTAAAATATTAATAATTTTTTCAAGCTTGTCGTTTGGTGCATTTAGCAAAATATATTTAGAACGACTTCCTTTTAAAACCGATTGAATTCTAAACTGTAACTTATTTAAAATTTCTTGTTGAACAACTTCTAATTTTGGAGAAACGGCTAATACTGCCTCTGATTTTAACAGTACTTCTACCTCTTTTAAGTTATTCTTAAATAATGTAGATCCACTTGAAACAATATCACATATTCCATCAGCTAATCCTATGTTGGGAGCAATCTCTACAGAGCCATTAATGATATGCAACTGTGAGCTGATGTTATTTTTCGCTAAGTAATCTTGAACTGTTTTAGGATAAGAAGTTGCTATTTTTTTATTTTGAAAATAGCTCAATCCCTGATAGTTTTCTGCTTTAGGTATGGCTAAAGAAACTTTACATTTTGAAAACCCTAATTTTTCTACAAACTGAATATCGCCTCCTTTTTCAACTAAAAGGTTCTCTCCAATTATTGCTGCGTCAACAACACCATCTTTTAAATACTGAGGAATGTCACCATTGCGTAAATAAAAGATTTCTAAAGGAAAATTACTTGCAGATGCTTTTAGTTGATCTTTCCCGTTATCTATGGATATACCACAGTCTTTTAAAAGTTGTAAGGAATCTTGATTTAGTCTTCCTGATTTTTGAATAGCTATTCTTAATTTACTCATGTTGTTAGTTTATTTGTTTGAGTAAATCTTTACGTGAAGATAATTTCCTTTTAACCAGAAACAAAAAACCCGTTTGATTTACTCAAACGGGTTTAAAATATATTTTGTTTTTATTCAATACATCTTCAATTCGCCTGAGTGCAAATATGATGATGATGATGATGTAATTGAATAAAATTCATGTTCTTATTTTTCCTATTGCAAATATTTGAAATATTTTTTTAATTACACAAGTTATTTTTAATAAAATATTTTACTTTTTTTCTTTTGATTTACAACGAACTAAGTAAATCATAAATATTATCTTCTTTATCAAGACCCATTTTTTTCTTAATTCTATACCTTGTTGTTTCAACACTTCTTGGTGATACATTGATTAATTGAGCTACTTCTTTACTTTTTAAATTTGAAATTATATAAGTACAATGTTTTAAGTCGTTTATAGACAAACTTGGTGTATGCTCTTTTAATTTAGTGAAAAAATTTGGTCTAATTTTTTCAAATTGTATCTTAAAATCCTGCCAAAGTTCTTCTTCTGATATTAATGTTAGTAGTTTTTTATTTACTGTAATTAAATAACTAGAGGCACTTGAATCATTTTCAGAAAACTTTTCAATATCATCACTTATTTTTCTGATAGCATCATTATATGTATTTATTTTTAAAACTCTTGAAAATGTAGCTTGTTCATTTAATTTTAATAAATTTTCTATCTCTTTTTTCCTATCAATTAAGTGTTGGTTATTTTCTTTAAGAGTCAATATCAATCTTTGTAAATCAGAATTAAGCTCTTTAATGCGATTGTTTTGCTTCTTGTTTCTTTTAATTAATAAATAAAGGACTATTGTAAATAATAAGAAAATAAAAATTACTGAAAAACTTAAATACAACTGTTTACTTTGAGTGTTTATTATAGCTTCCTTTTCTAAATTTAATTTACTTTCTAAATCTAACTGTTTTATGAATGATTTACTTAGTTTACCTTCATTCTTCTCATTATCTTCACGTAAATAAATATTAGCTTTTTTATATCTTTCTATTGCTGATACAAAATCTTTATTAGATTCATATACTTTAGCATAAGTTTCATTGATTAGTCCATTTACATAACTATAATTTGCTGAAGTATTTTTTTCAGCAATCTTTAAATTTTTAATTGCTTCTTCATTTTTATTTAATTCAAAATTATTATCAGCAATGAAGTAGTACAAACGACTAATTACTCCTATACGATCTTTGTTTTTATCTATGAGCTTCAAGCAAATTTGAGCATATTCAATAGATTTTTTCCAGTTCTTTCTTTTCCTAGCATTTATTGTCAAATTATAATAGGAATCTATTTGCTGAGGAAGTTCATCTATTTTTTTATAATTAACAATTGCTTTATTATATAACTCTTCTGCTTTTATATAATTCTTTTTTCCCATTGAGATACTAACACCTCTTGAATTATATATAGTACCTTTCAGAAGAAGATCATTAGTTTTTTCGGCTAAATCAAAGGATTTTGAAAAGAAAGAATCAGCTTTTTCATACCTTTTCATAAAGAGATTACTTATTCCCTTTAAGTAATAAATTTTACTATTAATAGTATCTTCTTTTATTACAAATTCATTTAACTTAATAAAACGTAATACACTATCTAATAATCGTTCATCTTCATTTTTTTGAAACAAATAATAACTTTTAACAATTTGTTCTTTATAATTTTTAGGTTTAAACTGTTTAGTAAGATTCTGAGCATTTAAAACAAAACTACAAAAGCCAAAAAAACAGTAATAAAAAGCAGTACTTATCTTCATTACGTCCAAATTCTATAAATAATTTTATCTAAAAAAATTAAAGAAAACCCCTTGTTCCCTATTTTTAAGTCCTATAAATATACATCAAAAATACTACACATAATAAAATGATGGAATTTTAAATATAAAGTATATTACAGTTGAAAAGCTAAAAACCTTACAAAAATAGTAGCTAATTACTTTTTATAACATACTTTAAAAACACTACAGATTACTTAACAATAAGACAAACTTCATGTTTAATGAAAATTTATTAGCTCTCTATAAATTAATACGGTTATAATAGATTTACTAAAAGACTAACTGCTATAATATTTTATTATTGTATATAAAGAGACTCTCTTACTTATTCCATTAACATTTTATTAATCCATCAACTAAAAACACTATTCTTACTTAAAAAAAATAAATAAAACATTTATTATCATAAAATTACACTTAAAAACTACGTATAATTGTAGTATAAAAACATAGTACATCAATACTACTACATTGTTAAAACACCTAGTTTTATGTATTACTTTTGTATTAGAATTACTAATTGTTTTCCCCTTATTTAGTAATTTCAAAAATTAAGCTATCAAAACAATAATTCCCTTGAAAATATAAAAAATTTCACCCTTGTTTTTGGTAGCTTTTTTATTTTACCCTATGTATTCAAGGCTATCTATGATTTTCAATACTAATCGGAATTCACATATTTTAATTATATGAAACAATAAAAAAAACACCTTAAAAGGTGCTTTTTTCACTTATCAATAATATATGTTTTAGATACTTATTGCTTTTATTTTCTTTAAACTTGGAGTTCTTTCAACAAAATCTTCTAAAAGTTCAAAAAAGTTTAAAATATCTTCTTTATTATTATTTGCATTAATTGTAACTAACCTAATGAACGTATTATCTTCAAAGGAACCAAAACCTACAACTGTTATTTGATACTCATACAATGCAGTACAAAGATCAGTAGGATCTACATTTTTATAATTAAAACAAATAGATATTGAATCATCAAAACTATACAAAGTATAGTCAGAATTATTTCTAATATAGTCAAGAGCAAAATTAGCAAGATCAAATTGTTTGTCTACAATCTTTCTTAACCCATTTGCCCCTATAGATTTCCATAATGTCCAAAACTTTAAAGCATCATTTCTTCTACCACATTGAAAAGAAGTTTTACCTAAGTTAAAATCATCCCCGTCTGTTTGGTATAAATAATCAGCATCATTGCTAAAAGAATCATACAGCTGTTTTTTATTATTTACTAAAATTATTGAACATGTTAACGGTGTTCCAAGCATTTTATGAGCATTATAACTAAAGGAGTTTGATCTTTCTACACCTTTTAATAAATGCTTGTATTTTTCACTAAAAATAACACTTCCACAATAAGCGCCATCTACGTGAAGCCATATTTTATACTTTTCTGTAATATCAGCAATTTTATCAATTGGATCAAAAGCTCCTAATACTGTAGTACCTGCTGTAGCATTAACGTAAGTAGGAATAAATCCTTCATTTAAATCTTTAATAATTTGCTCTTCTAACAATTCAGGAATCATTCTTCCCTTATAATCTGCTTTAATATATCGAATGTTATTTCTTCCTATCCCAGTAAAACTAACATTCTTTGAATTGGAATAATGAGACTCTTTTGATGTATAAACAACTAGTGGTTTAGACATCCCCTCTAACCTACATATCGGATCTTTAGCATCACGAGCCATAACAAGTGCCATATAATTACTCATAGAGCCTCCAGTAGGAAATGTACCATTACTTTGAGGGCACTATACCCTATTAAATCACAAGATTTCCTAATAATCTCTTGTTCAATACCCACTTGAGGCCCTGCAACTTTATAAGTATACATACTATTATTAAGCATTACTGCCAATAAATCGCCTAAGACGGCCTTACTTTGCCTTCCTCCAAAAAGTTGGTTAAAAAATAATTTAGTTGCTGTTTTTGGGGTTGAAATAAGAACCTTACCTAATAGAGCTTTAAGCTCATCATCTATCATTCCTGAGTCATTAAGGGAAAGATCAATAGCATTATATAATTCATTTGCATTAATTCTCTTAGCAACTGGGCTACTTTCCTCTTCTTTAATAAGAGTTTCTACTAGTTCGTTAAATAAAGTTAAATCATTATTTATGTCAGACATTTTTACTCTTTTTAAATTTTGTTTTTAATTAAATCGTTGTGTTATAACTCAAAAATCTACTTTTGAAAGTTTTCGTGTTTTCATCGTATGCCCTACATTCACGAATTGGTTTTGCATACAAGTGAAGCGACATACTTCTCTTATTAGATATATTTTCTAAGCTGTGATACCCCATAAAATCCTTCATATAAGTAACTTCATTAGGTTTAGAAATCGTTGTTTTAATAGCTTTTAACTCCCCTACTTCATCCTTTTGGTATATAACCTCTCTAAAATTACCATCAATAACTTTCACCCAGCATTCTTCACCTCCATGATCATGTATTGGAGTACGATGACCTTCAGACCAACAAATCAATATCAACTCAAAATCTTCATTATTAATAATACAATTTCTAGTATAAGACTCGTTAGACCAGGAACAATATTTATCAAATGTGTTCGGTGTAAATGTTATAGAATTAATTATGTGACTAAAAGTCGCCCTCTCTCCCTCAGTGAGAGCTGTAATTAATTCATCTAAAGATTGAAGTACTTTTGGGGTGTGTTCGCTAGAATTCAAATAGGTTTCTACTTTTTGTGTTCGTTTAATATACAAATTCAAGGTCACTCCTTAAATTGAACTAAAGAATTTATTATGATAAATTTAATCATACTAGTTGTAACAAATATAACCGAATTTTATGATTTTTAATATTTATTTAGATTAGAACATAATAAAAACATTATTTCTAATCATTTATGAGTACATTTCATAAACTTATTATATTTTAAAAACAACCATTATGTATGACCCCAATATAACAATAAAAATAGCTGTATTAATAGTATACGTTGGCATCCTTTTTTTAATTGGAATTATGGCATCTAAGCGAATAAAAAGTATGAGTGACTATTATGTAGGAGGTAAAAACATGGGCTTCTGGGCAGTTGCTTTTTCTGCAAGAGCAACTGGTGAATCTGGTTGGCTTCTTATAGGACTAACAGGAATGGGAGCTATAGCCGGATACTCTGGATATTGGGTAGTTGTAGGAGAATTATTAGGGGTTTTCGTTTCCTGGCAATTCATGGCTAAACGTTTCAAAAAAAGATCAGACTCTTATGGAGCTATTACTATTCCTGATTATCTTCACAGTCATTTTAAATCTAAAACTCAAACGCTACGAATTTTAGCAGCGTCAGTACTAGTAATTTTTATAGTCATATATGTTGCTTCTCAAATAGATGTAACTGGTGTTGCTTTTAGATCTATGCTTGGAATTGATTATAAAATAGGAGCTTTAATTGGTTTTTTTATTGTACTTGCTTATATATTTATCGGTGGTTTTGTTGCTGCAGTTTGGTCTGATTTATTTCAAGGTTTACTAATGTTTTTTGGCCTTGTTTTATTACCTATAGTAGTTTGGTTTTCTATGGATCATGGAGCTGGTGTCACTGAGGGTTTAAATGCTATAGACCCAACATTAACACAAATAATGGGTAGAAGTGATGACAAGTGGATGAATCTTTTTACAATTTTAGGATTTTCTATGATTGGATTAGGATTTCTTGGTTCACCGCAAGTTTACGTTCGATTTATGTCAATAAAAAATAAAAAAGAAATAGACAAAGGTAAATGGATTGCTGTTATATTTACATTACTAACTGATGCTGCCGCTGTAACTATTGGTATTTTGGCTCGTATATATTTTACCAAACAAGGTCAAGATCCTGAGGTTATTCTTGGCAATAATGGTGAAGATGTGTTAAGTATGATTACTAATAGTTTTTTACCTACTATACTTGTTGCTATTTTTATTGCCATTGTTTTATCCGCAATAATGTCAACCATTGATTCTCTTTTAATATTAGCATCGAGTGCTATTACTAGAGATTTTTATCAAAAAATTTTTCGTCCAGACATAAAAGATGAAAACCTAACAAAAATATCAAGAACTTCAACGATTATTATCGCTTTTACCGCATTAATAATAGCTATTATAATGAATTACGTATCGCCTGACCGACAAATTTTTTGGGTTATTATCTTTGGTTGGTCTGGAATAGCCGCTACTTTCTGCCCTGTTATTATTCTTTCTCTTTTTTGGAAAGGATATTCAGAAAAAGGAGCTATAGCTTCAATGGTATCAGGATTTATAGCTGTAATTCTATTTAATTTTGTTTTTAAAGAACTAGAAAATATAGGATCCTACTTTGTTGCTCTTGATGTACTTGCTCCTTCCTTTCTAGTTTCAATAATTATTGGTGTTATAATATCTAAAATATTTCCACCAAGGCCAGAAGCTATTAAAATGGTAGAAGAAATTGATTCAAAACCAGAAAACACTAACGTTTAATGTTTATTTTATAAAAAAAGCTCAAGTTAAAAACTTGAGCTTATATAATATATTATTTTAAACCTGTTTATGGTCTGTATGTTATTTTTCGCATACGTAAACTTTCTGGAGTAACCTCTAAATACTCATCAGCTTTAATATACTCCATACATTCTTCTAAAGAGAAATCAATTTTTGGAGCAATCTTAACACTATCATCAGTTCCTGAAGAACGAACGTTTGTTAATTTCTTTCCTTTAATTAAATTCACTCCCATATCATCAGATTTAGCATTTTCTCCTACTACTTGACCAATGTATATCTCTTGATTAGGATCAATAAAAAACCTACCTCTATCTTGCAACCTATCAATTGCATATGCAGTCGCTTTACCAGCTGCAGAAGACACAATTGCTCCTTTAATATCTTCAGCAAATTCACCTTTATATGGCCCGTATTCACTAAATCTATGATTAATAATTGCTTGACCAGCAGTTGCTGTTAATATTTTATTACGTAAACCAATTAATCCTCTAGAAGGAATCGTAAATTCTAAATGTTGTAAATCACCTTTAGGTTCCATCACCAATAAATCTCCTTTTCTAAGAGATACTAAATTAATAGCTTTAGAAGCAACATCTTCAGGAACATCAATTGATAATGTTTCATAAGGCTCACATTTAACACCATCAATTTCCTTTAAAATTACTTGAGGACGACCTACTTGCAATTCATATCCTTCACGACGCATAGTTTCTATCAATACAGATAAATGTAATACTCCACGACCAAAAACATTAAACTTGTCTTCAGAGTCGGTAGTATCAACACGCAACGCTAAGTTTTTCTCCATTTCTTTAAATAAACGATCACGTAAGTGACGAGAAGTAACAAATTTTCCTTCTTTACCAAAAAATGGTGAGTTGTTAATTGTAAACAACATACTCATTGTTGGTTGATCTACTTCAATTCTTGGTAATGCTTCTGGAGCTTCAATATCAGCAATAGTATCACCAATTTCAAAATCATCTATACCAGTTATAGCACAAATATCTCCACTACGTACTTTATCAGTTTCAGCTTTACCCATTCCTTCAAAAACGTGTAATTCTTTAATTCGTACTTTTTTATTGGTACCATCTGCTTTACAAAGCATATAATCTTTATTCTTTTCTAAATCACCTCTGAATACACGTCCAATAGCAATTCTTCCTTTAAAAGAAGAATAATCTAAAGAAGTAATTTGCATTTGAGGACTACCTTCACGGTAAGGAGCTTCAGGAATAGTTTCAATTACCGCATCTAATAAATCGATAATATCAGTTTTCTCATCTTTCCAGTCAGTACTCATCCAACCATTTTTAGCTGAACCGTAGATTGTTGTAAAATCTAATTGATCTTCTGTTGCTTCTAAAGCAAACATTAAATCAAAAACTTTTTCATGTACCAAATCAGGGGTACAGTTTTCTTTATCAACTTTGTTTACAACAACAATTGGTGTTAAACCCAATTCTATTGCTTTTCCTAATACAAAGCGAGTTTGAGGCATAGGACCTTCAAAAGCATCAACCAATAATAAAACACCATCGGCCATTTTTAATACACGCTCTACTTCTCCTCCAAAATCGGCATGCCCAGGAGTATCAATTACATTGATTTTTACATCCTTATAATTTACAGATACATTTTTTGATAAAATTGTAATACCACGCTCACGTTCTAAATCATTATTATCTAATAATAAGTCAGTACGTTCTTTACGGTCATCTAAAATTTTAGCTTGATCTATAATTTTATCAACCAAGGTAGTTTTTCCGTGGTCAACGTGTGCTATAATAGCGATGTTTCTAATTGATTGCATTTTGCTACGTTAAATTTGGCGCAAAAGTAGTGTATTATTATTTAAAAAATATGAATTTTGAATTACGAATTTTAAAAATGTGCCAGAAAGGTTAATTAACTCGCAATTAAAACTATATATTTATCTGATTGCAATTAATTTATTCTTCCTTTATTTCACTTAAATCTTCATCTTCTCTAAAAGCGCTTGGCAAAATATCAGGCATTAGTTTTATTAATAAAGGTAATAGTAAGGCTCCTCCTGGTAACATAAAAATTGTGAACGCAGGAACAGCCTTACAAATATCTAACATTTGTTCTTTTACCTTATTTTTTTCTTCATCCGTTAAAGAAGTAGTTACTGATTTTTTTATCAAAAACACCAACTCTTTGCTTTCTTTAAGCTCCTTAGCTAATCGTTTTTTATTTTTTTGAATAGCTTCTTTTATTTCATCAACAGTAGTCATTAAAGTTTACGACGTGCTTTCTCTGTTTTTAACAAATTCAATTCTCTTGAAGTTTGTCCTGCTACTGAGGTATTCTCTTCAGCTCTACGAATAAGGTATGGCATTACATCTCTAACAGGACCGAAAGGGACGTATTTAGCAACATTATAGCCTTCCTCAGCTAAATTAAAGCTAATATGGTCACTCATACCATATAACTGACCAAACCACATACGTTTATCATTTACTGATATATTATGTTTCTTTGCTAGCTCCATTAACAAAAATGAACTCTCTTCGTTATGTGTTCCTGCAAAGATGGCCATATTTTTATGCTCCATCATATAACGAACTGCTTCGTCATAATTAGTATCCGTTGCTTGTTTATCAACACAAATTGGAGACTCATACCCTTTCTCTTCAGCTCTTGCTCTTTCTTTCTCCATGTAGGCACCTCTAACCACTTTCATACCTATGTGGTAACCTTTTTGGTGAGCTCTTTGGTGTAAATTACGCAAATACTCCATTCTATCATGACGATACATTTGCAATGTATTAAATACAATAGCTTTTTCTTTATTGTAAATTTCCATCAACTCCTCAATTAAATTATCTGCAGCATCTTGCATCCAACTTTCTTCGGCATCAATTAATAAAGGAACATCTTTTTTAACTGCTTCTTTACATACTTCATGAAATCGTTCTACTACCCTATTCCATTCAGTTTGTTCACTAGATGTTAACTCATTACCTTCAGTCAGTTTTTGATATAATGCAAAACGCCCAAATCCTGTAGGCTTAAATACAGCATAAGGAATCGATTTTTTTTCTTCAGCGAAATTAATCGTTTTTAAGGTCATTTGTAAAGCATCATCAAATTGTGCCTCATCTTCTTTTCCCTCAACTGAATAATCCAAAATACTATGAACATTCCCCTTGTTATACATCTTTTCAATGTTAGGCAAACAATCATCTTCAGTTACTCCACCACAAAAATGATCAAATACAGTTGATCTAATTAACCCTTCTACTGGCAAATGCGCTTTTAAAGCAAAATTTGTTACTGCCGTTCCGATACGCACCATTGGTTGGTTTTGTATCATTCTAAATAAAAAATAAGCTCTTTCTAACTCTGAGTCAGATTTTAGTTTAAATGCTGTTTGTGTGTTGTCAAATAGTTTCATCAACTAAATACTATTATTGTTTAATTTGAAAAACAAATATAACCGACTAGTATGACATATATCAATTTTTTCTATTTAATTTGCACCTTTATTAAATTATAGAAAATGACATCAATTCAGGCTGTAACATATCCTATCCATTTTGAAGAAAAAGCATACGATGAATTAGCTAAAATAATAGCTACAAAAAATTACTCCTCTGTTTTTATTTTAGTAGATGATAATACGTTAGAATGCTGTTACCCTCGATTTATTCAATTATTAAATACTAATAAACCGATAGAGGTTATTCAAATAACTCCTGGTGAAGTTTATAAAAATATTGAAACTTGTGTTGGTGTATGGAATGCTATGACTGAATTAGGCGCAGATAGGCATAGTTTATTAATTACCTTAGGAGGAGGTGTTATTACTGATTTGGGTGGTTTTGTAGCTTCTACTTTTAAACGTGGAATCGATTTTATAAATATCCCTACTACTTTACTGAGTATGGTTGATGCTTCTGTCGGAGGAAAAACTGGTGTAGATTTAGGTGTATTAAAAAATCAAATTGGGGTTTTTGCGAACCCAGAAATGATTGTAATTGACCCTGAGTATTTGCATACCGTTACACCACGTGAAATTCGTTCAGGAACCGCTGAAATTATTAAATATGGAATGACTCATGATATTAATTTATTTAATCAAATTAAAGATAACTCTGAATTAAATATTGTGGATTTGATTCACCGTTCTATTGAAATAAAAAATAAAGTAGTTTTAGAAGACCCTAAAGAAAAAAATATTAGAAAAGTTTTAAATTGGGGCCATACCATTGGCCATGGTATTGAGTCATACTTCCTAGAAAATGACTCAAAAGAAAATTTAACACATGGAGAGGCTATAGCAATAGGTATGGTTTGTGAAGCATATATTTCTCATAAAATTTTAGGGTTTCCTAAAGAAAAACTTACCGATATTAAAAATGCTATTATTAATATTTACGGCAAAGTTAGTTTTATTGAAGAAGATTTTACTCCTATTTTTGATTTAATGAAGCACGATAAAAAAAATGTTGGAGGTGAAATCAACTTTATTTTATTAAACGATTATGAAAATTTTAAAATTAACTGTAAAGTTAAAACTAACTTAATTAAAGAAAGTTTAGCGTTTTATGATTCATAAAAACTCTAGACTTCAAAATATTTTTTTTCTGTCAGCTATATTTTACTTAAAATAAAGCAGGAATAAGTTATCTAACAATCTTCCAATTTACAATTAATAAATAGAGCAAACATTTAAAGATTATAATGTTAGATTTAGCCTTTTCATTTCCTCTTGAAGTTCATTAGGTATTTTGCAAGTATTCTTTAGTTGATAGTCTATAATTGTACCGCCTTTATTGTACGTTATTGTTACGCAGTCTTCTATCAATTCTTTTAACTTAACCCTTGCTCTTTGTATTCTTGACTTCGTTGCTGCTACTGAAATATTTAATTCTTCAGCAATTACTTTTTGAGATTTTTTTTCTATATCACTCTTGAACAAAGGAATTCCATATTTCGTTGGCAAGTAATGTTGAATTACAAAACTCGATAAATCACAAACACAGGTCCCTTCTTGATTGATTACAGAATATGAACGTTCTCTATTTTTTTTGGCATTTTCTTTTCTATAATAATCGATAATTAAATTTCTTGCTACCTGAAAAAGCCATGTTTTATAGTTACGGATTTTTACATCTTGACTTAAAACCGTGTGTAATTTAACTCCTATCTCTTGTAAAATATCTTCCGTTTGAGCTTTATTTTCAACTTTTGACATTACAAAATTTGATAAATAATTACTATACGCGCTCCAAATTGTATCAAATTCCATTTGAAAACTTATTTTTCAGATTCAATATAACACTTTTTGTAAATCTTTTCATATTGAGGAAGAACATAATCTAAAGAAAACAACTCAATATGCTTCTTGGCGTTAACTTTAAATTTATTTAACACAACATCATCTTTTAAAACATAGATGGCATTTTTAGCCATGTCATCAACATCGCCTACATTACTTAAAAATCCAGTTTTGTTGTGAATATTAACTTCAGGAAGCCCTCCAGAATTAGTAGACACCACAACCGTACTTGCTGCCATAGCTTCCAAAGCTGCTAAACCAAAACTTTCTGTTTCCGAAGGTAATAAAAACACATCTGTGTAGCACAAAATTTTGGCTACCTCATTACTATTCCCTAAAAATAACACCTTACTTTTAAGTCCTAATTTATCCACCAACTTTTCAGCCTTTATTCGTTCTGGTTCATCTCCCACCATTAATAACTTTGAAGGAATTTCTTTTTGTACTTTGTTGAAAATTTTAATTACATCGTCTGTGCGTTTT
This sequence comes from Tenacibaculum sp. nBUS_03, assembly GCF_051201695.1. Lineage (GTDB taxonomy): Bacteria > Bacteroidota > Bacteroidia > Flavobacteriales > Flavobacteriaceae > Polaribacter. Next base: position 4,143,238 of record NZ_CP179214.1, on the reverse strand, counting down.
ACTGGCCTAAAATTACTGATATGCGTTAAAATTCGTTCATTCTCATTTGCTAAAGCACTTCTTTGACATTCTGTTTGATGCGCTTTATTGTACTTTTCTCCATCAATAAAATTATAAACAACCTTTATGTCTTTATCAATATTAAATAATCGTAATGTATCATCCTTTAAACTTTGAGAAACTGCTGTTACTTCATCTGATTTATTAATACTAAACTCCACTGCTGTTTTATAAGTGGGATGACTACCTACTAACGTAATATCTGTTCCGTGTAATGTTGTTACTACCTTTACATTTATACCTTTATCAAACAACATTTTTTTAGCCATATAAGCAGCATACGCATGCGGAATAGCGTAATGTACATGTAATACTTCTAATTGGTATTTCTCAACTACTTCCACCATTTTACTTGACAGAGCTAATTCATAAGGTTGGTATTGAAATAGCGGATACTCTTCCAACATTACTTCATGAAAATGCAATCTGTGTGAAAAAAAATCTAAACGAACAGGTTGATTGTATGTTATAAAATGGACTTCATGTTCTTTATCAGCAAGTGCCATTCCTAGTTCAGTTGCCACCACTCCACTACCTCCAAAAGTTGGATAACACACAATTCCTATCTTCATATTATATCGCTATTAATTTGTAAATATGGTTTATGACGTAAATTTACGGTATTGCTTACTTATTTATGCAAAGATTTTCACAAAAAAACGTCATTACTGATTCAGTAATGACGTTTTTATAGAATGATATATATTAATTCTTAGTAGTCTCCTAAAGTTTCAGGATTTTGTGATAATGAAGCCTCTAACTGCTCGTCATTAGGTGCTTTTCCATGCCATGCATGCGTATTCATCATAAAATCAATACCATTACCCATTTCAGTATACAATAATACACAAACTGGTTTTCCTTTACCTGTTCTTAACTTTGCATCAGCCATTCCATTCAAAATAGCCTCTACATTATTTCCTTCTTTTATTTCAAGAACATCCCAACCGAAGGCTTCAAATTTAGCTTTTATGCTTCCCATCGCCAATACTTGATCAGTAGTACCGTCAATTTGCTTTTCATTAACATCCACTGTAGATATTAAATTATCTACTTTTTTTGCTGAAGCATACATTGCAGCCTCCCAAATTTGACCTTCTTGCAATTCACCGTCACCGTGCAACGTGTATACAATTTTATCATCTCCGTTTAGCTTTTTAGCTTGAGCCGCACCAATAGCAACACTCATTCCTTGTCCTAATGATCCTGAAGCAATACGGATACCTGGTAAATGATCGTGTGTTGTAGGGTGCCCTTGTAAACGTGTATCTAATTTTCTAAATGTTGCTAACTCAGCAACAGGAAAAAAACCGCTACGTGCTAACACACTATAGTAAACAGGTGATATGTGTCCGTTTGACAAAAAGAATAAATCTTCATTTTCACCATCCATTTTAAAATCAGTAGAATAATCCATGATTTCTTGATACAAACATGTAAAGAACTCAGCACATCCTAATGAACCACCTGGATGACCAGAATTAACCGCATGGACCATACGAACTATATCTCGTCTAACTTGTTGTGTAAAATCTTGAAGTTGTTGTGTTGTTGGCATTATTGTTTTGTTTTATGCTGACAAAAGTAATTGTTTAAAAAAGAATTGCCAATTTCTTTTTTAAACAATTAAAAAGAAAAAAAGGGTTCATGAGTAAACTTTCTTTTTCTTGTAATTTCCCCGTGTAATTATATAATGAATTGAACCCTTTCATTTACGTACTTCAAAGAACCTAATTCTAAGGAAATCTGGCAAAACATTGCAGTCTACTTTCATGAAAAACGAGTTACTAAAAACATAAAATCTTTATTTTCAGCAAAATAAAAACAACACCTTTTTAGCTTTAAAATAGTAGATTTGGGTTTTTAAAATCATTCTATGTTTTTTTTTATAAAGAAATATCTATGCCTTTTCATTATTACACTAATCCTTTCCTTAAAAATTAACGCTCAACAATCAAATGTACTTGATTCTTTAACCAAAAAGAGTTTTCAGGAATTAACTGATTTATTTTATGCAAGTAAACCTGATATAGCCAAAGCTATTCAATATGCGAATGCTAATTATTTAAAAGCTATACAAGAAAAAGATACTATGGAGATGATAAATTCTAAATATATTTTAGCTGACATTAAAAACAACAGTAATATTTTTTTAAATTTTTGTGACTCTTTAATAGAAGTTTACTCTAAAGAACCAACTAAAAATTTTCCCTCAGCAATATATTTACGTAAAGGAAAATATTATTTTCACAATAAAAAAAATAGTGATGCTTTAAATCAATTTTCATTAGTTAGTAAACAGTTAAAAATTAATAAAAATGATAGCTTAAAAACAGTAAACTATTTGTTTTTAGGCTTAATGAAGTCAGTAATAAAAAAAAATAAAGAATCCTTTTACTATTTAAAAAAATCATACTCTTTGTTTAATAAAAACAAAAACTACCAATCTAATAAAGATTTAATCTCCTTACCTATTAATATAGCCATAAGATATAATAAATTAAATATGTTTGATTCAGCATCTTATTATAACAAAAAAGGCATTAAATTATATAAAAACCTAAAAGATGAAGAATACCTAGGGTCGTCATACTACATAAAAGGCATGATAGAATTTAATCAAAAAAAATTAAAAAAATCTATTAAATCTATCCAAAAATCAATACCTTCTTTCATAAGTGATGAAAATTTCCCTTTATTAATTAGTAGTTACAGTAAAATCGCTAGATGTTACGAATTAAGCAACAAAGACCTAGCCTGCAAACACCACTTAAAAGTAGACTCAATATACAACAAAACAAGAATCAAAAATTTTAATATAAAATATAGTTTTCTATTTCTAATAAACTACTACAAACAAACTAATAATATTGAAAAACAACTGGTATATATAAATAAGCTTCTAGAAATAAAAGAATTTGAACTAACTGAAAAAAACAAAATCAATAAAACATTTACAGAAGAATATGACATTCCTAACTTACTAGCTGAAAAGAAAAAAATAATATTAGAATTAGAAAATAACGTTAAAAGATCTAACCAAAATATAATTATAGCCATACTAATTATTTTTGCAAGTATTATTTTAGTATTCTACCAAATAAGAAAAAAGAAAGTTTATAAAAAACGTTTCTTAGCAATTGTAAACCAAGAGAATTTTATTAACCCAAAACTTTCATCAAAAGAAAAAACTACAGCTAATAAACCAAAGCTTTCAAATTCCATAGTTACAGCTATTTTAAAAGAACTTGATACTTTTGAGAAAGAAGAAGTGTATTTACAAAGTGATAATAGTTTACAAAATTTAGCGAATAAGTTAAATACTAATGCGAATTATTTATCCAAAGTAATAAATCAGCATAAAAACACTACATTTTCAAACTATATTAATAAATTACGAATTGAGTATGCGGTAAAAAGATTAAAAAAAGATCCTTTATGGAGAAAATACACTATTAAAGCTATTGCAACTGAAGTTGGTTTTAAAAATGCAGAATCATTTTCAAAAGCTTTTGTTAAATTCACTGAACTCAAACCTTCTTATTTTATTAAAAATCTAGAAAAGTAACCCCTTCTTTTTTTAACTTAAATTAACATAATTAGGTGTTGCAATTTAGTAGATTGCAAAAAAATTATTAAAATGAAACACCTTTCACTACTATTTACACTTTTAACAGTGCAGCTCTTTGCTCAAAAGAGCCCCAATTGGTTAAGGCACTCCTCAATATCACCTAATGGAAAAGAGATTGTATTTACCTACAAAGGCGATTTATATAAAGTTCCTTCAACTGGTGGTAATGCAATTCAATTAACTTTTCATAAAGCACACGATTACAAGGCTATTTGGAGCAAAGACAGTAAAAAAATTGCCTTTTCCTCTAACCGCTATGGTAATTTTGACATCTATATTATGGATGCAAGAGGTGGTGAGGCAAAAAGATTAACTTTTCACTCTGCTGATGAAATTCCTTTTACTTTTTCTGCAAATAATAAAGATGTTATTTTCGGAGCGCAACGTCAAGATCAAGTAAAGCATCGACAATACCCTACAGGTTCTCAACCTGAGCTATATAGTGTACCTACAATTGCAGGACGAGTTAGCCAACTGTTCACCGTACCTGCGGAATATGTGCAAGTATCTAAAAATGGTAAAACCATGTTATACCACGACAAAAAAGGTGGTGAAAACGAATGGCGTAAGCATCATAAATCATCTATTACTAGAGACATATGGAAGTATGATAGCAAAAGTAATACTCATACAATGATTACTTCTTTTGCTGGAGAAGATAGACATCCTTTTTTCTCTGAAGATGAGAAAAGCATGTATTATTTAAGCGAGAAAAGCGGCACTTTTAATGTGCATAAAATGAATATTAACAATCCTAACCAGAATCAACAAATAACAAACTTCAAATTACACCCAGTGCGTTTCTTAAGTATTGGTAATGGAATTTTGAGTTTTGGATACGATGGTGAATTGTATACCATGAAAGAAGGTAAAAAACCTTCTAAAATATCAGTTATTATTAGAACACAAAGTAAAGATAATAGTGATAAATTCATCTCAATTAATGGAGGAGTTAATGAAATGGCTATCTCTCCAAATGGAAAAGAAATTGCTTTTATTTCAAGAGGTGAAGTTTTTGTTACTTCTGTAAATGAATCTTTTACTAAAAGGCTAACAAACACATCAGAAAGAGAGCGTTTCGTAACCTGGTCTGCTGATGGAAAATCTGTAGTATATAGTAGCGAAAGAAATGGAAGATGGAGTATTTATAAAACAGAAAAAGTAAGAAAAGAAGAACCTTTCTTTTTTGCTTCTACCCTAGTAAAAGAATCTCCAGTCATAGAAAACAAACTAGATAATTATTTACCTGAATTTTCACCTGACAGTTCTAAAATAGCATTTGTTGAAGGTAGGCGAACCTTGAAGGTAATGAATTTAAAGACTAAAAAACAAGTAACTTTATTAACACCCAAAGATTTATTTCACATGAGTGATGGAGATAAATATTTTACTTGGAGTCCGGATAGTAAATGGTTATTAGTTGGATGGAGCAAAACATTAAGCAATAGCGAAGTGTTATTAATGGCTGCTGATGGTACTAAACGTATAAACCTAACTGAGAGTGGTTATAGAGATTATTATCCGAAATGGGTTAATGATGGAAAACAAATGTTATGGTTTAGTAATAGAAACGGATTAAAGTCTTATGCTACAAGTGGACGATCACAAACTGATGTTCACAGTATGTTTTTTACTCAAGAAGCTTGGGACGAATTTAATCTTAGCGATGAAGAGTTTAAATTGATGAAAGCCATTAAAGCTATCCAAGAGGAAGAAAAAAAGAAAGCCAAGAAAAAAGAGAAAGCTACCGATAAGAAAGATAAAAAAGACAAGAAAAAAAATAAAAAGAAAGCTAAAGACAAAAAAGAAGTAAAACCACTTACTTTTGATTGGGATAGCATGAAAGAAAGAACAAAACGATTAACGATACATTCTTCTAGCCTTGGTGATGCTGTTTTATCTAAAAAAGGGGATGTTTTATATTATTTAGCACGCTTTGAAGGTAAAATGAACCTTTGGAGTACCAATTTACGCACCAAAGAAACAAAGATGGTAATGCGATTAAACGCCAATTTTGGCTCTTTACAATGGGATAAGCAAATGAAAAACTTATACCTTTTAAGTGGGGGTAGAATTTCTAAAATTAATCCAGCTAAAAAGAGTAAAAAGCCAGTAAAAATTAAAGGTGAAATGATGTTGAATACCGATGCGGAGAGAGTAGCTATGTTTAATCACGTATGGATAAGAACTAATGCTATTTTTTACCATCCAGATTTTCATGGAACTGACTGGGATAAAATGAAAAAAGAATACAAAAAATACTTACCTTCAATCGGTAACTCTTTTGAATTCTCAGAAATGCTTTCTGAAATGTTAGGGGAATTAAACGTATCGCATGCCGGAGCTGGTTATCGAACAAGTATTAAAAATGCTGATGCAACTGCTTCCTTAGGTATTTTTATGAATTACAATCATAAAGACAATGGTATTTTGATAGATGAAGTTATCAAAGATGGTCCGATTAGACAAGTCCTCTTTAAACGTAAAAGCGGGAATGATAATAGAAAAAATTGATGGTGTTACCATTAATAAAAATCAAGATATAGCTAAATATTTAAATAGAAAAGCGGGAAAATTTGTACTGCTTAATATTAAAGACCCTAAAACAAAGAAAGAACAATCTATAACAGTTAAGCCTATTTCTCTTAGACAAGAAAGTCGTTTACTATATAAAAGATGGGTGAACATCAATGAAAAAGAGGTAAACAAATTAAGTAATGGAAAATTAGGTTATGTTCATATTCCAGGAATGAGCGACGGCCCTTACAGAAGTATCTATAAAGACATCATGGGAAAATTCTCTGAACGTAAAGGAATTATTATCGATACACGTTTTAATGGAGGTGGTGATTTGGTTGCTGATTTAGCTATGTTCTTTACAGGAGTCCCTTTTATTTCTTATGAAACAGAAGCTAAGGTAGTTGGAAGAGAACCTACATCACGATCGGACCAAACCTACCTTATCTATTTTTAATGAAAGTATGTATTCAGACGGGCATTGTTATGCTGCTGGGTATACAGATCTTAAAATTGGAAAAACAGTAGGTATGCCAGTTCCTGGTACTTGTAGTTTTGCTGGATGGGAAGGCTTGCCTAATGGAGGTTACTGGGGAGTTGTTCCTGTTAGTGCTAAGGATAAATCTGGAAAATGGATGGAAAACAACCAAACAATGCCTATGATTAAAGTGAAAAACATGCCAGGTATTATTGATAACGGTCGTGATCAACAATTGGAACGATCTGTATCAGAAATGCTTAAAGACATTAAGTAATTTCTTAACATACATCAACTAAAAAAGGGTAAAGTATACTATACTTTACCCTTTTTTCAATTTAATACTATATTTCACTTACTTAAGATTGAATCTCTTTAAATATGAAAACTATTAAATTTTACACCAAGCATATTTAGAAATTGAAAATTTAGAAACAATAAACTCTGGAAAAAAAATACCAATAGAGCCATTACTAACAAGTTCTGTTATAACAAATCACAATTTTTTTTCATATTCAAACTCTTGTATATCCTTAGATTCTTAGCGTAAAAATATAATCTCTTCACTATCAATAAATAATAGTGAATTTTGCATTTGTCCTCTTTATTATTTTTTTATTATTATATTTAAAAAAGATTATAAATCAACGCTTTAAACCCCTTACCAATGAAAAACAAATATTTCTTCTCATTTGTTTCACTTTTTATTTGTCTTAATGTATTCTCTCAGAATAGAAACATACTAAATCCTAAGTACGAACAATTATTTAAAACCATACCAATAGTAAAATCAGACGCTCCAAAATGGGTACATTTACTATACAATTTTAATCCTAATTACTATAAAATCGAAAAGGCTTTTCATAATTATTATAAAGACCACATATTTGAAAAAAATATTCATACCCAAAATTTCAAGTATTTTTCGAAAATTATTCATAACCATGATTATCTAAAAGATAATGGAGATATTCACATTCCCTCTTTAAGTGAGTTAGAAAAAAATGCAACTCGAGTTTTACGATCACGTAGTTCTTCAAAAAAAAATACATCAACTGCAAACTGGATTCCTCTTGGTCCCTTTGAAACCTTTAAAAATGGAGGCGTTGAGCAAAAGAGCTCACAGGTTAACGCTTATGCCTTTGCGCAATCAACCGTAAATCCAAATATTTTATATGTGGGTGCCGAAACTTCTGGAGTTTATAAATCTACAGACAAGGGATTAAACTGGAGTTCAATTGGTGATTTTGTTTTTAATGATGGATCCATCCAATCAATAGAAATTGACCCTACAAATCCAGAGATTGTTTATATAAGTGTAGGAAACAAATTATATAAAACCATGGACGGAGGTACCAATTGGAATGTACTGCTAAATGAATGGAATTTAAAAATCACAGCAATTACCATTAATAACAACAATCCTCAAATAGTTCTAGTAGCAGGAAATAGTGGGCTTAAAAGAAGTACAGATGGCGGTTCGAGCTGGACCACAGTTTTTACGGACCGATGCTGGGATATCAAATTAAAAACCGATGACCCAAACACTGTTTTTTTAGCAAAAAAAAATATTACTAAAAATATTACTGAACTACTAAAATCGACAGACAACGGAATTACTTTTAGCACCAAAAATAACGGATGGTTTTCACCTATTGGAGGTGTTGCCGCTAGCGATGGCGGTGCCAGAATAGGAGTCACAAACGCTGATTCAAACAGAGTTTATGTGGTACTTTTAGGGGAAGAAAATGACAATGTTGATGATAATAATTACATAGGTATTTATAGAAGTGATAACGCTGGTGAAAGTTGGACCACCCCTTATGATGGAAATAGTGACGGGACACCTGATAATGAGCCAGGAGGCCCTTATAGCAGTAATCATTGGTGCTTCACTCACTTCGGTGTAACTACAACAGGGTACAATCAAGGATACTACGATTTAGATATTGAAGTGTCCGATATAAACCCCGATCACATTATGATGGGATCTTTGAACTTATTTAAATCTGAAGACGGAGGTGTTACTTATACAAGATGGGGAGGATATGGATGTACAGGATGTGGAAGCGAATATAGGCATCCCGATATTCAAGAAATAGAAATGAACGGAAATGATGTTTGGGTTTGTAGTGATGGTGGTATTGATTATTATGACGCGAATTTAGATTTTGTTGAGTCAAGAAACAATGGTATTAATGGTTCGGACTATTGGGGATTTGATCAAGGATGGAATCATGATGTTTTTGTTGGAGGAAGATATCATAACGGTAATGCCGCTTTCTACGAAAACTACCCATTCGGAAAATTTTTATCACTAGGAGGGGCTGAATCAGCAACAGGATATGTAAATAAAGGTGAAAATAGAAAAGTGTATCACAGTGATATTTCTGGTAAAGAAATCCCTGAAGAAATTACTGGTACAATTACGAATATAAGTAAGTACGCTCTTTTCCCAAATGAAAGTTATGTTTTTTCAAATAGAAGCGAAATTGTTAATGATCCGAGATATTGGAATACTCTTTATCTTGGAAAAGAAAATAAATTATGGAAGAGTGATAATGGAGGCCAATCTTTCAATCTAGTAAAGGAGTTTGGATCCGATACTGGTAACTTTGTAAGAGCAATTGAAATTTCAAGAAACAATCCAAATATTATATTCATAACTCAAAGACATGGAAATTCTGGTAAACTCTGGAAATCTGTGGACAATGGACAAAATTGGACGGAAGTATTAATACCTGCAAAACATAAAACCATGTATTTATCGCTTAATACAAATGATGAACTATTTTTAGGTTTAAATAATGGATTTAGTAACTCTAACAAAATCTTTAAATCTAGTGACTGGGGTAATTCATGGAATAACTTAACTACATCAACATTGAATGGTGAAAAAATAACCAATATTCAAGTTCAAGACGGAACTGACGGAGGAATCTATATAACCTCTAACAAAATGATTTGGTATCGAAACAATGGACATGCAGATTGGCAAAGTTTTTCAGATAATCTTCCGCTTCACTTGAGAATTATTAAAATTCTTCCCTTCTACAAAAAAGAAAAATTAAGAATTGCTTCAAATCGTGGAATTTGGGAGAGCGATTTTTTTGAACGTTCATTACCTAAAGCGCAACCAATGGTAGTAAAACAAACAATCAATTGCAATAGATATGAAGTACAGTTTGAAGATTATTCTATCCTAAACCATGACCAAGCTTCTTGGGAATGGACTTTTCCTGGTGCAAACCTTTTAACATCTAGTAATATAAGAAATCCGCGAGTGATTTACCCTTCTCCAGGAGAATACAGCGTTAGCCTTAAAGTAACAGACAAACATGGAAACATCAGTGATAAAACGGTTACAAAATTAATAACTGTTGGTGATGATTATTGTGCTACGGAATCAGAACCGAAAATGGCCTTGGCATGTAACCAAACCAATGATTATGTTTCGAACAATAGTATTAATGAAGAAAATATATCTAATTTTAGTTTTACGGCTTGGATAAAACCTAACGATATTCAACCAAATTATGCAGCCATTTTTAGTTTGTCCGAAGGATGCGTTCTAAATTTTAGAGAATCAAACAATACATTAGGTATTCATTGGAAAGGAGGAAACTATTGGTGGTGGGACTCTAATCTTGAAGTTCCCGCAGACGAATGGTCTTACGTAGCTATTACTGTTACACCTTCAAAAATAACTTTGTATTTAAATGAAAAATCTCACTCTTGGAGTTTAACCACTGCTCCTTTTAACTTAACTCAGATAAACTTAGGCACCTATTATCAATGGGAATCAAGAAATTACAAAGGATTAATTGAAGAAGCTACCTTCTGGAAGAGAGCACTTACGGCAAAAGAAATACGATTGGCAAGACACCTTACTAAAGCCGATGTTAGCGATAATAATATACTAGCTTATTATCAATTTAATAATGAATCTTCTGGAACAATTTATGATAAAAAGGGAGCCAATGATCTTAATTTAAATGGAAATGCCGTTTTGGTAACTTCAGATGCACCAATAGGTTATGGGAAAAGTAGTTCGTTAAATATTAATTCAGATGGTACTGCTAACTTTGTTGATGCGAATTGTAAAATGATTTTTAATAGTAATGGAACTATACCTAATGGTGCTGTAGTAGTATCAAAGATCAATGTAAACCCTAGTGTACTTCCGAGTACTAATACTGTTGACGACACTTATTGGATTATTAATAATTACGGAACCAATCAAACATTTGATGCTATAGAAAATATTACTTTTTCTAATCTTAACAATATCAATACTCTTAATTCAAACGAAGTTGTGCTTTTCAAAAGAAATTCTAACGATGGTGCTACATCAGATTGGGGTACTTATATTGAAGAAGCTATTAACATCAACTCCTCTGAGCTAGGAGCTACTTTTTCTAATTCAGGAAGTATAGATTCATTTGGTCAATTTTATATTGGTAGTAAAAAAGCTCTTAATATTAATAATGAAAATAAAAATCAATTTCTTGTATATCCTAATCCTTTAAATAAAGGTGGCTATTTATACTTTAAAAATATAAATAACAAGGCAAGAATAACAATCTATGATATCAATGGTAAACAACTATTAAAGAAAATTATAACTGACAAAGTTCCTTTAAAAACTACTTTGCTATCTACTGGAATGTATTTTTACACAATCGAAACGGCTACCAAAATAGAGAATGGTAAGCTGCTTATTGATTGAGACTTTTAAAATAGAAAACCTCATAAGTAAAACATATCTTACCTATGAGGTTTTATTTCTTATCAATTAATAGGTGTGAATATTTCTTCAAAACAAAAACATATTTTGCTCTTTTTTAATTAGTTATTTCGTCAAAATGTTTGCACTAAAGTAATCCAAGATATTCTATCACTCAGGCTTGTTTCTTTAATTTTAATGACCTAGCGTAATATTGGAATGGTAGTAAACACTTAACAAATTAAGTCTTTTGTTTTTTCTTTTTTGCTGCAGGAAATAAAACGTTATTCAAAATTAGTCGATAACCAGGAGAGGTAGGATGTAAATCTAATTCAGTTTTTGGATCTCCTACTCTATGTTGATAATCTTCTGGATCATGACCTCCATAAAAAGTAAACATTCCTTTTCCTTTTGTTCCATGAATGTATCGTGCCTCTCCATTTGTTTTACTATCACCTAATACCATAACAGTAGATTTTATTAACTTTCTATCAAACGAAGTTGTTTGCCCCATAAAACCCTTCACTAATTGTGTATGACTTTGCGTAAGCATTGTTGGTACTTGATCCCACTTTGCTGAAAACTCTTTTAATGTAAAATAATCAGTCTCTTTATTTATCCTTCGTTTTCTTGTCATATCAATTGAAGAAAACTCATAGGTGGTTGGATTTCTAATTAACTCAAAGTCTTTGAATGCAAAAGTTTTAGTAAAATCTATTTTTGATTGATAGTTTGGCTCAGAAGGATCTCCATCAAACATTCCTTCACAAATATCAACTCCATCAGCAGCTAAAGCGATATCAAAACTATCAGTTGCAGAACACATTGCAAACATAAAACCTCCGCCTATTACATAATCACGTATTTTTTTTGCAACTGCTCCTTTTGCTTCAGACACTTTATTAAAGCCTAATTTTTTTGCTAATGCTTCAGCATCTTTCTTTTGTTGTATGTACCAAGGAGCTGTTCTGAAAGCACCGTAAAAACGCCCATACTGCCCTGTAAAATCCTCATGATGAAGATGTAACCATTCATACAACAATAATTTATCACCTAATACATCATCATCATATACAACATCAAAAGGAATTTCAGCATACGTCAATACCATTGTTACTGCATCGTCCCAAGGCATTTTATTTTTTGGCGAATACACTGCAATTTTTGGGGCTTTCTCTAAAGTTACCGCTTCTTGGTTTTTAGAAGGAGATGAAATTTCTTCTAAAATTAGCTGTGATTTTGCATCACTTATTACCTTATACGAAACTCCTCGTATTTTGCACTCTTTTTCTATTACCTCATTATTTTCTATTAAAAAAGCGCCTCCATCATAATTTAGCAACCATTTTGCTTTTAAACCATTTTGCAAGGCATAATAGACAATTCCGTATGCTTTCAAATGATTTTTTTGATTGTTATGATTCATTGGAACATAAATAAATGATGCCCAAATTGTATTTGATAAGAATATAAAAATTAAGATGTGTATCGTTTTCTTCATTTCAAAAACTAAAATACACAATTACATTTATGTAACTGTGTATTTCTATGACTTTATATTTTGTTTATGATTTTTTTAAAAAGGAACATCATCCATTCCTCCATTATCAGAGGGGCCAAAAGCATCTTCAGGAGAAGCAAAATTATTAGAGGCAACCTCATCATTAAAGCTTGAATTCATACTTGATTGGAATTCACTACTAAATCCTTCTTCTAAATCAGAGAATTTCGCTAAATGCCCTGTAAATTTTAAACGTATATTGTCTAATCCTCCATTACGATGTTTTGCTACTATAAACTCTCCTTGTCCTTCACACGGTGAATGATCATCATCATCCCATTCAGTCATTCCATAATACTCAGGTCTAAAAATAAACGATACAATATCTGCATCTTGCTCAATCGCTCCAGACTCACGAAGATCTGATAATAATGGTCGTTTACTACCTCCACGAGTTTCTACCGAACGTGATAATTGAGATAAGGCAATAACAGGTATATTTAATTCTTTTCCAAGTGCTTTTAAGTTACGTGAAATAGTAGAAATTTCCTGTTCACGATTACCACCTGACCCACCAGCGGTCATTAACTGTAAATAATCAATAACTAATATTTTAACATCATGCTGTGATACCAAACGTCGTGCTTTTGCACGTAAATCAAAAATTGACAATGCTGGAGTATCATCAATAAAAATAGGAGCATCGGATAGTTTTTTAACCTTAACATTTAGTTGCTCCCACTCATGAGGCTCTAAATTTCCTTTACGTAATTTCTCTGATGTTAATCCTGTTTCTGAAGAAATCATACGAGTTATTAACTGTACAGAAGACATCTCTAAAGAGAAAACAGCTACTGCATGGTTAAAATCGATAGCCATATTTTTAGCCATAGATATTACAAAAGCTGTTTTTCCCATACCAGGACGAGCAGCAATAATAATTAAATCTGAAGGCTGCCAACCAGAGGTTAATGCATCTAATTTTGTAAAACCAGTAGCTAATCCACTCATTCCTTCTTTGGTAGAAATTTCCTGAATCTTGGTAATAGATTGTTGTACTAACGAATCTGCTTTTTCTGCTCCTTTTTTAAGATTTCCTTGAGTAACCTCAAATAATTTCCCTTCAGCATCATCTAATAAATCAAAAACATCAACTGTTTCATCATATGCATTCTCAATAATTTCAGAAGAAATGGTAATCAACTTACGTTGAATATATTTTTCAAGAATAATTCTTGAATGGAATTCAATATGTGCAGAAGAGGCTACTTTTTGTGTTAATCCTATGATATAGAAGTCTCCACCTACTAACTCTAATTTTGCATTTTTCTTTAGCTGATTTGATACAGATAATAAATCAATAGGCTCAGAATTTTGGAAAAGCGCATAAATAGCTGTGTAAATTTCTTGATGACGCTTATCATAAAATGCTTCAGGATGTAGTATATCAATTACGGTATCAATTCCTTTTTTGTCAATCATCATAGCACCTAAAACGGCTTCTTCAAGATCTAAGGCTTGCGGTGGAAGCTTCCCTTTTTCTAAACTAACAATACGTGCTTTATCTATTTTTGTACCTCTTACTGATTGCATTTTCTCCATGTCGACAAATGTAATTTTTTATGATGATATTTGTAGGAGCTAACGACAACTTTCTTTATACACATTTTTTGTAAACAAAATTGTTATTAACTTGTTGATAACGTTCAATCTTTAGTACTTTTGATGGCAATGAGATACTCCAAAACAAATATTTTATTAACAATAGTATTACCTATTCAAGTACTATTAGTGCAATTTCTAAGCCAAAAACCAACTTGGATTGAGTATTATTATAGTAATAGGATTTATAAAATAACATCAAAAATACTTCGTGCAGTTTTAGGATGGATTCCTTTTTCGATAGGTGATATTATAGGCCTTATTTTAATACTCCTTTTCTTAAAGGGGCTCTACAGGTTAATTAAAAATAAATTTACAACTTTCATTCCTCAATTGCTACAACTTATTTCATTTTTTTCTGTAATTTATTTTTGTTTTTACACTTTTTGGGGACTAAATTATTTCAGAGAGCCTTTGTCTAAAAACTTAGGATTGCAACAATCTGAATATACCACTAACCAACTTTACATCACCACTGAAAGAATAGCTACTGAGCTTACAAAAATACATTTTCAAATTACCCAAAATGACACTGTAGAAGTTATTGTTCCCTATTCTTCGAAAAAAATATATCAGTTAGCTCCTAATGGCTTTGATGAATTAGCTAAAACGTATCCTCAACTTTCCTATAAAACACCTTCAGTTAAAAGTTCATTAGTTAGCTTGTTACAATCATACAATGGTACTTCTGGTTACATTAATCCAATAACGGGAGAAGCTCAGGTAAATAATCAAATTCCTAAAACAGGGTATGCTTCTACTACTTGTCATGAAATGGCACATCAGATTGGGTGGTCAGCTGAGAACGATGCTAACTTCGTAGGATTTTTAGCCTGTATAAATAATGATAATATTTATTTTAAATATGCTGGTTACAGAATGGCCTTTCGTTATTGCATAAATGAACTACACCAACGAAACAAAAAACTTGCTAACACACTTAAAAAAACAGTAAACAAAGGTGTTTTTAAAGATTATAAAAATAGTTATTTACACTGGAAAAAATTTGACAATCCTATTGAACCTTACTTAAAAAAAGGGTATAATTCATATTTAAAAGCAAACAATCAAATTGATGGGATTAAGTCATACAGTTATGTAGTAGATTTGCTTATTGCGTATTATAAAAAAAACTAATTTTAAACATATTGACAAATTCAGTATTATGAAAAAACTTAATGTTCTTTTCCTTGTTACTTTCTTTATTTCTTGTAATTCTTCTGAATTGAAAAAAGACTTTAATTGCTCATCAAATTCAGCTTATTCTGATTTAAAAAAATTCGAAGATTTTAGAAATCTATTTACTATAAAATTACCAAAAAAATGGAAGGTTAATTTATACTATGATAATGGGCAAACTTCTATTTATGCTGCTGACACCACTTTAAGCCTTACCAAAACAACTTTATTAGATGCTTCTTTAATTCATTCTCCTACTTTTATTGATGCTACTTTTAAACAAAAGGTTTCTGCTGATAATACCAAAATGAAATTACAAGAAATTAAAACAAAGGATTTTAAATTATTTAATAAAAATTCGTACTATAGTTTAGCAAAAGGAAAGAAAGGAAAATACCCTTATCATATTTTAAACGTTTTCACTAAAGTAAACACTGATAACTTTTTGCATATAAAAACAGAAATTTATGGAGACGATTTAGTTGATGATCGAATTTGCAACGCTATAAATTTAATTAACGAAATACAGTTGAAATAAGTATTTTTGGATTTTTAAAATTAAAACGATGAACAAACAACATATAATTGATCGATTTATAAAATATGTAACAATTGATACTGAAAGTGACCCCAATAATCCAGCTTTTCCTAGTACTGAAAAGCAATGGGATCTTGCTAAAGTTCTTGAAAAAGAATTAAAAGAAATTGGTATGATTGATGTTGAGCTAGATAGTAACTGCTATTTAATGGCTACCCTACCTAGCAATTTAGACTATGATGTACCCACTATTGGTTTTGTTGCACATATTGATACAAGCCCTGATTTCACTGGGGCAAATGTAAAACCTCAAATTCATGAAAATTATAACGGGAAAGACATTCTTTTAAATGAAAAAGAAAACATTGTTTTATCTCCTAATTATTTTGAAGATTTGTTACAATATAAAGGTCAAACTATAATTACAACTGACGGAACTACTTTACTTGGTGCCGACGACAAAGCTGGAGTTACTGAAATTGTTTCTGCAATGGAATATTTAATTCAAAACCCTGAATTAAAACACGGTAAAATACGTATCTGTTTTACCCCTGATGAAGAAGTAGGTAAAGGTGCTCATCTTTTTGATGTTGAAAAATTCGGAGCTGAATGGGCATATACTATGGATGGCAGTCAAATTGGTGAATTAGAGTACGAAAACTTTAATGCCGCTGGGGCAAAAATTACAATTAATGGTAAAATTGTTCATCCTGGTTATGCTAAAGGAAAAATGATCAATTCAATGACAATAGCAAGTGAGTTTATTAGTGCTTTACCTGAAAATGAAGTTCCTGAAAAGACAACTGGATATGAAGGTTTCTTTCATTTACATAATATAGAAGGTGAAGTAGAAAAGACTACTTTACACTACATTATTAGAGATCATGACATGGATTTATTTAAAAACCGTAAACAAGCAATGCTTGAATTAGTAAATGTCATGAATCAAAAATTAGGAAAAGACTTAATTGAAATTGAATTAAAAGATCAGTACTATAACATGAAAGAAAAGGTTACCCCTGTTATGCATATAGTAGATATCGCAGAGGAAGTTATGAAAGACATGGGGATTACTCCTTTAATAAAAGCTATTAGAGGTGGTACAGACGGTTCTCAATTATCATACAAAGGATTACCTTGTCCTAATATTTTTGCTGGCGGACATAATTTTCATGGAAGGTACGAATATGTTCCTGCTGAAAGTATTGTAAAAGCAAGTGAGGTTATTGTCGGAATTGCCCAAAAGGTAGCTGATAAATTTTCTTAAAAAGCTAGTACATAACATAAAAAAAGACTTAGTTTAAACTAAGTCTTTTTTTTTATGTTATGTGTTTACTAATTATCTGTAACAACTTTTGGCTTTCTAAACATCAACAAAATCCCTATCATTACTAAAGGAATACTTAGTACTTGACCAGTATTTAGGGTATTAAACACCCAATCTTCTCTTCCTTCTATTTGTGCCTCTTTCAAAAACTCTATGAAAAATCGTAAAGACCACAATACAACCATGAATAGTCCAAATAAAAATCCAGTTTGTTTCTTTTTATCAGTTTTCCAATAAAAATACCATAAAGCAAAAAACAATGCTAAATAACTAAATGCTTCATAGAGCTGAGTTGGATAGCGTGGTTCTGATTCACCAGCTCTTTTAAAAATTACACCAAAACTTGATCCTGTAGCTTTACCATAAATTTCAGAGTTAAAAAAATTACCTAAACGAATAAAGAAACCTGCTAATGCAACCATAATTCCCAATCTGTCTAAAATAAATAACCAAGGCTTTTGTAGATGTTTTTTTGCGTAAAAATATAAAGCTAAAGGAATTCCAACAGCAGCTCCGTGACTAGCAAAACCAGTAAAACCGGTAAACTTCCAATCTTTCAAAAAACCAAATAAAGCTGAAGCCCCATCTTGCCTTTTAAAAGGTAAAAATATTTCTAATAAGTTATTCTGGTAATAACTCCAATTATAGAAAAAAACTTCTCCTAGTCGCATACCTATTAACATCGAGACAAAAACATACATAAATAAAGGATCTAATTTTTCAACCGGAACCTTATCATTTATGAAAATTTTCTTCATTAAATGTAATCCTAGAATAAATGCAGCTACAAACATTAAACTATACCATCTAATACCAAAACCACCTATTTTAATAATCTCAGGATTCCAATCCCATACGATAGATAAAAAACTCATGTATTTTAAATTTAATTTTTATGTTACTACGAGTGAAATAAAATTAATTTATCATTTTTCTCGCAATAACGATTATTTATTTTTTTTTTCTGGTACTGGATCATATCCACTTCCTCCCCAAGGATGACAACTAAAAATTCTTTTAAGAGCTAACCATCCTCCATAAAACAATCCATGCTTTTTTAAAGCTTCTATTGTATAATGTGAGCATGTAGGCGAATATCTACAAGTAGCTGGTGTAAATGGTGATATTGCTGTTTGATAAAAACGAACTAATAAAATAAACGGATATGTTAGTATTTTTTTCAAATTAATTCCAATCACTTTGTAACAACGCATACCTCCTATCAGTGCAGTTATCACATTCATTATAAAATTCTTTTACTGGCTTAAAAAATTTAGCTAAAATTTTATTAGAAGCTATATTTTCAATCCATACATCAGCTGTAATTTTTTCAAATTTTAAAGCATTGAAAGAATAATCTATCATTTTTTTAGCTATTTCAGTAGCGTATCCTCTACCCCAAAACTGTTTTCTAAAACGATAACCTAATTCTTTATCATCTTCTTCATTTGTTAGAAAGCCAGCTATACCAATTAACTCTTCCTTCTGTTTTTCAAAAATACCTAAAAGACTAATAGTATTTCCTTTTATATCTCCATCAAAAGAAAGTGCTAATTGAAACTTCTCTTCAATACTTTCCTTTGAAGGCTTATCTTGTGGGATAGCTTTTATGATTTTTTCATCTGTTAACAACTCAACAAAGTCCTTTTTATGAGTCTTTTGAATAGCTTTAACGATTAGCCTTTCAGATTGAAAAATCATCTCTTTTAATTTATTGAATAACTAGTACCTTCTCTACCGTCTTTCAACTGAATCCCTAATTCTAATAACTCATCTCTAATTTGATCAGACAATGCCCAATCTTTATTTTCTCTTGCTTCTTTTCTTAATTTTATAAGTAACTCTACAACTCCATTAACTTTATCAGAACTACCTTTTGCTACCTCATTCATTAAACCTAACACATCAAAAACAAATGCTTTCATCGTTTTCTTTAGTTCTTCTAAATCTTCTTCAGTTAAACTAGCCTTTTGCTCGCGAATTAAATTAATAGTTTTAACCGCTTCAAATAAATGAGAAATTAAAATTGGAGTATTAAAATCATCGTTCATAGCTGCATAACACTGTTTTTTCCAATCTTGAACATTGAATGTAGACTCATTACCTGATTCTATTTTATCTAAAAAGTTAAGAGCGTCCATTAATTTTCCGTGTCCTTTTTCAGATGCTAATAATGCATCACTTGAAAAGTCTAATATACTTCGGTAATTTGCTTGTAAGTTAAAAAAACGAACAACACTTGGTGTAAACGCCTTACTTAAAATATCGTTTTCTCCAGTTAAAATTTCATTAGGTAAAATATAATTCCCTGTTGATTTAGCCATTTTTTGGCTATTTAACAACAACATGTTTGTATGCATCCAATAATTAACAGGTGATTTACCACTACATGTTTGAGATTGTGCGATTTCACATTCATGATGAGGAAATTTTAAATCCATTCCTCCTCCATGAATATCAAATTGTTCTCCCAAATATTTCTTGCTCATAACAGAACATTCTAGATGCCACCCAGGAAATCCATCACTCCAAGGAGAAGGCCAACGCATAATATGACGTTCATCTGCTTTTTTCCATAGAGCAAAATCTTGAGGATTCTTTTTATCAGATTGTCCGTCTAAAGTTCTAGTGTTGTGTATTGCATCTTCTATTTTTCTTCCAGATAGAATTCCATAATTCCCTGTTTCGTTATATTTCAACACATCAAAATATACCGATCCATTTACTTCATAGGCAAATCCTTTGTCCATGATTTCTTTTACCATTTCAATTTGCTCAACTATATGACCGGTTGCTGTTGGTTCAATACTAGGAGGTAAAAAGTTGTAGTTTTTTAGCACATCATGAAAATCAACGGTATAACGTTGAACAACTTCCATTGGTTCTATTTCCTCTAGGCGAGCTTTTTTAGCGATTCTATCCTCTCCCTCATCCGCGTCATTTTCTAAGTGACCTGCATCAGTAATATTACGAACATATCGTACTTTATATCCTAAATGTAAAAAATAGCGATATACTACGTCGAAAAACATAAATGTTCTTACGTTTCCTAAATGAGCATTACTGTAAACGGTAGGACCGCAAACATACATCCCTATCCTTCCTTCTATTACAGGTTTAAAAAGCTCTTTACTTTTTGATAATGAGTTGTATACTTTAAGTTGATTTTCTTTATATAATTCCATAGGAAAAGTGACTTTTTACAGATGCTAAATATAGGCACTTTATGAAGAATAGCGAAATGGAATTTCAGTGAAGTTTAAAAAAATATTAAGTAATAAAGAAAAGCTATTCAGTAACTAATAACTGAGAATATTCACCTTGTATATATATCTTTTTATTTTTAGATTCTATTAGGAAGGTTCCATTAATTTTTTTCCCCCCATTATCCTTAAGTGAAAGCCTTATTGTTTTATTATGAGAATATGCTAGAGGGTTTTCCTTTATTTCAAAATTAAATTGTTGATTAATTCCTGAAAGATTTACAGAAGCATTTGCAAATCTCAAGAACACTTTAAACTGCCCATAATCAGAATTGATTTTATCAACTTTTAATTCTCCAAACTGATGAACTAACTTAACATTTTTATGCACATCAACAATTGTAATATCTGACGACTTTGAATTTACTTCAGTATTAGTAACCGATGCTATTTTAGCATCGGTTACGTTATTTAAGAACAATGTACTTGTATTTAATGAATTTATTTTAACAGGTGAAAACGAAACATTCAATTTACTACCATTTAAAGCTTCTGCTTTAAAATTACCATAACTAACTTTACCGCTTACCTTGGTTTTAGGTAATCTAACCTTACAATGACGAGTATTTAAATTAAAAGTAGCATTTTGAGGAACTTTCACTTTTATTCTTTTTACTATTTTTACTTTTTTTCCGTTTATCATTAAATTATTCCCTTTAGCATCAGTAATAAACAAACTACTTAACTGACTGTTTTTTAAACGATTTACAGCTGATCTTATTACCTCCTTTTGCTCTACATGTTTCTTTTTAAAGTGCTTTTTTAATTCTTTATTTCTTTTTTCTTGTTCTTTTTTAAACTTTTTGTACTCTTTTGATTTTTTAAATTTCTCCCATTCTTTTTTTGACTTAATGGTTACATCATTAACTCCATTTTTCCATTGAAAAAAATAAGTATCTCCGTCTTTTGAGTATTTATCAAAATCAAATTCAATATTTTCAAGTCCTTTCATAACATCATCTATTTCAATATTAATATTTTCCAAATCTATTTTTGGAATCATTAATAAACCATTATCACCTGATTTACTTAAATTATATACTGTTCCTTTAGGATAGTAACTATTTCCAGAAGAGTTGTAAAAAAATATATTATCTTTTCCTGTAGAATAAAAGCTATTACTATTTGCTTTTATTTTAACAGTACTTTTATTTCCTATTGCTTCAAAGTTCCATTTCTGTAAATATTTTTCAGCTTCTTTTTTACCTATACCTTCTACTTCAATAGTAGCTTCAACAGCTACTTCACTTTTATTCCATGTAGTAACATCTATTTCAGCATTTGACGCATTAATATCTATTTCTACATCTTTATTAGTGTAAAATTTTTCATTAAACTTTTTCTCTACTTTCTGAGCAAACAATGAACTTGCTATCAGCAATAGAAAAACACTTATTTTAAACGGTTTGAGTATCATTTTGATTTGGATTTTTAAATTCTTTTAATTGTTTTTGCATGCGTTTTAACAGCTGTAAACGCATTTGCAGGTTTCCAATCAATGCATTGATAGTATCATCGTTAATTCCTTTTTTATTGAGCTCATGGATTAACGATTTATATTCTTTAGTTAATGCCCCTAACTGGGTTAAATAACCATCAAATAATTCTTTATTTTCTTTTGTTAATTCTAACTGACTTAATTCGTAATTAATTGTATTTATATAATATGATTCTATTGTTTTTAATTCAGGAGATATACTTCCTAAACTAATTTGAGAATCATTATTTAACTTTTTTGAATTTGTTATTTTTGGCGACTCTAGTTCATGATTATTTAAAGAATAAAACTTAATTGCTACCCCAAACAACAAAATCATTGACGCAGCAACATATAACCAACCATAGTTTTTTTTCTTCCTCGATTTCTTGTGTAATTCAGTCAATAATTTATGTTGAAATCGTTCACGATGCTTTGAAGAAATCTTAACACTCTTATTGGTATTATTTTTTAGTATATCTCTAATATCTTTATCCATAATACACGTTCTTTAATTGTTGTTTCACCATCTTCTTTCCTCTCATCAAATGTGTTCTAGAAGTAACTTCTGAAATTTCTAAAATCTGAGAAATTTCTTTATGATCATATCCTTCTAACAAATATAAACTTAATACAACTCTATATTTTTCTTTTAATTTATCTATGCTACTAACTATATCATCATAAGATATAGTAGCCCCTACATTCCAATCATCATTCTCTTCTATTAACGTTACTTCCTCATTTATTGAAACCAATGTTAGCTTTCTTTTTTTCAACCAATCAATACTTTGATTAATTACGATTCTTTTTAACCATGCCCCAAAAGCCACTTCTTCCTTATATAGGTGTATTTTTTTAAATGCTTTTATAAATGCATCTTGCATGACATCCTCCGCTTCAAAAGAATTTTTCACGTACCTTAACGCTACAGTATACATAGCTTGATAATACAAATCATACAACTGCATTTGTGCCTTTGCATTATTTTGCTTACAAGCTTCAATAATAGATTGATGCAGCTGTTTAATTGCTTTCATTTTTTATTTCTTGCCTTAAAGACGATTCTTTTTGTTGAGTGTTGCATTTTAGCTAAAAATTTATTTTTAAATTTACATTAATATTTCGTTTATAATTTAATGAACAAAAAAAACAAATCAGCACTATCTGAAAAAGATGGAGTTTCACAGCCTGAAACTACCAGTAAAAAATCTGCTCAAAAAATTAAATTAAACAGAAAAAAACAAACTTCTGCTAATGAGTTTATAAAAAATATTTTAGCTGGTGATATTACTTTTTTAAGTAGAGCTATTACTTTAATTGAAAGTACTAACCCAAAACATCAAAAAAAAGCCAATGAAATTTTAGACGCTTGTTTACCACATGCTAACAATTCCGTTAGAATTGGAATCACAGGAGTTCCAGGTGTAGGAAAAAGTACGTTCATTGAAGCTTTTGGAAAGCATTTAACTTCCTTAGGTAAAAAGGTTGCTGTATTGGCCGTTGACCCTAGTAGTACTATAAACAAGGGAAGCATTTTAGGTGATAAAACCAGGATGGAAGAATTAGTTACTGATAAAAATGCTTTTATACGCCCATCTCCCTCTGGAACATCACTTGGTGGGGTAGCTCAAAAAACTCGAGAAAGTATTATTTTGTGTGAAGCTGCTGGTTTTGATAGTATAATTATAGAAACTGTTGGTGTAGGTCAATCAGAAACTGCTGTACATTCAATGGTAGATTTTTTTTTACTTTTAAAATTAGCTGGAGCTGGTGATGAACTTCAAGGAATAAAACGTGGTATTATTGAAATGGCTGATGCAATTGTTATTAACAAAGCTGATGGAGATAATGCTAAGAATGCTAAGATTGCAAAAGTTGAATTTACGAGAGCTCTTCATTTATATCCTCCAAAAGAAAATGGATGGATTCCTAAAGTTTTAGTAGCAAGTGCTCTGCAACATCAAGGAATTGATGGTATTTATCAAATGATTAATAATTATATATCTGAAGCTAAAAGTACTTCTTTTTTTAAGTCAAAAAGAAATACTCAAAATAAATATTGGCTATTAGAGACCATTAACCAACAATTAAAAGCTAATTTTTACAATAATCCAGAGGTTTCAAAACTATTAAGTACTGAAATTTCAAAATTAGAAAATGGAAAAACAACACCTTTTAGTGCTGCAAAAAGGTTATTAAATATATAACTTGAGAAGCACTATACAATATGTTAAAACACTAACTAATGAACGACACTAAAAATAACGAACTAGCATGGAGCGATTTCACAAAAGTGGAAATGCGAATTGGCACTATTATAACTGCTGAAATATTTAAAGAAGTTAAAAACCCTGCCTACAAAATGCAAATTGATTTTGGTGAGTTCGGGATAAAAAAAACCTCTGCTCAAATTACTAAATTATACACTCCTGAAGAGTTAATTGGAAACCAAATAATTGCTGTTGTTAATTTTCCTAAAAAACAAATAGCAAATATAATGAGTGAGTGTCTGGTTTTAGGTGCAATTGGTGAAAACAAAGAAGTTACTCTTATTGCTCCTGAGCGTAAAATAAAAGACGGAACCAAAATAGGTTAATTAAAATATTTTTAATTTAAATCTCAATGATTGCATTAGAAAATGAGTATCTAAATATTCAATTTACAGAATTAGGTGCTGAACTTACAAAAATATACTCCAAAAAAACTAAATTAAATTATTTGTGGAATGGTGATGCTAGTTTTTGGAAACGCCACTCTCCAATTTTATTTCCAATTGTTGGAAAGCTAAAAGATAATTCCTATGAAATAGATGGTACATTTTATGAATTACCACAGCATGGATTTGCAAGAGATTTAAATTTTTCCGTTATAAACAAAACGACCTCTAAAATTATTTTTGAACTCTCTTATTCTAAACAAACACTTACAAAATACCCTTATAAATTTTCCCTTCAATTATCGTATGAATTGAAAGAAAATCAAGTAGTTGTTACATACAAGGTTATTAATAAAGATGATAAGACTATGTTTTTTTCAATAGGAGCTCATCCTGCATTTAATTGCCCATTAGTTGAAAAAACTTCTTTTAGTGATTATTATATTGAATTTGAAAAATTAGAAACTCCCACTCAACTATTTTTAAACCCTAAATCAGGATTTAGAAATAATACCTCTAAAAAAGTTAACCTTGGAAAACAGATTAATTTATCATATGAGTTATTTAAAAATGATGCTTTAATGTTTGAGGGCATCGAATCTAAAAAAGTTTCTTTAAAATCTACAAAACATAATCATGGAATACATTTACACATTCCTAATTGGAAATATTTAGCTTTCTGGACAAAAAAAACAGGTACTCCTTTTATTTGTTTTGAACCATGGATGGGGATTGCCGATACTGAAAATACTAATAAGAATTATTTGACTAAAGAAGGAATACTTGAAGTTAATGAAAATAAATCTTATAAAAATGAATATCGGTTTGAAGTTTTTTAAGACAAAAGTTAATTATATTCACTAGGGTTTTTTCCTACATATTTTTTAAATGTTTTATTAAAATGGCTAGCATCAACAAAACCAATTTTTTTTGCTACTTCTGAAACATTTAAGCTCGTTTGTTTTAATAGTCGTTCAGACATTTGAATTTTGACATTCATTACATAGTTTTGAATAGAAATGCCTGTGTGTTTTTTGATAAATACACTCACATAATTGGGTGACATATTAAATTCATTAGCTATTGATTTTATTCTTATTTTTTCTTTATCTAATATATTTTGACGAACATAAGTTAAAATAGTTTCTATCTTCTCTTTCTTTGAATCCACAAAATTATCTGATGAAGCCACACTTTGAATCAAATTTCTTGAAACAATAATTAATAAAGCACCAAATAACTCAAGCAATACGTTTCTACTATAAATAAATGTATTTTTTATTTCTGTTTTTATTAGTTCGTATAAAGCGAATAATTGTTTTCTATCAATATCATTATTTATAATATTTCCTGTAATAGTATTTGTATGAAAAATCACGCTCTCAACACGGTTTTTCCAACTTGTATTAGAAAAGAATTCGGTCTTTTCAATAAATAATTGTTCAGTAAATTTTATAACTCCAAATTGAGTGCTTTCGGTAATTAAAAATTCATGCTCGTCTTTTGGAGTTAAAAAAAATAAATCTCCTTTCTTGTAAGGAATTTTAAGATCATTCAATACATGTTGTCCACTCCCATTTAAAATGAAAGTTAATTCAAAAAAGTTATGTTTATGTTTTGGGTGCCCCCACTCATTTGTAGAAGTAAATTCAAGTACATCTAGTGATTTTTCCATATTAAATCTTGTTGCCATACCCTAAAAACATATTTATACAAATATATAATGAATTAATACAACAATATCATTAATTATTCCACATAATTTTGTGATAACAAACCTAATACAATGATAAAAAACAAATTATTTACACCATATGAAATGAATGGAATCTCATTAAAAAATCGTTTTTTAATGGCTCCAATGACACGTTCAAGAGCATCACAACCTGGTGATGTTCCAAATAAATTAATGGCTAACTATTACGGACAACGTTCTTCTGCTGGCATTATAATCACAGAAGCTACTCAAATCTCTATACAAGGAAAAGGATATGCAAAAACTCCTGGTATTTATACATCAAACCAAATTAAAGGGTGGAAATTAGTCACGGAAGAGGTACATAAAAATGGAAGCAAAATTTTCTTACAATTATGGCATGTAGGAAGAGTTTCAAGTTCAAAAGTAAATGGAATACAACCTATTGGTCCATCTCCAAAAATAGCCAAAGAAACAAATGTTTATATTTTTGATGATGCTGCTAATGAAGATGCTACATTTATTCCTGTTGAAGAACCAAAAGAAATGACTATTAATGATATTAAACAAGTCATTGAAGAATTCAGGATAGCAGCTAAAAATGCAATAGAAGCAGGGTTTGATGGTGTTGAAATCCACGGAGCTAATGGGTATTTAATAGACCAATTTTTAAGAAGTAACTCTAACATTAGAAAAGATCAATATGGAGGAAGTAAAGAAAATAGAATTCGTATTTTATATGAAATAACTAGTGCTGTTGTTATTGAAATTGGAGCTGAAAAAACTGGGGTCCGTTTGTCTCCTTTTATAAGTTTTAAAGATATGAATGACTCAGAAATTTTGGACACCATACTTTTAGCAACCAAAAAGCTTGAAGAAATAGGTATAACATATATTCATTTATGTGAAGCAGACTGGGATGATGCTCCTCAAATTCCAATAAGCTTTAGAAAAACACTAAGAGACATATTTACTAAAACGATCATAGCTACTGGAAATAAAACACCAAAAGAAGCGAATGAATTATTAAAAGAAAACTTAGTAGATTTAATTGGCTTTGGTAGAAATTTCTTAACAAACCCTGATTACCCTTTAAGAGTTAAAATCAATGCAAAAATGAATGAAATAAATGATACTCATACGTTATTTGGAGGGGGAAATGCTAAAGGTTATACAGATTATCCATTTCTTAAATAAGAAAAAATGGTTATTTGCTAAATACTAAATCCAATGTTCTCTTACGTTGGATTTTTTTTGTCTCTGTTTCTATAAATTCAGGTATAAAAAACACTTCTTTTGGGTGTTCATATTTAGTTAATAAAATATTTTTACCGAAATCTAACTTACACTCATTTCCTTCCACAACTAAAATCATCTTTTCTCCTAAAACAGTATCTGGGATTCCAGCTACGAAAAAACGTTGTGATAAAATAGTTGACAACTTTTCTTCTATTACTTCAGGATGTAATTTTATTCCTCCAGAATTAATAACATTATCATATCTTCCTAACCATTCAAACTCAGTCTCGGAAATTAACTGAACTACATCGTTTGTTATTATTACCTTGTCTGATACTTTAGGCGCTTTTATTATTAAACAACTCCTTTCATCTTTTTTTATAACAACACCAGGCAATACTTTGTAGCATAATTCAGTACTACTACTTTTATCTAACGTTAAAAAATTATTTATTTTTTTTACAGCGATATGTGTAATGGTTTCCGTCATGCCATAAGTAGCGAAAACCTGTGTAGAAATACCTTGAATTTTTTCGATTAAATCAGTTGAAACTACACCCCCACCAACTATTAATTTTTTTACTCTATGTATTTCAGATAAAGATGCTTGCAATTGCAAAGGCACCATAGCTGAAAAGTCATATGTTTTATCGGTATTTATAAGTGGATTTGACTTAGGAGCAACTATGTCAAGATGCCAACCTAAAGTTAAGGCTCTTACCAACATCATCTTTCCTGCAATAAAATTAGTAGGCATGCATAAAAGTGCTGTTGTTTTTTCTTTCAAATTAAAAAAAGTACCGGTAGCCATAGCAGAATTACGCATAAACTCCTTCTTTAACTTTATTAACTTAGGAGTCCCGGTAGAGCCAGACGTTTGGACTATGATATAATCTTCATTATTAAACCAATTAGAAAAAAAACAATAACTATCTTCAGATAAAGTTTTAGAAAACTCTAATAATTCATTAGCATCAACAAAGCTTTGACCATTTAATTTAAAACCAGTATTCATATTAATTTACTCCACTAATTTCTTCCAATAGTTCTTCACTCAATGGAATACTTACTTTTCCACAAAGTTTTTCTTTCCAATTTTTCCATCCATATTTTTTAGAAAACAATAATAACATTAAAGGATATAAAACAAATACAGGCAAAAACATTTCCAATCCAACTGAAGGTTCAGATGTATCAACAAATAATGCATTGGTTTGAAAAACAGTCCAGTCAGTAGTGACAAAAAACGCAGCTACAATATTGTTAATTGCATGTAAACCCAAGGCTAACTCGGTTCCTTCATCCATTAGTGTTGTAATTCCAAAAAACAGCCCTGTTCCAATATAAAACACCATAGAGATAGGACCTAATTTTTCAACTTCGGGATTAGCGCCATGCAATAAACCAAAAGCTATTGATGTTATAAGTAAAGGAAACCATCTATTTTTTACTAACACTCCAAAAGCTTGCATAAAATAACCTCTGAATAGGAGTTCTTCAAAACTAGTTTGTATTGGTAAAAACAAAAATGATATTGCTACTAAAGTAAAAAAAGGCACAGCATTAAAATTCCAAACATAACTTTCAGGCTCAAGTAAAATGCCTATTCCAATGACTAATGAAGAAATAATCCCCCAAGTAAAAAAGCCAAACCAAAAACGTTTCCAATCAATATGTTCTCTACTTGTTACAATCGTTTTTACAGCTCTTTTATGCACGAATTTAACCCCTATAAATAAAAAAAGTAGCCCTATAGCAAACATTACTATCATCATAAATAAAAACAAGTTTTTATTTATGCCTAATGTCATAAAATTATTATTAGCTGCTTCAGTAAACTCGGAAATATCAGCTGAATGAAGAACTGCCGTCAATGCCAAAGGCATAACACCTATAATTTGCCAACCAAAGAAAACAATACAAACAACAAGTATGTATAAATACCATTTATTTTCACCTTTATAAGCTTGTTGAATAAAATTCATAGTTTATATTTTAAAATTCCAGTTTTTACTAGTGTTGTATAATAAGTTTCCTTTTTTTACCTCCAGAGGACTCTCAAAATTATTTGTAAACAAACTTCCAGTTCCTAATCCTTGAGGTAAGGAATTATTTAACGTATATGTCCATTGAGCAATAGCATTCAAACCTATATTACTTTCTAAAGCACTTGTTATCCAAGTATCAGCATTGTATTTTGTGGCCATCTCTATCCATTCATTACTTCCATTTACCCCTCCAATTAAGCTTGGTTTTAAAATAACATATTGTGGTTGTATCGTTTCGATACATTTTTGCTTGTCCTCAATTGAAAACACCCCTATTAACTCTTCATCTAATGCAATAGGCAAAGGTGTTTTTTCACATAAACTAGCCATTTCTTGCCACTGACCTTGTTTAATAGGTTGCTCAATAGAGTGAATTGTTAATTCAGATAATCGTTGTAATTTATCTAATGCTTTTTCAGGTTTAAATGCACCATTGGCATCAACACGAAGTTCTATTTCAGCAGAAGAAAACTCTTTTCTTATTGATGTTAATAATTCTAATTCAGTATCAAAATCTATTGCTCCAATTTTCATTTTTATCGTAGTAAATCCTTGTTGCAATTTCTCTTTGATTTGTTGTTGCATAAACGATTTATCCCCCATCCAAATTAAACCATTAATAGAAATCTCTTTTTCCCCTTTAGTAAATTCAGATGGAAACAACTCAAATGGATTCGCACTTTCTAATGATAAAAATGCTTGTTCAATTCCGAATTGAATAGATGGGTATTCAATTAACTTACTTAATAGGTTTTGTAACCCTATATTAATATTAGCGCATACCCACTTTAATTTTTCCTCATAGTCAACTGTATCATCTATACTCAAACCTCTAAACAAGCCACACTCTCCCCAACCTTTTTTTCCTTCTTTCTCAAGAAAAACATACCAAGTTTCTTTAGTTCTTAGAATACCTCGAGAGGTTCCACTCGCTTGTTTAAAATTTAGTAGGTACTGTTTATAGTTTGCTTTTATCATTATTCTTTTTCTACAAATTCTTTAAAGTTAGTAAGATATTGTTGATCTTGATTCTGCAACTTACCTTTTACAAATGGTAACATACAGCCTAAAATAAACCCTGTACTTTTGCAGTTCGCCTTCAGAATAACTATAGTTTTACCTTCTTTATTTTCAAACAAATAATCATCAGTTTTACGCATACCTCCTCCAACAAATAATAACTTTATATTTTTATTTTGTTCAAATGCCAACACCTTTTCCTCTAAAGTCATTTCTTGACCTTGATTCAATACCGTCACTGCAAAGGTACTCCCTACAATTCCATCAACCTTATTTTTTACTTTAACTGATTTTATTTCAGGAATCCATTTAGATAAATTATTGTCATTATTAAAAAGAGCGAACACTTCCTCAATTGGTTTGTTTATAGTTACTTTAGATTCGTAATTTAACTCTTTAATTATTACTCCAGTCGCAAAAAAAGCGATAGACAATGTGATGATTATTCCCAGGATAATTTTTACTTTTTTCATAATCGTATTTATAAAACTATATTGTTATAGACTCACCTATTTCTAACAAGGCTAACTCTTTATTTTTAATTGAAATTTACAAAACTTGTCCTAATCCAAAAAGGATAGCGAATAAAAATGTACTTAAAGCTACTTTTTTTAATTCTCCATCTAATAGTACTTCATTTTTATTTTTCATAACAAAAAACAAATGCTTAATTAATG
Source organism: Tenacibaculum sp. nBUS_03 (assembly GCF_051201695.1). Lineage (GTDB taxonomy): Bacteria > Bacteroidota > Bacteroidia > Flavobacteriales > Flavobacteriaceae > Polaribacter. The sequence continues at coordinate 4,111,540 of NZ_CP179214.1, read as the reverse complement.
GAATGTATGCTATTATAAATAATAATTGAAATGGTGATTGATAACGTATTACTGTATATAAAAAAGTAAATAAAAAAGAGCTGATTAATAAACTATAGTGATAATATTTTGCTGCTTTAGTTCCTATTTTAACTACCAATGTATTTTTATTTGATTTTGCATCGTTCACCCTATCACGCATATTATTTAAATTCAATACAGCAGTACTCAACAAACCAATAGTAAAAGCTGGTAAAAAAATGATGAAATTTAATTCTTTTGTATATAAAAAATAGGTACCTACTACTGACAATAAACCAAAGAAAACAAAAACAAAAAAATCTCCAAACCCACTATAACCATAAGCAGACTTCCCTACTGTATATTTTATAGCTGCTATAATAGATGATATCCCAAACACAAAGAAAACTAAAGAGTATAAAAAATTCTCTTTACCAAAAGCTTTGTAAATTAGTAACAAAGCTATTACCAACGTTACAAGTGCTGTTATAATCATTGCTCTTTTCATTTGTTTAGGTGAAATAGCTCCAGAAGAAACCATTCTAGTTTCTCCTTTTCTATCATTATCAGTCCCTTTAACCCCATCACCATAATCATTTGCAAAATTTGATAAAACTTGAAATCCTATGGTTGTTAAAATTGCTAACCAAAAAATTAAAGATTGATATAGAGGCATGCTTTTTATAGATACCGCTGAATTAAAAAAAGTATCTTGTGCAGTAATAAAACTATCATAGCCTCCTAAAAAAGCTCCTACGATAATTCCTGATACTGATAATGGTAAAGTTCGCAGACGTGCTGCTTTTATATAATTATTTACATCCATCTTTTGTTACTACTTTCTACTTTATATAAAATTTGATTGTATATTTCCATTGCTCTTTCCTCTCTTACACATGGAATTTTAATTTTTCCAGAAGCAGTTTGCAAAACTAAATCGACAATATTTCTCTTTTCTTGAAATACCGTTTGTTTCATCTTTATATTCTGAATTTTAAATAGTTCTAGATAAGTATAATGAGTTTCTATAAGACCAGACCCCACTAGTAATAGATCATTAGTTTTCTTGAAAAAACTTTTTTTCACTCTCTTAGTAATTAAAAAATAAAATAATGGAATCAGCAAAAAATTACTATATAAAACATCAACACGTTTAATAGTCCAAAATAAAAAAAGATTCGTCAAAATTAACAATAAAGCCGCTCCATATAAACTTTTTGTTTTATAATAAGTATGAGGAATTTCTTTATGCTCCCCATCTAATTTATTAGTATTAAATAAAACACTTTTAATTTCTTCTAATTGTTTAACATTGCATCCAACTATTTTAATTTCTTTTTCTCTCTTTTTTTTGCCTCCTCCACTAACAGCCTGCTTAAAATTTACAAATGATATACCTAATTTTCTTTTAATAGGATTAGTAGATATAGTAATGTTTTGTACTTTCTCTTTTCTTAAAACAACAGTTTTCTTTTTAAATAAACCTTGCGTTATTTCAAATGTATTTTTTTTTAGATATACATGTAATTCAAAATGCATTACAATTACTCTTACAAAAGAAACTAATATGCTTCCGATTATAAATAAGGCAATTGCTAAAAATATAAAAACAAAACTTCCTAATATAATTTCTCCGCTATTTGCTATAGAGGTTTCAAAATCTTTTTTTTCTATAAAATATACTAAAACATCTTTTATTTGTTGATATCCTGACACCAGAACTGTTAAAAGTAAAATTGAGCTATAGATATGATTTTCTGTAAGACTAACTCTTAATAAATTTTTAAAATTTATTTTTAAAAATGGTTCTACAGTTTTATCTACCTCTTCTTTATTAATTGAAGTAGATTTTTCAAAAATTCTTTTTTTTAAGGCTATAGCTTTTGAATGTGATAAGGCTTTTATTTTAATTTCAGTTTTTTTTGAACCTGCTGTTTCTATACTTACACCATAAACATTTATAATTTGTTGAATTAAATTTTGTTCAAAATTTACATTTTGTATTCTCTCAAATAAAACAGTTGTTTTTTTTCTTGATAAAACCCCTTGCTTTAATACAAAAGTATCTTTATCTAATTTAAATTGGAAAAACTTAAAAATTAAATAAGACCTAATAAATAGAAAAAACAAAAACAAGGAAATACATAAAAGAATATATTTATTTTCTGTACTCGTATACTTAGAAAGCTTAGCTATCAAAAGAACCCATAAAACCCACGTTTTCTTTATAATTTTAACTATTCCGTTTACATAAATTATAATGATTCCTTTTAAAGATTGACGAGAAAACTCAGAAAAAGTATAATTATTACCCATTGATTCTAGAACTAATAAATTCTTTAATTTGAATCGCTGTCTTTTTTTCTATCCCTTTTATTTCTAAATCATCACTACTATCGCCTGCTGTATAAACACTCAAAGAAGCTAATTTAAAAAGCCTAGAAAACATTCGTTCATTTATTTCTAAATGTTGAATTCTAGAAAAAGGAACTGTAGTTGTCTTTTTTAACAAAAGACCACTTTTGTAAGAAATGTCTTTATCTCTTACAGCATATTTTCTCTTTCTAAACCCCAGAATTAAAATAATTGTATAACTTAAAATTCCAAGGATCAAAAAGCTATATAAGTAAATTGAGTATTCTAATACTTCTTTTTCTACTATTTTTTGAATTAAAAATACTGATATTGATATCAATACAACAGAAAAACAAAAAAAGTTTATTAAAATAACTTTTAAATAATTCTTATGTACTTTTTTAAAGTTGATTTTTTCTATTTCTGGAAAATTGACTACTTCAAAATTTAGAAATTGATCCATCTCAAACTATAAATTATTTGCGTCAGCAATTAACTCTGCAATATCTTTAACCTCAATTTGATCTTCTTTTTCCTTAAACTTCACTCCATCTGTCATCATAGTATTGCAATAAGGACAACCAGTTGCTATTATTTGAGGTTTAGTTTCTATTGCATCTTCAGTTCTTAAAATATTAATGTCTTTGTCACCTTTTTCTGGTTCTTTAAACATTTGTGCTCCACCAGCTCCGCAACATAATGCAGTAGATTTATGACGCTTCATTTCTGTCATTTTAACTCCTAAACGACGAATCAATTCTCGTGGACTTTCATAAACATCATTGGCTCTTCCTAAATAACAAGGATCATGGTATGTTAAACGTTTATTCTTTAAATTATCATCTTCTATTGATAAGCGACCATCTTTAATTAATTTACTTATATATTGAGTATGATGAAACACCTCATAATTTCCACCTAAACTTGTATACTCATTTTTTAAAGTATTAAATGAATGAGGGTCACATGTTACAATTGTTTTTACTTCATAAGCATTCAACACCTCTATATTGGTCATTGCTTGCATTTGAAATAAAAACTCATTTCCAGCTCGTTTTGCCGCATCACCTGTTGAACTCTCTTCTGTACCTAATACCGCAAAATCAACATTAGCTTGGTGCAATATTTTCACAAAAGCTTTTGTTATTTTTTTTGCTCTATCATCGTAACTTCCAGCTGCTCCTACCCAAAACAACACTTCTGGTTGTTTTCCTTGAGCCATCATATCTGCCATTGTTGGTACGTTCATATTGTAAGTTGTTAATTTTTGTTATTAAATTTAAATACTCCTTTTCATTTTATAAAGTTTTCAAGCTTATTAAACTTTATTCATCTTTCCAATTGAGTCTATCCATCTGACTATACTGCCATGGCGCTCCATTGTTCTCAATATTAGTCATCATCATATTCAACTCTTGAGGTGCTGCTGACTCTTCCATAACTAAATAACGTCGCATCTCCATTATAATTGACAATGGATCTATACCTATAGGACATTCTTGAACGCAAGCATTACAACTAGTACAAGCCCATAACTCTTCTGGTGAAATATAATCGTTTAATAACTGTTTCCCATCATCTTTAAATGTTCCTCCATTTGCATCAATGTTTTTACCGACCTCTTCTAAACGGTCACGAGTATCCATCATTATTTTACGAGGTGATAATTCTTTACCTGTTAAATTCGCAGGACAAGAAGAAGTACATCTTCCACATTCAGTACAAGTGTAGGCATTCATTAATTGTACCCAATTTAAATCGGTTACATCAGAAGCTCCAAACTTTTCAGGGTCACCTTCCTCTTCCCCCTCTTCTGGCATTGCATAAGGGTCTGCATCAGGGTCCATCATCATTTTTACCTCTTTAGTAACAGACGCTACATTGGTAAACTGACCTTTAGGTTTTAAATTTGCAAAATAGGTATTTGGAAATGCCAATAATATGTGTAAGTGTTTTGAATAATATAAATAGTTTAGGAAAATTAAAATCCCTATAATATGTAGCCACCAAGATACTTTTTCTATTGTATGTAATTCTTCATGTGAAAAGCTACTAAACCAAGGTGCTATAAATTGAGAGATTATATTCCCTGCTCCAGCTTCCTGAAACTTAACATCAGTAGCATTCATTATTAAAAACAATGACATTAAAACTATTTCAAAATATAAAATAATGTTACCATCATTTTTCGGCCATCCTTTCATTTCCTTACTCCAGAAACGTTTTACCCTTTCAATATTTCTTCGAAACCAAAAAACAAGAACAGCAACAAGAACTAAAAAAGCTAAAACCTCAAAATTACCAATTAAGAAACCATATACTGCATTTCCGAGTATTGGTTGAAAAACTCGATGTGTTCCAAATAATCCATCGATTACAATTTCAAGCATTTCAATATTGATAAGTATGAACCCCACATATACCACTACATGTAAAATTCCTGAAACTGGTCGACGAACCATTTTATATTGACCTAGTGCTATTTTAGCCATATTTTTCCAACGCTCAGGCTTTCTATCTGTTCTATCAATATCTTTACCCAGTTTAATATTTCTAATCAGCTTTCGAACATTCATTACAAAATATCCTATACCTGCTATTAAAATAATAGCAAAAAAGATGTTTGGCACGTAATTTTCCATGTATTATTTATTAATTTTTATTGATGATTCCAATTGTCGTCTTCAGAGCTATTAGGAGAGAGTCCCAAGACATCTCCTCTTGTTGAAACTCCTAACCCTAAAACCGTTCTATTAGCATAATTAAAATAGCTAATCACTTGGTTTATTTCAAGAATTTCTCCGTCAGTTAACCCTTTCATTCTCATTTCATTTATATCTTCTTCAATTAACGTATTAGGCATTAAAGTTAATTTTTCAGCATACTTCAACCCACTGATATATTTATCATCTAAAACAACCGATGAAAAAGAATTTAACTCAAGTTGTTTTCTTATAGAATCTGACGTATCATCATTTTTTAACAATTTTTTCAATCCTGAAAAATGATGTTCAATACAATAATCACATTTATTCAATATACTAACATAAACCCCTAATGTTTCAAGATACCACTTAGGTAATGTATTATTACTATTATGTAGTACATTTTTATACAATGCCATATGACCAACCATTGTATGAGGTCTTAAGCCATGAATTAACATAATGTTATCTACATTATTATTAGGTCCCGTTACTTTTGAATATAACCTTTTTAATTTTCCTTGCGCTTCATTAAAAGAAATTATTTTTATCCAACTCATTAAAAAGATAGTATTTATTTAGTATTGCTTATATTTTTATTATTATTTTCTTTATTGAATGGCTTCGCTTTTTTCCCAAACAATGAAAAATGCACAAAACGTTTAGGGTTTAATTTTAACTCACGCAACAGTTCCTCCATTTCTTTAGAAGCATTTGTTAAATTAATATACATTTTTTCATCTGTCATTAATTTACCAAGAGTTCCTTTACCATTTTTCACCTTTGATAGTATAACATTTGCACTGGCTAGAACCGTTTCAAGTTTTTTAACTGTTTGAGAAAGATTAGCTTTAGCTAATTCTTCAGATACTTTAGAAAAGTTAGTAGTTATTTTTTTAGCATTAATTAACGTAGAATCTATATTTGAATTATTTCTAATTACTAACTGATTCACTGAAGACAACGTTTTTCTAACATCAGAAATCGTTCCTTCAAGCCCCAAAATACTTCTATTTAAACTCTCTCTAGATTTAACACTAAGCACCTGATTTAAAGCACTCACAAGCGTATCCACCCCTACTAATGTACTTTCTATTTTGGGACTTAATTTTTCACTTAGAGAAGCCATAAAATCAGATTCTATTTTTCCTTTTAAAAAGTCTCCTGATTTTGCTTCTTCACCATCGTAAACTGGTACTATAGCTAAATTTTGCCCCCCCATTAAACCAGCTGAGTAAATCTTAGCTACACTGTTTTTAGAAAATTTAAATTTATTTTTAAGAAAAAATTTAACAACTATTTTTCCTTTTCTATCGGGATTAGAACTAAAATTTATTTCAGCTACTTTACCTACATTTAATCCATTTATGGTCACTAAACTAGTTTGATTTAGGCCATTTACATTATCATATTCAACATAAAAATGTCTTGTATTTGGGCTAAAAAGATCTTGTCCTTTTAAAAAATTATATCCCCATACAAATAATGCTATGATTACTACTGCTACTATTCCTGTTTTTAACTCCTTAGACATCTAACAAATTTATTACAAGCGAAAATAACAATAATTTTGCAGTTATTGTACAGTTTGTACTTAATTTACTTGGTTTTTAATGCTTCTTTTATTGAAATTTTTTTACCTCCTTTGAAGGCTACAACAAAAGCATCTTTATGACCAGCTTTTCTAGCCTCTACTAGAAACTTTTTAACCTCTTGAAAAACAACAGTATTACCGTAATAATATTTATGATAACCATCAATAAACATTGATTTTACGTTCTTTAATCCTTTTAAGTTAAAATTATTTTTTGTGAGTGTTCTTTTAGAAGCTGCAATTTGAACTTTAAACTCTATTAATGCTGTATTCTTCTTTTGTTTTTTTACAGTTACATTTTGAGTTTTAATTTTTACTTTTTTAACGTCCTTCTTTGTTGTTACTATTTTACTCTTTTTAATAACTGATCTTTTACCTACTAACTTCTTCTTTTTAGATACAATTTCTTTTTTAGTTTCTTTTGCAATTAAAGGAGTACTTCCTCCCACTGTGTTTATTTTTAATTGATTTACGTATTTCTTGATTGCCTCAGCAATAGCTTTCGCCATTTTTATTTGTCCCCTTCTTGTATTCAAAAAACGTCCTTCAGCCTTATTTGTTAAAAAACCAAGCTCAACTAAAACGCTAGGCATAATAGTTTCTCTTAATACCAAAAAATTATCTTGCTTTACTTTCCTATCAAACCGTTTTAAATTAGAAAAATTTGTTTGAATATGACTCGCAATAGCCAAACTGTTATCTAAATTTTTTTCTTGTAATACTGATAATCCAATAAGTGACTCAGGAGAATTAGGGTCGTAGTCATAATTCTGTCTATAATTATCCTCGTATAAAATAGATGCATTTTCTCTTTTTGCTATTTGTAGGTTTTTACTATTCCCTTTTAATCCTAACACAAAAGTTCCTGCTCCATGAGCTCTTGCTTTAGAGTATGAATCACAATGAATAGAAACAAATAAATCTGCTTTCTTATTATTTGCTATTTTAGCTCTATTATGTAACTCTACAAACACATCTTTTTTTCGCGTGTAAACAACTTCAATGTCCTTTGCTGTTAGTAACTCTTTACCCACATCTAAAGCAACACGAAGTGCTATATTTTTTTCTCTATACCCATTACCTAAGTTTCCTGGATCTTTACCTCCATGCCCAGCATCAAGAACAACAACATACTTTTTTTGAGCCGTTACTCTTTTAATCCCTGTAAAGAAAGTAATTCCTATAAAAAATATAAAAGTTAAATTTTTGATATTATTTTTGGTGAATTTTAAGATTCTCATCAATAAATTTTAAGTAATTTTGACATTTAAAATTTGTTAACGCAAATAGTAAGCCATATATTTAATTAAACACAAAAATAGTATTTAATATATTGAAAACAAATCTAACTTACATACTTTTAGCTTTCTACCTTTTTTGTTTTCAATCAAGTACCGCTCAAGAATTTGGTAAAAAAGCAATTAGCCCTCAGAAACCAAAGGAACAAAAACAATTAAAAATTTCTAAAGACACCCTTTTTAACATTAAAAAGGATAGTAATTTAAAAAAAATCAAAGATTCCACTGTAACTGACTCAATAAAACCTAAAGAGGTTATTGAAGGTATTATTACTCATGACGCTGAAGATTATACAATACAAAATGCAAAAAACAAAACAGTTACTTTATATAATAATGCTAGAGTTACGTATACTGATATAGACTTAAAAGCTGGTATTATTATATTAGACTATAAGAAAAGTACAGTATATGCTAAAGGGATAAAAGATAGTTTAGGATATCACCAACGCCCCGTTTTTAAACAAGGGAATCAAGAAAGTGAACAGGATTCTATTCTTTTTAATTTTAAAACCAAGAAAGCATTAGTCTATGGCGTTAAAACTGTTCAAAGTGGTATAATTACTTATGGAGAAAAAACCAAACGTGTTAATGACTCAACAATTTATATGCGTAAACTTCGTTTTACAACTTCTAAAAAGAAGAATCCAGATTTTTATATAGCAACTAATAAAGCAAAGCTAGTACCTGGGAAAAAAATTATAGTTGGGGGTAGTAATTTAGTAATAGCAGACGTTCCTACTCCTTTATTCTTGCCATTTGCTTACTTTCCTTTAACAGATAAACGCTCATCTGGATTTATTATTCCTTCCTATGGGGAACGTTCAAACCAAGGTTTCTTTTTGTCTAATGGTGGATATTACTTTGCTTTAAGTGATTATTTTGATTTAACGCTTTTAGGTGACATATACACCAATGGTAGCTGGGGACTTAGTAGTGAATCAAAATATTACTTTCGATATAGATCTAGTGGTAACTTTAATATTAGATTTGAAAATATCATTCAAGGAGTTAGAGGGTTAAGTGGCTATAGTAAACGATCTAATTTTAATATTAGATGGAACCATAGTCAGGATTCAAAATCGAGTCCTAATTCTCGATTTTCTGCTTCTGTAAATGTTGGTAGTAGCCAATATTACAATCAGTCTATTAATGAGATTAACAACTCTCAAAGATTAACAAATACTTTGAGTTCTTCCATATCCTATTTCAAAAACTTTGTTGGTACTCCTTTTAACATGAATGTTACTGCTACTCATTCTCAAAATACCAACAATAATTCTATCACTATGACCCTTCCATCACTACAAGTAAACATGGATAGAATTTATCCTTTCACAGGTAAAGGCGGCTTGAAAGAAAATCCTATTCAAAAAATGGGAGTTAGTTATAGTATGAGCGGAGAATATAGAATTAACACTACTGATTCAGAATTCTTTAAACCTATTATGTTTAAAAAAGCAAATTCTGGTATTCAACACACCGTAAGCACAAACACTAATATCAAAGCTTTCAAATACTTTACCTTATCTCCAAGTGTAAACTATAAGGATGTATGGTACTTTAGAAAAATTAATAAACGATTTGATCCTAACATACGTAATTCAAATGGAAACCTTGGAGCTGTTGTTAACGATACTATAAATGGTTTTAATCGTTTCCACGATTACAATTTTGGCGTCTCAATTTCTACTAATATATATGGAACTTTTAACTTTAAAAAAGGTCGATTAAAAGCTATCAGACATACATTTAGACCTTCTATTTCTTATGGTTATCGTCCTGATTTCGCTAAAGACTACAACTTACAAGTAAAACAGAGTATTGACCCTAACGACTTACTAACATACTCTCCTTTTGAGGGGGGTATTTATGGAACACCTGCTAGTGGATTATCAAATTCAATTGGTATTTCCTTAAATAATGTTTTAGAGGCAAAGGTTGCTCCTAAAGATCTTGACAGTGATGAAGAAGACAAAAAAATAACTATTTTAAACAACTTAAACTTTAGCACAAGTTATAATATTGCAGCTGATAGTTTGCGCTGGAGTCCAGTAACAGCTAGTGCAGGTACTAGACTTTTTAAAGACAAACTAGCAGTAAACCTAAATGCCACATTAAACCCTTACCAAGTAAACAGTAAAGGTGATTTAATTAACAAATTTAATTCTGATATCTTTAGAATTACCAATGTTGGTATTAGTGCTAACTATTCTATTTCCAGTAAAGATTTTGACAAAAAAGAAGAGAAAAAAAATGAAAACAAATCTGGTAATGGTGCTCAAAACACCCCGGATGTGTTTGGTGTAAACAATCCTGCCACCAATGATTTTAGTATAAACCCAAGTAACAGTCAAAACAATTCTAATACTGAAAACACTACAAAAAAAACAAAACTATACAGAGCTAATATACCGTGGAATCTTAACATAGTGTATGCTATAAATTACACTAATAATGGAATTTCAAGCGGCATTGGTAATAATTCATTAATGTTTAGTGGTGATGTAGAATTATCACCTAAATGGAAAGTAGGAATAAATTCTGGATATGATATAAAAAGAAATGCTTTTACTAACACCACGTTAAGATTTGCTAGAGATTTAGATAGTTGGAATTTTAATTTTTCTTGGACTCCTTTTGGTCAATTTGCATCTTACTATTTCTTCATAGGTGTTAAATCATCTGTTTTAAGTGATTTAAAATGGGACAAAAACCAACCACCAGATAGGGTGTTATTTTAAAAACCTCACAATAGATATATATAATTTCATGAAAAAAATAATAAAAACAAGTAAAGCACCAGCTCCTATAGGGCCATATAATCAAGCGGTATTAAGTGGAAACACTTTGTACACATCAGGTCAAGTAGCATTCAACCCAGAAAATGGTGAGTTAGTTTTAGATTCTATCGAATCGGAAACTAAACAGGTAATGGAGAACATGAAAGAAGTACTAACAGCTGCTGAAATGACTTTTGAAAATGTTGTAAAAACGTCTATTTTCATTTCTGACATGAGGAACTTCTCTAAAATTAATGAAGTATATGCTACTTATTTTAATGAAGCAACTGCCCCTGCAAGAGAAACAGTAGAAGTTGCCAATTTACCTAAATATGTAAATGTAGAAATCAGCATGATTGCCATAAAATAAGCTAACTAATAATTAAAACAAAAAAAGTCCTTTGTTATACAAAGGACTTTTTTTGTTTTATATGATACACCCGTCAAAAAGCATTTTTAAAATAAATTATAAGGATGCTGAATACTCTAATAAATCTATTATTTTAGTCGCATAACCAAATTCATTATCATACCATGATATCACTTTAAAAAAATTTTCATTTAGTTCTAAACACGCACCTGCATCAATAACACAAGTTCTAGGCTCAGAAACAAAGTCTTGAGAAACTACTTCATCTTCCGTATACCCAATAATACCTTTAAAACCTTCTTCAGAAGCCTCCTTTAAAACTTTTAAAATTTCTTTTAATGATGTTTCCTTTTCAGTTCTAAAAGTTAAGTCGACTAAAGAAACATCAGCTACAGGAACTCTTACCGCCATTCCTGTTAACTTTCCTTTTAATTCAGGCATTACTTTTGTTACTGCTTTAGCTGCACCAGTGCTAGTAGGTATAATATTATTAACTACAGATCTACCTCTACGCCATTTTTTATTAGGTCCATCAACAACATTTTGAGTTGATGTTGCAGCATGAACAGTAGTCATTAAACCTTCTTTTAAACCAAAATTATCATGAATTACCTTTGTTAAAGGAGCTAAACAATTTGTTGTACATGAAGCGTTAGAAAAAACCACTTCATCATTTGTTAAATCGGTATGATTTACTCCCATAACATACATATTAGCATCTTTTGAAGGAGCAGATATAATCACCTTTTTAGCGCCTCCTTTAATATGTAGCATTGCTTTCTCTCTATCTGTAAAAAAACCTGTTGACTCAACTACATAATCAGCCTTTACCTCATCCCATTTTAAGTTTTCGGGGTTCCTATCAGCAGTTACACGTATTACTTTATCATTAACTATTAAATTTCCATCTTTAACCTCTACTGTTCCATTAAAACGACCATGAACTGAGTCATATTTTAATAAATAAGCTAAATAATCTACATCTAATAAATCATTTATACCTACCACTTCAATATTATCTCTTTGAACAGCAGAACGGAACGCTAACCTTCCTATTCTTCCGAATCCATTAATTCCAATTTTTATCATTCTATTTTATTTATCTACTCACTTATAAACAAAGTGAAAAGTATTTTTAAATTCTTTTACTTTTGACTACTACAAATATAAAGCTTATAAAAATAAAAAAACTGATAGGAGTTAAATTCCTATCAGTTTTTAATAAAAGATTTGGTTATACTTTATAAAGATGCAGAATACTCTACTAAATCAACGATTTTGGTTGAATATCCTATCTCATTATCATACCAAGAAATTATTTTCACAAAATTATCCGATAAAGCTATCCCAGCATTTGCATCAAAAATTGAAGTTCTTGTATCTCCAACAAAATCTTGAGAAACTACCATTTCTTCTGTATATCCTAAAATACCTTTCATTTCATTTTCAGAAGCTTTCAACATTGTTTTTTTTATCTCATTATAACTTGCTTCTTTTTTTAACCTAACAGTTAAATCTACTACTGAAACATCCATTGTTGGTACTCTAAAAGCCATTCCTGTTAATTTTCCAGATAATTCGGGTATTACCTTTCCTACCGCCTTTGCAGCTCCAGTAGATGAAGGTATTATATTGTGCATTGCAGCTCTTCCACCACGCCAATCTTTTAAAGAAGGCCCATCAACAGTTCTCTGAGTTGCAGTTGAAGCATGCACTGTAGTCATTAATCCTTCTTCTATACCAAAATTATCATGTAACACTTTAGCTACTGGAGATAAACAATTAGTTGTACAGGAAGCATTTGAAAAAATTGTATCTGACTTTTTTAATTCTTTATTATTAACTCCCATAACAAACATAGGAGCATCAGGTGACGGGGCTGAAATCACTACCTTTTTAGCACCACCAGTAATATGCATTTTTGCTTTTTCTTTTAATGTAAAAAAACCTGTACTTTCAATAACGTATTCAACATCAACTTCATTCCATTTTAAATTTTCAGGATTACGTTCAGCAGTGGTTCTAATATGATTACCATTAACAATTAATTTATTATCAATAACTTCTACAGTACCGTCAAAATCTCCATGAACTGAATCATATTTAAGCATGTATGCTAAATAATTTACATCTTCAATTAAATCATTGATAGCTACCACTTGTACATTTCTACGTTTTACTGCAGATCTAAATGCTAATCTACCTATTCTACCAAATCCGTTAATCCCTATTTTTATCATAATTTTAATTTAAGTCGTCATAATATCGGAAACTCTCAAGAGTTCCATATCTATATTTTGTATACCTTTTATTGCTTTTTCTAAATCAGTTGCTACTACCTCATTATTTTTTAAACCAACCATTAGGTTTGAATTACCATCAATTAATAACTCCACCGCTTTCACCCCTAACCTACTGGCCAAAACTCTATCAAAACAAGTTGGAGAACCACCACGCTGCATATGTCCAAGAACAGAAACTCTTACCTCATATTCTGGTAAATTATCTTCAACATAATTAGCTAATTGGTAAACATTTTTACCTGATTTATCTCCTTCAGCTACAACTACAATGCTTGATGACTTTCCTGACCTTTTACTCTTCTTAAGAGATTCAAGCATCCTATCGAGTCCTAAATCTTCTTCAGGAATCAATATCTCTTCAGCTCCGGCACCAACTCCAGCGTTTAAAGCTATAAATCCAGCATCTCTTCCCATTACCTCAACAAAAAACAATCGATTATGAGAAGATGCTGTGTCTCTTATTTTATCAATAGCTTCCATTGCTGTATTCAAAGCAGTATCGTACCCTAAAGTATGCGATGTACCATGAATATCGTTATCAATTGTTCCTGGAATACCTATTACAGGAAAATTATACTCCTTGTTAAAAACAACCCCTCCTGTAAATGAGCCATCACCTCCTATCACTACTAATGCATCAATATTATGTTCTAATAAATTTTCGTGAGCCTTTTTTCTCCCTTCAGCAGTCATAAAGTCTTTTGACCTTGCTGACTTTAAAATAGTACCTCCTTTGTGTATAATATTATTTACACTCCTTGCGGTCATCAAAGTGAAATCTCCCTCAATCATTCCTTGATAACCTCTATAAATACCCATACATTCTGTTCTGTAATAAGCACAAGCTCTAACTACAGACCTTATTGCTGCGTTCATTCCTGGAGAATCCCCTCCAGAAGTCATTACTGCTATTTTTTTAATTATTTTTGCCATAAAATTATAATATCAAATCTAGTTGTTTTTTAGAGTACTTCAACAAAAAAAAACGAAACCGTTTTCGAATTTAACTGCTAAAAACTCCCTGTTTCTTGTTAAATATTTAAATATAAATTTAAAAAAGATAAATTAACTTTTCTGATAATTATTCTGTTAAATAAAACATGATTGTTGCTAACATATTTTTTACAACAAGCAAACAGTTAGCAAATATTATTTAACTATTTAAAATCAACATAAAAAATAGCACAAAAAAAACCCTTTATCAAATTATGAAAAAGGGTTGCTTATTTTTTTAAAATAAAACTATTTAATTACTCTTTTAAAATTATTTATTATTTCTTTTACTTTTAGGTTTTGAAAAACTGAAGGATATAATTCTTTAATAATAAAATTATACTCATAATCTATAGCTAACGCATTCTTCAGATGTGTTAAACTGTACTCTTCTTTATCAAGAATCATAAACAAACCACATAAGCGGTATTCAATTTCAGCAAATTCTTTATATATTTTCTTTGCCTTTATCAATACAGCTAAAGCATCATTAAAATCTCCTAAAAACAATAAAATATCAGCTAAAGCTACGTATATTTCAATTTCTATGTCTCCTAAATCTATACATTTATAAAAAGCTTTTACAGCTTCTTCATAAAAATTAAGTTTTAAATTTATATCTCCATACTTCCTCCAATAAAGAGGGTTTCCTTCATCTATTTGTATAGCTTTATTTATATAGTATAAAGATTTAGGATAGTTTTTATTAGTATAGCACGCATTTGTTAACATCATCCATCCTCTATCTAATAAAGGATCTTCATGAACTGCCTTTTTATAAAAATGAATTGCTGTTGATACGTTACCTAATTTTTCATAACATTCACCAATTCTTATATATGCGTATGCTGTTGGGTCATCTAACTCTAATGTTATTAAATAATTATCTATCGCTTCTTCATATTTTTCAAGCTTTTCAAGTGTTTTAGCTTTTTCTAAATACCCGCCTATAAAAGCTTCATCAATAATAACTGCATAATCAAAAGACTCTAAGGCTTTTTCATACATTTTAACCTCAAAATATTGTCTTCCTAATTGGTGCCAAGCTACTTCACTGTATGGATTTATCTCTATATAACTAGTCAAAAATTTAATTGCTTCTTCACAATTTTGTTCCATCTCAAAACAATAGACGATGTTATATAGTGATGAATAATCCTCGTAATCTACATCAATACATTTTGCAAAGTTTAAACGAGCATTTTCATAATCATCTAAATATAAATACTCCATCCCCATCATTGACCATATATCTTCTGGCCCCTCAACATATTCAAGAGATTTTTTTAATACAACAATTGCTTCTTTGTGCTTGTTCTTTTTAGATAAAATGGTTGCTTTCTGAATAAACACTTCATCATTATGGGGTTCTACCGCTTCAATCTCTGCCAATAATTTAATTGCTGATGGTAATTCTCCATCAAAAATCAATAATTCTACTTGCATCAATCTTAATTGAATTGAAGTAGGGTGTTGCTCTAAACCTAACTTCACGGCTTTTTTGGCCAATGAGTGTTTACCTATGTTTAAATAATGTTCTATAATATACTCAAACTCTGTAGCATCGAAAAAATAAACGCTATTTGTTTTTAACATGGATTCAAATTTTGATACAGGCATAGTCTTTTGATTTGAATTATATATAAATTTACAACAACAACAATGCCTAAATACGTTTATTTACTTTTATTGTTAACAAAATAATTAACAATTCTTATTTTCTAAAGAACTAATTTAATAGTGTTTAACATACACGCCTTAGTATATTTATTTATATAACTCTGAATTATCAAAAGCTTTTCAATAAAAAGAGACACCAAATAATTGGATTTATACTATCAAATGTTTACCAGCTTAAAAAGCATTCGTAATAAAATCAAAAGCTACAACACTCTACTATTAATCCTTCTTTGTTTTTAGGAGAAGTATAAGCAATATTATATTGGTAATTTCAAGGCATACAATTAAAACCATTTTAAATAAATCTTTTTCTTAAATATCAAATTCTTTACTAATAAAAGAGATTTTGATTCATGTTTGAGTAAGAAGTACTATAATAGAGTTAGAGAAATAGTCCATTATCTTTTAACCAATGTTACTAAGTTTATTGAATTATCATTAAGTTTTGATTTAAATAAAATAAGTTTTATAAAAATTTAATACAATAAAATCCTAGAATAAATAACATTTACATTTTCAACAGCAATCACGAAACTATAGAGACAATATATGAAGATAATTTTATTGTTTACACAACTAAAAAGTTAAACTTATTTAAAAGAGTCTCGAATAATGTTTAAAGACGACCTTCAAATCAATAGGACATTGACGCTAAAGCCCTATGAAAATAACATTTATTTTAGAAAAACTTATACCCTAATAATAAAGAACTGATAATAAAACCCCTTGTGTAAAAAAAATCATTTGGTAATATTAAATCTATTGATGATTTATTTAGCTGAATTTCAAAAATATTTAGTACGTAACTAAACACAAAAATAATATTTGTAAAGACTATTCATTTATACTGATATTCGATAATTATCGATTACTTCAAGAACACAATAATAAAAGTTGGTACCATAAAAAAGAATGCAACTATAACCTAGAGAGTGGAAAGAAAAAATATAACCAGTTAAAAGCAAAGTTAACCTCATAAACAATCAAATTTGAATGATTCAATTATTTTCCTATATTTGAGTGAACTAAATATTCAAACGAATAAATATAATTTTCAAACAAAAAATCATGAGTAAATTTGACGAAAAAGTAGAATTGTATAAAAAATTTATGGACGATAGAGATATACGTTCAAATACAGATTTATTAAAAGCGGTTACAAAAGGATTAGGTCCTTCTATCTATAAAAAAGATGCAGAAACAGTATCTGGATCTGACTCAAAAGAACTAGAAACAGTCAAGAAAAACTTCTTAATAAAAAAATTAGGTTTAGCTGATGGTCCAAAATTAGACGAAGCAATCAATGAGGTTATGGAAAGAATTGGAAAATCTGAAAGAAATAAATACCGTGCTGTAGTATACTACATGTTAACAAAGAAATTTGATAAAGAATCTGTTTACGGGATGTAACATATTTTCTTTTTAAAAAATAGATCCTGCGTTAGTATTAATGCAGGATTTTTTTATTTTAGCCCGTTACAAACAACTAATTACTATGTCACAATTTATTAGCGTTTTTGATATGTTAAAAATTGGTGTAGGCCCTTCAAGCTCACACACTTTAGGTCCATGGAGAGCAGCTCAACAATGGATTCAAAAACTAAAAAAAGACAAACTTATTGAAACCATTTCCTCAATAAAAGTTGATCTTTACGGGTCTTTGTCTTTAACTGGTAAAGGACATGCTACTGATTTAGCTGTACTATTAGGTTTAAGCGGAACTGACCCAGAGTATATTCCTATCGACAATATAGAGCACATTATCTCTAAAATAAAAGAAACAAACACTCTTAATTTCAACGCAGAAAAAGACCTAAGCTTCTCTTTTGACCAAGTTGTTTTTAATAAAGACTTCCTTCCATTCCACTCTAATGGACTAACTTTCAAAGCTTTCTCTAAAGAAAATATTGAAATATCTAGTGAAACCTATTACTCTATAGGCGGAGGCTTTGTTATTCAAGAAGAAGTTAAAACTTCAACTACCACAGAGATTAATAAGCAGAATTTTCCTTTTCCTATAAATAGGGCATCTAAACTAGAAGACTATTGTAATTCAAAAAACAAAAAAATATCTGAAATCGTTTTACAAAACGAATTAGTTTTAAAAACTGAAGAAGAAATTGACTCTGAGTTATTGCGCATTTGGAATACAATGCTTGAGTGTATGTATATTGGATGTCATACTAAAGGGACATTACCTGGAGGGTTAAATGTAAAAAGAAGAGCCTTTGAAACTCACAAAAAATTAATTAAAGAAGCGACATACTCTAATAAAGAAGAATGGGTTACTGCCATAAGAAGTACTGAAGTTAAATTTCGAGAAATTTTAAAATGGGTAAGCTGTTGTGCACTAGCCGTAAATGAAGTTAATGCCTCTTTAGGAAGAGTTGTTACAGCTCCCACAAATGGAAGCGCAGGAGTAATTCCTTCAGTTTTAATGTACTATTTAGTTATAGAAAACCATGATGCTAACTTTGAACATATCAAAAAATTTTTACTAGTTGCAGGTGAAATTGGTAGTGTGTTTAAGAAAAATGCTACAATATCTGCAGCAATGGGAGGTTGCCAAGCCGAAATTGGAGTTTCCTCTGCAATGGCCGCAGGTGCACTTACTGAACTTTTAGGAGGTACTCCTTCTCAATGTTTAGTAGCTGCAGAAATAGCTATGGAACATCACCTTGGTTTAACTTGTGATCCAATTGGTGGTTTAGTTCAAATTCCTTGTATTGAGCGTAATGCAATGGGCGCTATAAAAGCAATTAATGCTGCTGAATTAGCCTTAGAAACAGACCCTAAAGACTCTTTAGTTCCTTTAGATAAGGTTATAGACACTATGTGGGAAACTGCAAAAGATATGAATAGAAATTACAAGGAGACTTCTGAAGGAGGTTTAGCGATAACAGTTGGTTTGGCAGACTGCTAATCTTTCTAGAGAAAAAAACAACCATTAATAATAAGCTATTTTAAGTTTTTTAAATTACAAAAGCACATGGGTATTAATACCCATGTGCTAAAAGAACTACTCCCCTGTTTGCTGAACAGCTAAATTGTATATAACTAAACCAAAGCCTATTTTATTTACGGCATCACCTATATTGTAAATAACATCCATACTCAGACCATTTAAGCCATCATACCAACCTGGTGTACCTGCCATATATCCTAACGGATAAATAGCCCAACCAACCAAAACAAACCAACATAAAGCTTTGTGAGCACTCAGTACAGAACCACCAGCTTTTATTGCAAGTTTTTTTGCATTACCAAACCAAATATCATACGCTATCGCAAAATAAGCTAAACCAGATATAAGACCCCATAATTGAGCATTCGACCTATCAACCGCCTCACCTATATAACCAGTTATCAACATTACTACTGATAGAAAAATCAAACGCCACATTAATGACTTTTTCGCGCCTGCAATTTTCAAGATTAAATAAAACTCAACACACATTAAAGGAACGGTCAAAATCCAATCAACATACCTAAAAAAGGTTGGAGAATCTTGGTATGCTCCCCAATAGTCTCTCATGTACCAATAGTGAACAGCTGCTATAAAAGTTATCAATCCAGACACTAAAATAGAAAGCCTCCATTTTTTATCAAAAGAACTCATTGATAAGAAGAAAAATACCGATGCGGCCATCATTGCCATACATCCGACAAAAAAAGTAAAACCTACATAATCGTCAGTTGCGATTTTACCAATTGTAAAAAAATTAATTAAGTAATTCATAATATTAAATATTTTGTTTAACAAAAACTAGATTAAGTTAAACAAAGTTAATAAAAAAATTGTAACTTTACTATAAATAAATTAGATAAATGTCAAAAAATCAACACTATAAAATATTTATAAGCATATTTTTTTTATGGTTATTTATGTTTATCCCTAATCAAACTGTAGTAATAATATCCTATTTTTCAGTTATGACTTTAGGCATATATCATGGTAGTAACGATATTCAATTAATTAAAAAACTTAATAAAAACAATAGTTCTAACTTATTGCTGGTAACTACTTACATAGTCATTCTCTTTATATCCATTATTCTATTCATTTTCTCAAAAACAATAACATTTATTGCTTTCATAACTTTAAGTTCTTATCATTTCGGAGAACAACATTTACACAAAAAAAAAATAAACAGAAAACAAATAGAAGTTTGGATGTATTCATTTCATGGCCTTTTTATTTTCTCTCTATTATTTATTAATAAATATGAGGAAGTTATCAGTATTTCGTCAGAACTTTTCAGACTTAATTTACATCCAAATATATTTAAAACCTTCACTATTGTGAGTGGATGCTTTTACTTTACAACTTTATTCGTGAATTATTACAAAAGCGGAGATTATAGTACTATCTTTGAAGAAATTATATACTCTGTATTCTTTTTTATTTTTTTTAAAGCAAGTTCACTTATTGTGGGATTTAGCTTATATTTCATCATATGGCATAGTATTCCTTCTATTTATGACCAAATACTTTTTCTCCATAAAAAAATTTCAAAATCAACCTTAAAGCTATATCTTAAAAAATCCTTTGCACTATGGCTACTAAGCTTAATATCTGTATATTTCATCTACTATTTTTTTGGAAATAGTTACCTTTTTGAAAGTATTGTATTTGGAGTTTTATTTGCAATTTCAACTCCTCATATTTTTGTAATGCTATTTATGAATTTGATAAAAAAGAAATAATATACAAGTAAAGTTTTATTTGTACTTTAAAGTTCTATCACATACAAAAAAAATACCCTGTTTAGGGTACTTTTTTTTATCTTGTAAAAACTAAATCACTATTTGTAGACATTTCCTCAGAGAAACCATAGCCATCAACATTAAAACCTTTCAATTGCTCTATAGTTTCTATATCATTCTCAATAATATAACGAACCATTAAACCTCTTGCCTTTTTTGCATACGTCATGATGATTTTATACTGGCCATTTTTAAAATCTTTAAAAACTGGAGTTATCAAAGGTACTTTCAACACCTTTTTTGGAAGCGCTTTAAAATACTCAGAACTTGCCAAGTTTATTAAAACTTCTTCGTCTTTAAGTTCTTCATTTAACGATTTTGCTAATTGGTCATCCCAAAATTTATACAGGTTATCAGCACTACCTACTTTTAACTTAGTTCCCATTTCTAATCTATACGGCTGAATCAAATCAAGAGGTCTTAACAAACCGTATAATCCAGACAATATTCTTAATTTATCTTGTAAGACAGAAACTTTGCTCTCAGGTAAATTAACAACATCTATACCTCTAAAAACTTCTCCAGTAAAAGCATAAATAGCCTGCTTAGCGTTATCCAAAGTAAAAGGAAGACTCCATGCTTGATTTCTTTCATAATTTAATGTTGCCAAATCATCAGAAATTTTCATTAACTCAGATAATTTTTTCTTAGATAATGTTTTTAATTTAGTATTTAATACTTCTGACCTATCTGCAAACCTAGGCTCGGTATGCAAGCTAGTAGTTGCTTTAGTTTCAAAATCTAACGATTTAGCTGGTGATATTATAATTTTCATTGGTAACTATCTTTTTATAATTTTTAAAAATATAAAGGTTTACAAAATAATGATGCCTTTTTAAGTAATTTAATTCTATTCTCACATCATTAAAACTTATCTACCCATGAACACTTAAACCGTCATAAGCTAAAAAAACATTATTAGGTAGCTCTTTCTCTGCCTCTTCATGAAACCCTAAAAGTTCACTAATGTGAGTTAAATAAGCTTTTTTGGGGTTTACCTCCTCTATAAATGCTAATGCTTCGTCAATATTAAAATGCGTTGCATGAGGCTCTTTTCTTAAGCCAGTTACTATTAAAACATCTAAACTTTTAAGCTTTTCTTTTTCTTCCTTTGAAACAGTTTTAACATCTGTTATGTAAGCTATATCATTAAAACGATATCCTAAAATAGGTAAACTACCATGTAAAACTTCTACAGGATTAACAGCAACTCCATTTAATTCAAATTCTTTTTTATGTGAAACTGGTATTACTTCGACTGTTGGAGCGCTAGGATACTTATTTTCAGTCGCAAAGACGTAATCGTATCTTTTTTGCAAAGCTTTGAGTACTCTATCAGTTACGTATATAGGTACTTTACCCATTCGAAATCCAAAAGGTCTTATATCATCAAAACCAGCAATATGATCAGAATGTTCATGTGTAAATAATATTCCATTTATCGACTCAACACCTTCCCGAATCATTTGTTGTCGAAAATCTGGTCCACAATCAATAATATAGTTAACATTATCCCATGAAAGCATTATAGAAGACCTTAATCTTTTATCTCTAGGATCTTTTGAAAACGCTACAGGATGATTACTTGAAATCATAGGAACTCCTGTAGAAGTGCCTGTTCCTAAAAAAGTTACTTTTATTTGTTTTTTTTTGCTCATGTGTAACACAAAAATACAATAAAAATTGACTGATAGTTTCAATTTTCAGTACATTTGCGTCACGTAACAAAAAATAACGAAATGGCAATTACGTTAAAGGGAGATCAAAAAATAAATCCAGTACAAACTACTAAAACCAAAGCTTTAAAAATCAATTTAAACGCCCATATTTATGGTACGTTTGCAGAAATTGGAGCAGGACAAGAGACCGTTCGAAATTTTTTCAGAGCTGGTGGTGCATCTGGTACAATTGCAAAGGCTATGAGTGCATATGACAAAGATTTCTCTGATGCCATTTATGGCATTGAAAAAGATAATCGATACGTTACTGAAGCTAGGTTAAAAAAGATGCTTAGGCATGAAATGGATTTAATTGAAGAACGTTTAGATCGCCAAAAACATCCTGACAAACTTTTTTTTAGTTATGCTAATACAGTAGCAACTATAAATTTTTCAAAAAAATTTAAAGGACATGGTTGGGTTGGAATTCGTTTTCAACTTGATCCTCTAGAAGACTATAATGAAATTGTTTTACATTTACGTTTTAAAGAAACCGATGCTAGATTACAACAAGAAACCTTAGGGGTTTTAGGGGTAAATCTTGTTTATGGTGCTTTTTATTTAAATGACAACCCTAAAGAACTTCTTAAATCTTTTTATGACAACATAGATAAAGATCGTTTGGAGATAGATATGATAAACTTTTCTGGACCTAGATTCATGTATGTTGATAATCGATTAATGAGCTTACAACTAGTTAAGAACGGTATGACCAATGCCGTAATGTTTGACTCTGATGGTAATAATTTATTACCTGCTCAAGTATTATATAAACGTAACATTCTTGCTTTACGTGGTAGTTTCAGACCAGTTACTAAAGTAAATATGGACATGTTTGAGAAATCTAAGGAACTCTTTTTAGCTGAAAAGAAGGTTGACCCTGAAAAAACTCAAATAATTTTTGAAATAACTTTAAGTAATCTTAAAGCTGAAGGAAAAATTAATGAGCGAGATTTTCTAGACAGAGCTGAATTATTGTGTTCTCTTGGTCAAAACGTAATGATTACTGATTATCAAGAATATTTCAAATTAGTTGAATATTTTAGTGAATTTACTAAAGAGCGCATGGCTTTAGCTATGGGAGTAAACAATCTAATTCAAATTTTTGACGAGAAGTACTACCGTAGTTTAAGTGGTGGAATTCTGGAAGCATTTGGTAAACTTTTTTATAGAGATTTAAAAGTTTACATGTATCCATACAAAGAAGAAGAATCAGGTGAATATATAACAAGCGAAAACTTGAAAGTTCATCCAAGAGTAAAAGAACTTTATAAGTTTTTCAAATCAAACGGTAAACTAGTAGACATTAAAGGTTTTAACCCTGAAATTTTAAGTATTTTTTCCCGTAAAGTTCTTAAAATGATTAAAGATGATGAAGAAGGCTGGCAAGAAATGTTACCTAAAGGTGTTTCAGAAACTATTAAGGAAAAACGCTTATTTGGATTTTTCAAAAAAAGAAAATAATTTTTACATTTAAGTTAAACCTTTTAATAAATTTATAGTCTAACAGCTAAACTAAATTAGTTGACTGACGAGATAACATTTATTAATCAACTACAGGATGCCTCTACTAAAGAGATTGCGTTCAAAATTTTAATATCTGAATATAAAGAACGTTTATATTGGCACATTCGTAAAATTGTTTTAATTCACGATGATGCTGATGATGTTTTGCAAAATACTTTTATTAAAGTTTTTAAAAATATTGATTCATTTAAAGGAGACAGTAAGTTATTTTCTTGGATGTACAGAATAGCTACTAATGAAGCCATAACTTATATAAACAAAAAAGCAAAAAGTAAAAATGTTGATATAAATGATTATCAACAACAATTAACCTCTAATTTAAATGGTGATTACTGGTTTAATGGTGATGAAATTCAAATAATTCTGCAAAAAGCTATTGCTACACTTCCTCAGCAACAGCAATTGATTTTTAACATGAAATATTTTGATAGCATGAAATACAGTCAAATCTCAGAAATTTTAAACTTAAGTATTGGTGGTCTTAAAGCCTCATATCATCATGCTGTAAAAAAAATTGAGACGTATATTAAAAATAGTCATTAAACCTTTTTACATAAAGTAAGTCCAATAAATATGAACAATAACATAAAGGATAGTATAAAATACATATCTAACCAAACCAAGAAGGTTAATGGTTTTACTGTTCCTAAGAATTATTTTGAAAATTTTGAAGAAAAAATACTCATTGAGAGCTATGCTTCTTTTAATAAAAAGAGTCCTTTTAAAACACCTGATAACTACTTTGATAATTTAGAAGACTCAATTATAAATAAAATAACTGCCATTGAGAAACAACCAAAGAGTAAAGTTATATCATTCTATAAAAAAACAATACAACTTATACCTACAGCAGTGGCTGCTTGTATTCTTCTTTTTGTAAGTTATACTTATTTTAATTTTAATACAACTAATGAAATTATTGATTTTAACAATATAACTGCAGCTGAAATCGAGGAATGGTATGAAAATGGATATTTAACTACTAATGAAGAAGACCTGTCAGTAGCTATTAATTCAACTAATTTAAATTTTGAAGAAGACATCCTTACTTCAATTAATTTAAATAATGACAATCTAGAAGAATACTTAAACACCATTGAAGACAGTACAATTTTTAATGAAATAGAATAAAAATGAAAAAACAAACATTATTTATCGTTATATTTTTTCTTTTTTCTAGCTTCTATTTGCAAGCTCAATTAAAAAGAAAGAAACAAAGTAAAATACTAGCATATAAAATTGCATATATAACTGAAAAACTTAATTTAACTGAAGATGAAGCTCAACAGTTTTGGCCTATATATAATGATTACAGCAAAAAAATGAGACAACTTCATAGAGAAGAGCGATACAAAATAAAAAAACGTATTTCAAAAAATGGCGATATTAAGAATATCTCAGAAAAAGATGCTAAAGAAATATTAGCAAGAATAAAATCAATCAATAAAAAGAAAACTGCTTTAAAAGATGTGTTTTTTGATAAAATATCATCATTCCTTTCCTATAAAAAATCATTAACACTTGAAATCGCTGAACACGAATTTAAATGGAAAATAATGAAAAAGCTACACCATAATAAAAGAAAAGAACGTTAATGTTTAGGCATAAACACTTCTAATAATTCTGATTTTTCAGAAGAAGTAATAACAAAATCTTTTAAACAAGCAGGAACCATAATCGTTTCCCCCATTGTTAGTTTTTCTATTTGGTTTTTGTAGGTAAAAGTTACATTTCCTGCAACACACATATAAATCACAAAACTATCTTTTTCGTAATGATTTATAGAAAACTCTCCTTTTACAGGCAATACATTAGTGGTAAAATAAACACAAGAAACAACTTTAGTCGCTTCATTTTGTTTTTTTTCATAATTAGTTTTATATGAAACTTGTGATTTGTAGTTTATAACTTCTAAAGCTTTATCGGTATGTAATTCCCTATAGCTACCATCTTTATCTTTTCTATCCCAATCAAAAATTCTATAGGTTATATCAGATGTTTGTTGTATTTCAGCGATTAAAACTCCACCACCTATGGCATGGACTCTACCAGGTGGAATAAAATATACGTCACCTTTAGAAACTTCATCTATATTTAAAATTTCTAATAATGATTTATTCTTTAAATGATATAAATACTCTTCCTCATTAGAATCTTTTTGAAAACCAACAATAATGTTTGACTTTTCATCAGCTTGCATTACATACCACATTTCTGTTTTACCAAAAGAATCATGCCTCTGTTTAGCCATATTATCATTTGGATGTAATTGCACACTCAATACCTCTTTAGCATCAATATATTTAATTAGTAAAGGGAAATCATCTTTAAAATCTTTATAAACACTATTACCAACTAAACTACTTTTATAGCTCTTCAAAAGTTCTTTTAAAGTAGTACCAACAAACTCACCATTACTTACTACAGATTCATCTCCTCTTACATCAGAAATCTCCCAACTTTCACCAATAGAACTTTCTTCCGTTTTTTTGTTTAAAACAGTTTTTAATTTCTCTCCTCCCCATATTTTTTGTTTTAATATAGGTTTAAATCTAAGTAATTGGTCTATCATATAATTTTATTCACCGCTATAGGTTACGAAATTTCTAGGCGTTTCGTATAATGTGATTTTTAAATCAAATTCATTTTCTATTTTTAATCGTAACTTGTTATAAATTACCACAGCTATATTTTCAGCTGAAGGATTTATATCCATAAACTCCTCCACATCTAAGTTTAAATTTTTATGATCAAAAACATCCTCTATTTCTATTTTAATTAACTCTTTTAATTTTCCTAAATCATAAACATATCCTGTTTCTTTATCAATTTCACCTGATAAAGAAACAATTAACTCGTAGTTATGTCCATGATAATTAGGGTTACTACATTTTCCAAAAACCTTAAAATTCTTTTCATCAGACCATTTTTTATTAAATAATCTATGAGCAGCGTTAAAATGAGCTTTTCTATGTACAGTAACTTTTGGCATACATTATATAAGTTTATAAATTTTATCGTAAGACTCCTTAAAAATTATCTTAAACCATTCAGTATAAATTTCTGGTCTCTTAACAATATCTATTTTAACCTCTTCAAATGGCATCCATTTATAAGCTTCCACCTCTTCTTTGTTAATTAATGGAGCGTCATTAAATTTACCTACAAGTACATGATCTAATTCATGCTCAGTTAAACCATTATCAAAAGGAGCTTTGTATATAAAACTAAAAACCTCTTCAAGCTCACAAACAAATCCCATTTCTTCTTGTAAACGACGTTTGCCAGCTTTAATATTAGTTTCTCCGTCTCGTTGATGAGAACAACATGTATTTGTCCAAAGTAAAGGTGAATGATATTTTTCTTTAGCTCTTTGTTGTAACATTAACTCTCCGTTATCATTAAAAACAAAAACAGAGAAAGCACGATGTAATAGTGCTTTTTCATGAGCTTCAATTTTTTCCATTAACCCAATAGGATTGTCTTGTTCATCAACTAAAATAACCTGTTCTTTCATTTGCCGAAATTAATGAAAGCAAACTTACAAAATTGACAGCAGTTCAACAATTAATACTTTGAACGGTTTTATAATTAAATGTATCTTTGCAACCTTAAAATTTATAGATGAGTTTTTTAGAAGAAATACAGAAAAGACGTACATTCGGAATTATATCACATCCAGATGCTGGAAAAACAACCTTAACTGAAAAATTATTATTATTCGGTGGAGCTATTCAAGAGGCTGGAGCGGTAAAAAATAATAAGATAAAAAAAGGAGCTACTTCTGATTTTATGGAGATTGAGCGTCAAAGAGGTATTTCTGTTGCCACTTCTGTTTTGGCTTTTATTTACAAAAACAAAAAAATAAATATTTTAGACACACCTGGGCATAAAGATTTTGCCGAAGATACCTTTAGAACATTAACCGCTGTTGATAGTGTTATTGTGGTTATTGATGTAGCGAAAGGTGTAGAACCTCAAACAGAAAAACTTGTTGAAGTATGTAGGATGCGTAACATTCCAATGCTAGTTTTTATCAATAAGCTAGATCGTGAAGGAAAAGACGCTTTTGATTTATTAGATGAAGTTGAACAAAAACTAGGTCTTCATGTAACTCCTATGAGTTTTCCTATTGGAATGGGATATGATTTTAAAGGAATTTATAATATTTGGGAAAAGAAACTTAATATCTTTTCAGGAGACAATAAAACAACGATTTCAGAAGGTGTACAATTTAATGATGTCAACAACCCTGAATTAGATAAAATTATTGGAGAAACTGCTGCTCAAACATTAAGAGAAGAAATTGAAATGGTATATGGAATATACCCTCAATTTAATCAACAAGAATATCTAGAAGGAAAATTACAACCGGTATTTTTTGGTTCAGCATTAAATAATTTTGGGGTAAAAGAGCTATTAGATGCTTTTATTGATATTGCTCCACAACCACAACCAAAAAAAGCTGAAGAACGAGTAGTAGATTCTAAAGAAGAAAAGCTAACCGGTTTTGTATTTAAAATACATGCAAATATGGACCCAAGCATCGTGATCGTTTAGCCTTTGTAAAAATTGTATCCGGTACTTTTAAAAGAAACACTCCTTATTTGCATGTTAGGAACAAAAAGAAAGTAAAATTCTCTAGTCCGAACGCTTTTTTTGCTGAGAAAAAAGAAATTGTAGATGAATCTTTCCCTGGTGACATTGTAGGTTTACACGATACTGGAAATTTTAAGATTGGAGACACCTTAACAGAAGGAGAACAGTTAAACTTCAAAGGTATTCCAAGTTTCTCTCCAGAACATTTCCGTTATGTAAATAATGCTGATCCACTGAAGGCTAAACAACTATATAAAGGATTAGATCAATTAATGGATGAAGGTGTTGCTCAATTATTTACAATGGATATGAATGGGCGTAAAATTGTTGGTACAGTTGGAGCTTTACAATATGAAGTAATACAATATCGTTTGGAACATGAATATGGAGCTAAATGTTCCTATGAAAACATTTCTGTTCACAAAGCTTGTTGGGTACAACCAGAGGACCCTAAAAATGAAGAATTTAAAGAATTTAAACGTGTTAAACAACGTTATTTAGCAAAAGACAAACAAGGGCAATTAGTCTTTTTAGCCGATTCTGCTTTTACGATTCAAATGACGCAAAGCAAATACCCTAGCGTAAAATTACATTTTACGAGTGAGTTTCAGTAAACAATATTAAAACTATGAGTTGTCATGATAGCAATGCCACTAATTAATGCTGGAAAAACGAAAAGTAAATTATTGCTTTTCAGCTTTTTGTTTCTATTTACTTTATTTACTTTTTCACAAGAAAGCTTAGCTCTTTTAAAAGGAAAGGAACTACATAACAAAGTTCGATTAAATTTTATTCCTGTTCAGATGCCTTCGAACAAGTTTTCAAATTTAGAATCAACTATGGGGATGATGGGTTTACATTACCAAATACCTTTCAACAATTGGTTATATGGTGGCGCAGCAATGCATGCTGCCTTAACAGGAGATCAAGGGGGATTATTTACTTTAGGTGTTGAATTAGGAATTAATAAACAACTATACAAAAACTTATACTTTGACGCTAACTTCCATTTTGGTGGAGGTGGTGGTTACAGAAGATATGTTAATGACGGTGGTTTTATTAACCCAAATATTGGTCTACAATATAAAAAAAACAATTACTCTTTTGGTATTCAATATAGTCATGTGAATTTTTATTCTGGAGAAATAAAAAGTAACTCTGTTTCATTCTTTATAGAAATCCCTAGTCTTTTACGTTTTTCTAATTACGATACTGCTCATCAAAATTTTATTAATTCTGACCTGTCTTCAAGCGATTTTTGGAAACGTAAGGCTATTAACAATGTACAACAAGTACGTTTTGATTTTTTTATTCCATTTGGAAAATCAAAAAAAGATGACCGAACACCTTTAACTGAAACCCTATATGTACTTGGTTTTGAATATCAAAAATATTTAAGTGAAAACACATTCTTATTTGTACATACAGACGCTATTTACAAGGGATTACGTGCTGGTTTTATGGACTTATTTTTTGGTGCTGGTTTCCATCCATATCAATCTAAATTTATTAATCTTTTTACTAAAATAGGGATTGGAGCAGCAGGAGGTCGAATTGCTCCTGAAGGTGGATTAATGGTTTATCCATCTATTGGAGTAGATTTAAAACTATCAAATAATATTGCTTTAAGTGGCCATGGTGGGTATTACAGGGCACTAGCAGGAGATTTAGAAGCATACACCGTTGGTTTCGGTATAAAGTATATGGGGTTAAATGGAGGTACTAAAACATCTTCTGATGATAAAATTACTACTTTTAAAACTCAAGGTATAGCATTAAGTATTGAAAATCAATCATATTTTAATGTTGCTAAAAAAGACCCTCCTAATAAAATATACTCTGTCGATTTACAATTATTGGCGCTACAATTTAACTATGACCTAACCAAAAACACTTACTTAATTGGTGAAGCTGGTTTTGCTTATGAGGGACAATCAGGAGGATATGCACATGGTTTAGTTGGTTTAGGATTTAAGACAAATTCTTTTTTAAATAATAAATTAAATGCTTTCATTGACTTAACAGCAGGTGCAGCAGGCGGAGCTGGAGTTGATACTGATGAAGGTATTATCATTAGGCCCACAGCAGGTTTAAATTACAATATAACTAATAATTTTTCTCTTACTGCATCTGGCGGTAAACTATATTCGCCTTTTGGCAATGTCAAATCAACAAATATTAATATCGGATTTAACTTCAATTTTGCTAGTTTATCCGCTTCAAAATAATGTAAAATAGTTTTTAAAATTAAAAAGATGAATAACGGAATTTATGCAAAGTTCACTACTTCTAAAGGGAATATTTTAGTGAATTTAGAATACGAAAAAACACCTGGTACTGTTGGTAATTTTGTTGCTTTAGCAGAAGGTAATTTAGAAAACTCAGCAAAACCTCAAGGAACTCCTTATTATAATGGATTAAAGTTTCACCGTGTTATTCCTGACTTTATGATTCAAGGTGGTTGCCCACAAGGAACAGGAACAGGAAATCCAGGGTATAAATTTGATGATGAAATTCATCCTGAATTAAAACATGATGCTCCTGGTAAATTATCTATGGCAAATGCTGGACCAGGAACTAATGGTTCTCAATTTTTCATTACCCATGTAGCTACTCCATGGTTAGATGGTAAACATACCGTTTTTGGAAGTGTTATTGAAGGTCAAGATGTAGTTGACGCTGTAGCTCAAGAAGACGAAATGAATATAGAAATAATTCGTGTAGGTGATACAGCTGAAGCTTTTAATGCTGTTGAAGCTTTTAGAACTTTTGAAGGTGCTAGAGAGCAACGTGAAGAACAAGAAAAGGCTAAACAAAAAGAATTGTTAGACTCTGTAGCTGCTGGATATGATGAAACAGCAAGTGGATTACGCTACAAAGTTTTACAGCAAGGTGATGGTATACAAGCCACAAAAGGGGCAACTGTATCTGTTCATTATAAAGGACAGTTGTTAGACGGAACTGTTTTTGATTCTTCTTACAAGCGTAAACAACCAATCGATTTTGCTATTGGTGTTGGACAAGTAATTGCTGGTTGGGATGAAGGTATTCAGCTTTTAAAAGTTGGTGACAAAGCACGTTTAGTTATACCATCAAATTTAGCTTATGGTGAAGCTGGTGCTGGAGGAGTAATTCCTCCTAACGCTACATTAATTTTTGATGTTGAATTAATGAACGTAAAATAACTAAATAAATACGTATTTTTATATAAAACTCTCATTTTATGAGAGTTTTATTTTTTTATAAATATTCTATTAATTATAAATTAACATTCCTAACATTGAGTATAAGATTACTTAATGCATTTATGATATTTAGGTAAAGATATTTTGGTGTAAAAAAAGGAAATTTACATCAACCAAGCAAGACCTATAAATCATGAAAGCATTTTTTTTAATATCCATATTCTATTTAATTTCACTACATACTTTTAGTCAAGAAGTTTGTAAATCCTCAGAAGACACTATAACAGATTTAAATAGTATATCCATCAGTAAGTGCCAAATAAATAGTGCAAAAGAAAAAGAAGTAAAACCGATACGACGAAAAATAATAAGAACCACTAAGTCATCAAGAAAAAGAGTTACTAGCAGATTTAAAACAACTCCTAAACGTATAAAATCTAACTTAAGCTTAACTAATAATTTAAAAGAAGCATTAATTAACACATCTAATAACTCTACAAATAAAATTAACACTAAAAATATTTTATTTGAACTTGTAGATGAAATACCAATGTTTCCTTCATGCTTAAATGAAAATAAAAAAGAAAATATTGAATGCTTTAAAAACAAAATGCAAAGTCATTTTATCAATAATTTTGATCCAGAGACAATAGCAGAAGAAAATATTACAGGAAAAGTAATTATTCGATTTATTATTGGTATTGATGGAAGTATTAAAACCCCGAAAATATTAAGTTTAAAAAAGAGCAAAAAATTAAAAAAGGAAATCTTAAAAATATTATCTAAACTACCTAATTTACAAGCTGGTAAAATAAATGGATTGCCTGTTAATGTAGATTATGTTTTCTCAATTAACTTAACAAGTGAATAACAAAAAAGTAGGAAAAATTAAAATTCCATTAAAAAAAGAGGAAAAGTTTAAACTTTAACAATTACTGCATGAGTCCTGTAAAACAAAGGGAGAATGAATAAAAAAAGCAAAAAAAAACACTTAACTAGTTAATTTTTAAAC
Source organism: Tenacibaculum sp. nBUS_03 (assembly GCF_051201695.1). Lineage (GTDB taxonomy): Bacteria > Bacteroidota > Bacteroidia > Flavobacteriales > Flavobacteriaceae > Polaribacter. Next base: position 4,078,651 of record NZ_CP179214.1, on the reverse strand, counting down.
AAATAATCGCTTGTTTTTGTAACTTTTTCCATATTTTTGCGTCATAATAATAGAACTTTACTTTGAAAAGCATTTTTAAAGTTGACGAAATAAATATTAATTTAAGTGTAAAGAAATTGTTATTTTTCTTTGAAATTAAAATTTGTTTTGTTATGTTTACCAAGTTAATCAAAATTATTAACCCCTAAATTAAGCAAGATTATGATGAGATTCCCCTTGTTAATTATAGCTATATTATGTTCTTTTATAGCTACAGCTCAAGAGCAATGTGCTACTCCAGATGAAAGTATTGCTGACCCAAATAGTATAACTAAGTGTGCAGTAGAAGATGTAAAAGGTGCTGATGGTTCAGCCAAAAAACAAGTATCAATTGAAGTCTCTACAAGAAGACGTGTTGTTCGTAAAAACAAATCAGCAGTATCTGCAATTGGTGGTTCAAGTAACTCTCATCAATTAGCTGATGTTAAGAAAAAAACTTTGTTAGTTGGTAAATTAGAGTTAGAAGATTCAGGAGAAGCTCTTAAAAAAATACCATTCAATATTGTTGAAGAAATACCATTATTTTCAAAATGTGAAAGTCAACCTCTTATTAAACAAGCTAAATGTTTTGAAGAGCAAATGAATAAACACATATTGAGAAATTTTAAATATCCTGAAGAAGCATTAAAAAAAGAGATTCAAGGTAGAGTGTTAGTTCAATTTACTATTAATGAAAATGGAGCTGTTCAAGATATCAGAATGCGTGAGCCTAAGGGTGGAGAATTATTAGAAAAAGAAGCTAAGAGATTAGTAACTGAATTACCTAAATTCATTCCAGGTAAACATAACGGAAAAGTTGTAAAAGTAAAATATGGTATTCCTATTACTTTTAAAGTTCCTGGATCAAAAGGAAAAGATAATAAAAATGCAGTAGCAAGAAAAGTAATCAAAAAAGCACCAGTTAAAAAAGTAGTACCTGTTGTTAAAGAAGAGCGTCTTACTAACATTATTAAATTTAACAAAGTTCAATCAATTCCTCAATTCAAGGCATGTGCTAAAGCTTCTGATTTTGAAAGATTAAATTGTTTTAATGAAAGAATGATTAGTCATATTCAAAGAAACTTTAACTACCCTGAAATCGCTGCAAGGAAGAATATTGAAGGAAAAGTATGGGTTACCTTTGTTATAAATAAAGAAGGTAAAGTAAGAAATGTACAAATGAGAGGTCCTAAAAATGGACAACTTTTAGAGTTAGAAGCTAAAAGGATGGTTACAAAGTTACCTAAGTTTATTCCTGGTAAGCAAGATGGTCAATTAGCTAATGTACAATACACGATACCTATTAATTTTAAATTAAACGACTAAGGTTTATCAAAATTCATCATATAACATAAATAAAAATCCTGAAACAATTAAGTTTCAGGATTTTTATTTATGATTCATTGTACAGAATAAACAAAACTTTAAAATATAAATAGTTTGAACATTTATTACCATCTACTGATTCTGAAAATTTAATCATCTATCATAAATTAGTTAGGATATTATAGTAAACCTTTAAAATAGTATCTTTGGAGTTATTATACATAAAAAAACAACTTATGACTATTATTGCAATGATACCTGCAAGATATCAAGCATCAAGATTTCCTGGAAAGTTAATGAAAGACTTGGCAGGAAAACCTGTAATTGTTAGAACTTATGAAGCAGCACTTAAATCTAAGCTTTTTGATGAAGTTTATGTAGTGACTGATTCTGAAATTATATCACAAACAATTCAGAACATAGGGGGAAAAATAATTATCAGTAAAAAAGAACATGATTGTGGTTCTGATAGAATAGCTGAAGCTGTTGAAAACATAGAAACTGACATTGTTGTAAATGTTCAGGGTGATGAACCATTTATTGATACAATATCACTAAAAAAATTAATCTCTGTTTTTAAAAAAGATACTACTAAAATAATTGATTTGGCTTCTTTAAAAGTTCCTATCAAAGAAAAAAAAGAAATTGAGAATTCAAATAATGTGAAAGTAATTACAGATGTAAATAACTTTGCAATATACTTTTCAAGAAGTGTTATTCCTTTTCGTAGAGAAAAGGATCAAAATATAACTTATTACAAACATAAAGGAGTATATGCCTTCAGAAAGTCAGCTTTATTAGATTTTTATAATACTCCCACAACACCTTTAGAAGCTGCTGAAAAAATTGAATGTATCAGATATTTAGAAGTTGGTAAGAAAATAAAAATGATAGAAACGGAAATTGAAAGTATTGGTATTGACACACCTGAAGATTTAGAAAAAGCAAAAAAATATTTATCAAAACAATAAATATGATTAAAAAACAAATTAAAGTTATAGCTTTCGATGCTGATGATACCCTATGGGTAAATGAAACCTACTTTAGGGAAGCTGAAAATACATTCGCTACTCTATTATCTAACTACGAAACAGAAAATAAAATACATCAAGAATTATATAAAAAAGAAATTGAAAACTTATCTATTTATGGCTATGGAATTAAGGGCTTTGTTATTTCTATGATAGAATGTGCTTTGGAACTATCTAACAATACAATTAAACCAAACACAATAAGTGAAATTATAAACATAGGTAAAGAAATGCTTCAAAAACCTGTAATAATTTTAGATGGTGTGATTGATGTTTTAGATAATTTAAAAAAGAATTATAAATTAATTGTTGCTACAAAAGGAGACCTATTAGATCAAGAACGAAAATTAGAAAAATCTGGTTTAATTAAATATTTTCATCATGTTGAAGTAATGAGTGAGAAGAAAGAAAATGATTACACTAAATTGATTAATAATTTAGACATTCAACCTAATGAATTTTTAATGATTGGTAATTCTTTAAAATCTGATGTCCTTCCATTATTAAACATTGGAGCTACAGCGATTCACATTCCTTTTCATACTACATGGGAGCACGAAAAAGTAAATCAAGATACAAGTAATCTAAATTATAAGTCCTTCTCAAAAATTATTGATATTCTAGGTTCATTATAATAAATATTTAATAGTTTATGAAATAGATTATTATTTAATCTTTTATTCTATTTTAAAAGAATAAAAACTAGTAAATTTGCACCAAATTTATAATTATGGCAAGTATAAAAAACTTAAAAAAAGATATTAATTATACCTTAGGAGATATCATTGAAGAATGTTATGTTTGGGAGCTGTTAAACCCTAAAGAAGATACAGCAAAATCTGAAGCTATTATAGATGAAGCAATAGCTACATTTGATGGTTTATTGGATAACGTGCATGCTAAAAATATTGAAAATAAAAAAAGTCATTTCAAGAACATTAGTAAAGAACTAGAAATCAAGGCTAAAGAACTAATACAAAAAGTAAATAGTTTATAATAAAAAATCCAGTTTTAAAAACTGGATTTTTTTTTGGTTAAATTTAACATTGTTTACATAATATTTTTTCGTAAATTACGATTAATAATTATAACTCAAATCCCCTGAAAATGGCAAGAGCTATGTATGACTACACTAAAACTGTGCTTAAAAAAGTAAGTTTTAACTCTGATTTGTTTTGTAAGGAATTAAAGAAAGCTTTGAATAGATTACTTCCTCACGAAATTAATGAATTAACAATTTGGCTTAAAGAATTTACGGCAAACAAGCCTGAACTTTATGTCTGCATGTCGATAGTTAAAAATTAACAAAAAAGGAAGGTATTAAAAAATACCTTCCTTTTTTTATTAATAGTAATTCGATTGTGTGCTTAGTTTTCATCACAATCACTATCTTTTGTACATTTATTTTGACTTGAATGATTATCTTTTAACTTAAAATTATTTTTCAAAAACATCAGATAACTATTACGTCTACTTATTCTTTTTCTAAACTTAATTTTCTCAGCCTGCTGTTTTGCTTTAATTCTGTTTCTCCCTTTAACAATATAAAAATAGGATCTTCTATTTACTTGATGTTGTTTTTCTGTACACTTTCTTTGATTTGCATTATTACAATCATTCAATAACTGCTCTTCTCCATAACCTATGGCACTTTCTATACTCTTTTTAGGTATTCCTCTAGATATAATATAATCTCTTGTTGATTTTGCTCTTTTATCTGATAAAAATTTATTGTATGCGTCTTTACCTCTACTATCAGTATGAGATTCAATTTTTAATACAATCTCAGGATGGTTTTTCATTACCGTAACAATATTCTCTAATTCATATTCTGCATCTTCTCTAATATACGATTTATTGAAATCAAAATAAATTGGATTTATAACAATTTGATCTCCTACTATTAAAGGAATTAATTTTAAATCAACATTTATAACTTTAGTTTCTTTAGACATAGTATCAATAGACTTTTGATCTGATCTATCGATCTAGTTTACTGGCTTTAATAACATATTTTGAATCACATAATACTTTTTCAAATTTATAATTTCCTGAAGAATCCGAAATGGTTTCATGCATTACTTCACCAGAAGTGTTTACTAATTTTAGTATCGCGTCAGCTATTATATTTCCAGTTTTAGCATCAACAGTAGTTCCAGTTATAGTTTTAGTGCATATCGAAGGAGGTGTATATATATAATAACTATAAATATCATCATCTCCTTTACCTTGTTTCCTATTAGAAGAGAAAAAACCTTTTTTTCCATCTTCATGAATATAAAAAGCAAAATCGTCTCTTTTACTATTAAAAGGTTCTCCTAAATTTGTAACCTTTGTAAAAGTAGAATCATTTTTAATTTTTGATTGAAAAATATCAAGTAAGCCTAAGCCTAAATGCCCATCTGAAGAAAAATATAAAGTATTATCATTTCCTACAAAAGGGAATTTTTCTCTATCTGAAGTATTAATTTTATCACCTAAATTAATAGGATCTCCAAATTCATTATTTTCTTTAATTTCTACCTTATAAATATCTGAAGCACCAAAACCTCCAGGCATATCAGAAACAAAGTACATTAATTTGCCATCAGGACTTAATGCAGGATGTCCAGTAGAATACTCATCACTATTAAAAGGTAATTCAAATAAATTGGTCCATACTCCATTAATGAATGATGCTTTATATATTTTTAAATTAACAGATCTTCTTTTGTCATTGCTTACTCTTTTACCATTATAATTATTTCTAGTAAAATATACGGTTTTACCGTCTTTAGTAAAAACTGGTTTTCCTTCATGGTACCTAGTAGTAATAGGCTCAGGAAAAATTTTAGGATCATATAACTCTAAAACCGTATCCTTTACATTATCTTCTAACGTCTTAATATTTTCTTTTGCCTTATATATATTAAGAAATGGTTGATTATTCCATTTATACAAACGTTGTTTTTTACCTTGTTTTGGAGCCGCAGAGGCGTAATAAACATTTCCTTTTAAAATAAAACCACCATAATCTGAGTATGGAGTATTGACCGCGAGGTTTCTGATACTTATTTTTTTGTCCTTATTACTTGAGTAATCAAGTAAATAATCCTGATTTTCTAATTCTATTTTTCTATTACTATTGTCATTTTTCTTAGACAAAACAAGGAAGATAGAATCTGATTTTTTATAATTACCTACACTTCTTAGTGTTTGAGCGTACTTAAATAAATACCTATCTGATATCTCATTTCTATAATTTTTAACTAGTTTTTCATACCAAATTAATGATTCTTCAGTATTAGCATTATTATAATAAGAATCAGCAAGCCTACTTAAAACATGTTTTGAAGTATCTCCTTTTTTTAGAACTAATGATTTATATAATTCTGCTGATTGTACATAAGAAAACTCTTCAAAATACCTATCAGCTACTCTCCTACTTTGTGAAAAAGTGGTCTTAACACCTATTACTATCAATAATATTAATAATATTTTTTGTGATTTCATTAATTTTATTTTTTGTAGTTTAAAAGAACCTTGGAGATTTATATTTGTACTCTTTGAATATATCATACCTAATCATAACTTCATGAGTTCCTGAATTGGTTACATTATAATTAGAAGTGGTTAAATCATAAGCATATCCTATTAATAATGAATCCGTTGCTTGAAATCCTAAAAGGGCACTCATTGAATCTCCCCATCTCCATGACATACCTGCTCTAAATTTATCATTAAATAAAAAATTAGCAGAAACATCTAAAGATAATGGAGCACCAGATACAATTTTGGTTAACGCAGCAGGTTTAAATTTAATATTTTCATTTAATTCAAAAACATAACCAGCTATTAAGAAAAAATGCATTCTTTCAACCGCTGTTGTTGTTGTAGATGCCAACTTTTTATCATAATGTTCAGTTCTTATAAAATTTGGTACGGATAAACCTATATACCATTCAGGTTCATGATAATATATTCCTGCTCCTATTGTTGGTAAGAATTTCCCATTAATATTTCTAGCAAATAAAGCTTCATCCTTTACCAACCTTCCTTTGGTCCAATCAATATTTAATATCCTTCCACCTAACCTAAGTCCAAAAGCTAAATTTCCTAATTCTCCAGTATCTACCGTATATGACAAATTTCCGTCAAAATAAATTTCATGAGATGGTCCAATTTTATCATTTACTAAATTTAATCCAAGTCCTAATCTCGAGTAACCTATTGGAGTATCATAACTTAAGTTTTGTGTGTCAGGAGCTCCATCAAAACCTACCCACTGAGTTCTTCCTAAAGCTGTAATAACAGCATGACCTCTTGAACCAGCATATGCAGGATTAACACTTAAAGTATTAAACATATACTGAGTAAACTGCGGGTCTTGTTGTGCATAGGCATTTGTTATTAAACAAATGCCTAGTATGCAAGCTAGTATTGAAATTGGTTTCATTTTATAGTTTTATTGTATTAAAATATAATAATTATTATCTATTAATATATATCCATCCTTTTTTAACAGCGCTACCATCTCCTAAATCTAACACATAAAAATATGTTCCTACAGGCAACTTACTATCAACACTAATATTCACTCTTCCATTTGACACTCCTTTAAAAGATACATCCTCATTATTATATCCTTTCGCTTTATAAACAGTATTACCCCATCTATTAAAAATTTCAATTGTATTATTTTTATAATTTTCTATGCAATCAATTTGTAAAGCGTCATTTACTCCATCTCCGTTTGGACTAAACTCGTTAAAAACTGTAATACAATCATAACTATCTCCAAATGTAGTATCATCACCATCAACACTATCAGCAATTCCATCTCCATCAGAATCAATTCCACTATCACTAACTACTCCATTTCCTCCACTATTCGGGTCAGTTGGGTCAGTATCATTCACATCTGAATTCCCTGAATCTCCAAAGTTACTATCATCTTCATCGACAACATCAAGAATACCATCTCCATCACTGTCTGGGCCATCTACTAATCCATTTCCATCTTCATCTTCATTACCACCTTCTTCTACATCATTAACTCCATCATCATCACTATCTAAATCTAAATAATCAGGTACTCCATCTCCATCAGTATCGGTATTATCTGGTTCACCATCATTTCCTTCACCAAAACCTGAATCATCATTATCAACACTATCAACAATTCCATCTCCATCAACATCTGCTCCATCAGCAATTCCATCATTATCTACATCAACATTTCCATCTTCAATAACATCATTAATTCCGTCATTATCACTATCAAGGTCTAAATAATCAGGTACTCCATCTCCGTCGGTATCTGGCTCAGTTATATTTTCAGAATCATCATCTTGTCCATCTCCATTTGCATCACTATATCCAGTATCGTTTGAGTCTATAACTCCATCTCCATTAGTATCTAAAGCGCCATTTCCTCCTTCATCTACATCTAAAATACCATCATTATCACTATCCAAATCTAAATGATTAGGCACTCCATCTCCATCAGTATCATAAACATCTGGGATGCCATCTCCATTGCTATCTGTGTAATCAGTAATTGAACCATCACCAGCATCTCCATCATCTGAAGTATCTTGCCAGTTTGGAATACCATCTCCATCTTCATCACCAGTAGCATTATTATCTCCCGATCCTTCATCAACATCTGCAATTCCATCATTATCATCATCTACGTCTATATTATCTGGAATTCCGTCTCCGTCTGTATCAATTGCGTCTCCAAATGTCCCATTCGCTCCATCTTCACTATCTGAAATTCCATCTCCATCAGAATCAGTTCCACTATCATCTACAACTCCTGTTCCTCCATCATTTGGATCCGTTGGATCAGTATCATTTACATCTGAATTTCCTGAATCACCAAAATTATTATCGTCTTCATCTACAACATCAAGAATACCATCTCCATCCGTATCAGGACCATCTACTAATCCATTTCCATCTACATCATCATTACCACCTTCTTCTACATCATTAACACCATCATCATCACTGTCTAAATCATTATAATCAGGTACTCCATCTCCATCAGTATCCGTATTATCTGGTTCTCCTCCATTACCTTCACCAAATCCAGAATCATCGTTATCTGCGCTATCAACAATACCATCTCCATCAGCGTCACCACCATCAGCAATTCCATCATTATCATTATCTACATTCCCATCTTCAATAACATCATTAATTCCGTCATTATCACTATCAAGATCTAAGTAGTCAGGCACTCCATCCTCATCAGTATCTGGTTCCGTTATATTTTCAGAATCATCATCTTGCCCATCTCCATTTGCATCACTATATCCAGTATCGTTTGAGTCTATAACTCCATCTCCATTAGTATCTAAATCTCCATTTCCTCCTTCATCTACATCTAAAATACCATCATTATCACTATCCAAATCTAAATGATTAGGCACTCCATCTCCATCAGTATCATAAACATCTGGGATGCCATCTGCATTACTATCTGTATAATCAGTTATAGAACTATCGCCTGTGTTTCCATTATCTGTTGTATCCTGCCAGTTTGGAATTCCATCTCCATCTTCATCACCAGTAGCATTATTATCACCAGATCCTTCATCAACATCCGATATTCCATCATTATCATCATCTTCGTCAACATTATCAGGAACTCCATCACCATCTGTATCTGTTTCTGTTACTGGATTAACAGTTAAGTAAACAGTTGCCTGATCACATACTACTGGTGTTCCATTATCACATACCTCATATACAAAACTATCTGTCCCGCTATAACCTGTAGTCGGTGTGTAAACAAAAGTTCCGTCTGAATTAATTATTAATGTTCCATTACTTGGACCTGTTACTGGAGTTGTAGTTACTGTTTGTATATTTCCTTCTGGATCTGTATCATTTGATAATACATTTCCTGATATTGTACTGTTTGAATCTCCATTAAAGGCATCATCATGAGCATAACTATCATTAGTACCGTCTACTGGACTTACTGTAATTGTTACTACTGCTGTGCTACATAAAGCTGGACTTCCATTATCACATACTTCGTATTCAAAAGTATCCTCTCCTGTAAATCCTGGATTTGGTGTATATGTATACGTACCATCTGCATTGATTGTTACAGTTCCATTACTTGGATTTGTTACTGGAGTTGTATTAATCGTTAATGGATCTCCATTTGGATCAAAATCATTGGAGATTAAGTTTCCACTTACTGCTATTCCTACTTCTGTATTTCCTGTATCATTATTTGCTATTGGTCCGTCATTTACTCCAACACTTGTTTCTGGTATCACCTCTATCGTTACAGTAGTAGTATCACATGCTTGTGGGCTTCCATTATCACATACCGTATAAGTAAAAGTATCTTCTCCTGTAAACCCAGCATTTGGTGTATACGTATACTCTCCATTTGAACTAATCGTTACAGTTCCGTTACTTGGATTTGTGTTTGAGCTTACTGTTTGAGTATTTCCTTCTAAATCTTCATCATTGGTTAATACATTTCCACTTACTGATTCATCTACATACGTGTTAGCAATATCAACTACTGCATCGGTTGTATTGACTGGATTAACAGTTAAGTAAACAGTTGCCTGATCACATACTACTGGTGTTCCATTATCACATACCTCATATACAAAACTATCTGTCCCGCTATAACCTGTAGTCGGTGTGTAAATAAAAGTTCCGTCTGAATTAATTATTAATGTTCCATTACTTGGACCTGTTACCGGAGTTGTAGTTACTGTTTGTATATTTCCTTCTGGATCTGTATCATTTGATAATACATTTCCTGATATTGTACTGTTTGAATCTCCATTAAAGGCATCATCATGAGCATAACTATCATTAGTACCGTCTACTGGACTTACTGTAATTGTTACTACTGCTGTGCTACATAAAGCTGGACTTCCATTATCACATACTTCGTATTCAAAAGTATCCTCTCCTGTAAATCCTGGATTTGGTGTATATGTATACGTACCATCTGCATTGATTGTTACAGTTCCATTACTTGGATTTGTTACTGGAGTTGTATTAATCGTTAATGGATCTCCATTTGGATCAAAATCATTGGAGATTAAGTTTCCACTTACTGCTATTCCTACTTCTGTATTTCCTGTATCATTATTTGCTATTGGTCCGTCATTTACTCCAACACTTGTTTCTGGTATCACCTCTATCGTTACAGTAGTAGTATCACATGCTTGTGGGCTTCCATTATCACATACCGTATAAGTAAAAGTATCTTCTCCTGTAAACCCAGCATTTGGTGTATACGTGTACTCTCCATTTGAACTAATCGTTACAGTTCCGTTACTTGGATTTGTGTTTGAGCTTACTGTCTGAGTATTTCCTTCTAAATCTTCATCATTGGTTAATACATTTCCACTTACTGATTCATCTACATATGTGTTAGCAATATCAACTACTGCATCGGTTGTGTTTACTGGATTAACAGTTAAGTAAACAGTTGCCTTATCACATACTACTGGTGTTCCATTATCACATACCTCATATACAAAACTATCTGTCCCGCTATAACCTGTAGTCGGTGTGTAAACAAAAGTTCCGTCTGAATTGATTATTAAAGTTCCATTACTTGGACCTGTTACCGGAGTTGTAGTTACTGTTTGTATATTTCCTTCTGGATCTGTATCATTTGATAATACATTTCCTGATATTGTACTGTTTGAATCTCCATTAAAGGCATCATCATGAGCATAACTATCATTAGTACCGTCTACTGGACTTACTGTAATTGTTACTACTGCTGTGCTACATAAAGCTGGACTTCCATTATCACATACTTCGTATTCAAAAGTATCCTCTCCTGTAAATCCTGGATTTGGTGTATATGTATACGTACCATCTGCATTGATTGTTACAGTTCCATTACTTGGATTTGTTACTGGAGTTGTATTAATCGTTAATGGATCTCCATTTGGATCAAAATCATTGGAGATTAAGTTTCCACTTACTGCTATTCCTACTTCTGTATTTCCTGTATCATTATTTGCTATTGGTCCGTCATTTACTCCAACACTTGTTTCTGGTATCACCTCTATCGTTACAGTAGTAGTATCACATGCTTGTGGGCTTCCATTATCACATACCGTATAAGTAAAAGTATCTTCTCCTGTAAACCCAGCATTTGGTGTATACGTGTACTCTCCATTTGAACTAATCGTTACAGTTCCGTTACTTGGATTTGTGTTTGAACTTACTGTTTGAGTATTTCCTTCTAAATCTTCATCATTGGTTAATACATTTCCACTTACGGATTCATCTACATATGTGTTCGAAATATCAACTATTGCATCGGTTGTATTGACACAAGAGTCATTTATCGTTAAGTTTAATACCTGATCTGCTGTACATCCATCATTGGTGATGGTTAAACCTGATTGATCAGTGGTATACACTATTCCATTGGCTCCCCATGTATAAGATTCTCCTAAACAAATTGTTTCTGTAGTTATTACCGTTGCTGGCTTTGGTGTTACCGTTAATACAAAATCTAAATCAGTAGCTGTTACACACTGTCCTGCGTTTGGTGTAAATGTATACGTACCTGTTGATGTATTGCTTATCACTGATGGACTCCATGTTCCTGTAATTCCACTTGTAGTTGGGAAACTAAACGCTGCTCCACTACAAATCGTTGCATCTACTCCTGAGAAGTCTAACTCTGTGTTTGGTGTTACCGTTAACTCAAAGTCTAAATCAGTAGCTGTTACACACTGCCCGCCATCTGGTGTAAATGTATATGTAGCTGTTGCTGTATTGCTGATTACTGCTGGACTCCATGATCCAGTGATTCCACTTGTTGCTGGGAAACTAAATGTTCCGCCATTACAAATTGTTGTATCACTAAAGTCTAACTCTGTGTTTGGTGTTACCGTTAACTCAAAGTCTAAATCAGTAGCTGTTACACACTGCCCGCCATCTGGTGTAAATGTATATGTAGCTGTTGCTGTATTGCTGATTACTGCTGGACTCCATGATCCAGTGATTCCACTTGTTGCTGGGAAACTAAATGTTCCGCCATTACAAATTGTTGCATCACTAAAGTCTAACTCTGTGTTTGGTGTTACCGTTAACTCAAAGTCTAAATCAGTAGCTGTTACACACTGCCCGCCATCTGGTGTAAATGTATATGTAGCTGTTGCTGTATTGCTGATTACTGCTGGACTCCATGATCCAGTGATTCCACTTGTTGCTGGGAAACTAAACGCTGCTCCATTACAAATTGTTGCATCACTAAAGTCTAACTCTGTGTTTGGTGTTACCGTTAACTCAAAGTCTAAATCAGTAGCTGTTACACACTGCCCGCCATCTGGTGTAAATGTATATGTAGCTGTTGCTGTATTGCTGATTACTGCTGGACTCCATGATCCAGTGATTCCACTTGTTGCTGGGAAACTAAATGTTCCCCCATTACAAATTGTTGCATCACTAAAGTCTAACTCTGTGTTTGGTGTTACCGTTAACTCAAAGTCTAAATCAGTAGCTGTTACACACTGCCCGCCATCTGGTGTAAATGTATATGTAGCTGTTGCTGTATTGCTGATTACTGCTGGACTCCATGATCCAGTGATTCCACTTGTTGCTGGGAAACTAAATGTTCCCCCATTACAAATTGTTGCATCACTAAAGTCTAACTCTGTGTTTGGTGTTACCGTTAACTCAAAGTCTAAATCAGTAGCTGTTACACACTGCCCGCCATCTGGTGTAAATGTATATGTAGCTGTTGCTGTATTGCTGATTACTGCTGGACTCCATGATCCAGTGATTCCACTTGTTGCTGGGAAACTAAATGTTCCGCCATTACAAATTGTTGCATCACTAAAGTCTAACTCTGTGTTTGGTGTTACCGTTAACTCAAAGTCTAAATCAGTAGCTGTTACACACTGCCCGCCATCTGGTGTAAATGTATATGTAGCTGTTGCTGTATTGCTGATTACTGCTGGACTCCATGATCCAGTGATTCCACTTGTTGCTGGGAAACTAAATGTTCCGCCATTACAAATTGTTGCATCACTAAAGTCTAACTCTGTGTTTGGTGTTACCGTTAACTCAAAGTCTAAATCAGTAGCTGTTACACACTGCCCGCCATCTGGTGTAAATGTATATGTAGCTGTTGCTGTATTGCTGATTACTGCTGGACTCCATGATCCAGTGATTCCACTTGTTGCTGGGAAACTAAATGTTCCGCCATTACAAATTGTTGCATCACTAAAGTCTAACTCTGTGTTTGGTGTTACCGTTAACTCAAAGTCTAAATCAGTAGCTGTTACACACTGCCCGCCATCTGGTGTAAATGTATATGTAGCTGTTGCTGTATTGCTGATTACTGCTGGACTCCATGATCCAGTGATTCCACTTGTTGCTGGGAAACTAAATGTTCCGCCATTACAAATTGTTGCATCACTAAAGTCTAACTCTGTGTTTGGTGTTACCGTTAACTCAAAGTCTAAATCAGTAGCTGTTACACACTGCCCGCCATCTGGTGTAAATGTATATGTAGCTGTTGCTGTATTGCTGATTACTGCTGGACTCCATGATCCAGTGATTCCACTTGTTGCTGGGAAACTAAATGTTCCCCCATTACAAATTGTTGCATCACTAAAGTCTAACTCTGTGTTTGGTGTTACCGTTAACTCAAAGTCTAAATCAGTAGCTGTTACACACTGCCCGCCATCTGGTGTAAATGTATATGTAGCTGTTGCTGTATTGCTGATTACTGCTGGACTCCATGATCCAGTGATTCCACTTGTTGCTGGGAAACTAAATGTTCCCCCATTACAAATTGTTGCATCACTAAAGTCTAACTCTGTGTTTGGTGTTACCGTTAACTCAAAGTCTAAATCAGTAGCTGTTACACACTGCCCGCCATCTGGTGTAAATGTATATGTAGCTGTTGCTGTATTGCTGATTACTGCTGGACTCCATGATCCAGTGATTCCACTTGTTGCTGGGAAACTAAATGTTCCGCCATTACAAATTGTTGCATCACTAAAGTCTAACTCTGTGTTTGGTGTTACCGTTAACTCAAAGTCTAAATCAGTAGCTGTTACACACTGCCCGCCATCTGGTGTAAATGTATATGTAGCTGTTGCTGTATTGCTGATTACTGCTGGACTCCATGATCCAGTGATTCCACTTGTTGCTGGGAAACTAAACGCTGCTCCATTACAAATTGTTGCATCACTAAAGTCTAACTCTGTGTTTGGTGTTACCGTTAACTCAAAGTCTAAATCAGTAGCTGTTACACACTGCCCGCCATCTGGTGTAAATGTATATGTAGCTGTTGCTGTATTGCTGATTACTGCTGGACTCCATGATCCAGTGATTCCACTTGTTGCTGGGAAACTAAACGCTGCTCCATTACAAATTGTTGCATCACTAAAGTCTAACTCTGTGTTTGGTGTTACCGTTAACTCAAAGTCTAAATCAGTAGCTGTTACACACTGCCCGCCATCTGGTGTAAATGTATATGTAGCTGTTGCTGTATTGCTGATTACTGCTGGACTCCATGATCCAGTGATTCCACTTGTTGCTGGGAAACTAAATGTTCCCCCATTACAAATTGTTGCATCACTAAAGTCTAACTCTGTGTTTGGTGTTACCGTTAACTCAAAGTCTAAATCAGTAGCTGTTACACACTGCCCGCCATCTGGTGTAAATGTATATGTAGCTGTTGCTGTATTGCTGATTACTGCTGGACTCCATGATTCAGTGATTCCACTTGTTGCTGGGAAACTAAATGTTCCCCCATTACAAATTGTTGCATCACTAAAGTCTAACTCTGTGTTTGGTGTTACCGTTAACTCAAAGTCTAAATCAGTAGCTGTTACACACTGCCCGCCATCTGGTGTAAATGTATATGTAGCTGTTGCTGTATTGCTGATTACTGCTGGACTCCATGATCCAGTGATTCCACTTGTTGCTGGGAAACTAAATGTTCCCCCATTACAAATTGTTGCATCACTAAAGTCTAACTCTGTGTTTGGTGTTACCGTTAACTCAAAGTCTAAATCAGTAGCTGTTACACACTGCCCGCCATCTGGTGTAAATGTATATGTAGCTGTTGCTGTATTGCTGATTACTGCTGGACTCCATGATCCAGTGATTCCACTTGTTGCTGGGAAACTAAATGTTCCGCCATTACAAATTGTTGCATCACTAAAGTCTAACTCTGTGTTTGGTGTTACCGTTAACTCAAAGTCTAAATCAGTAGCTGTTACACACTGCCCGCCATCTGGTGTAAATGTATATGTAGCTGTTGCTGTATTGCTGATTACTGCTGGACTCCATGATCCAGTGATTCCACTTGTTGCTGGGAAACTAAATGTTCCGCCATTACAAATTGTTGCATCACTAAAGTCTAACTCTGTGTTTGGTGTTACCGTTAACTCAAAGTCTAAATCAGTAGCTGTTACACACTGCCCGCCATCTGGTGTAAATGTATATGTAGCTGTTGCTGTATTGCTGATTACTGCTGGACTCCATGATCCAGTGATTCCACTTGTTGCTGGGAAACTAAATGTTCCCCCATTACAAATTGTTGCATCACTAAAGTCTAACTCTGTGTTTGGTGTTACCGTTAACTCAAAGTCTAAATCAGTAGCTGTTACACACTGCCCGCCATCTGGTGTAAATGTATATGTAGCTGTTGCTGTATTGCTGATTACTGCTGGACTCCATCGATCCAGTGATTCCACTTGTTGCTGGGAAACTAAATGTTCCGCCATTACAAATTGTTGCATCACTAAAGTCTAACTCTGTGTTTGGTGTTACCGTTAACTCAAAATCTAAATCAGTAGCTGTTACACACTGTCCTGCGTTTGGTGTAAATGTATACGTACCTGTTGATGTATTGCTTATCACTGATGGACTCCATGTTCCTGTAATTCCACTTGTAGTTGGGAAACTAAACGCTGCTCCACTACAAATCGTTGCATCTACTCCTGAGAAGTCTAACTCTGTGTTTGGTGTTACCGTTAACTCAAAGTCTAAATCAGTAGCTGTTACACACTGCCCGCCATCTGGTGTAAATGTATATGTAGCTGTTGCTGTATTGCTGATTACTGCTGGACTCCATGATCCAGTGATTCCACTTGTTGCTGGGAAACTAAATGTTCCGCCATTACAAATTGTTGTATCACTAAAGTCTAACTCTGTGTTTGGTGTTACCGTTAACTCAAAGTCTAAATCAGTAGCTGTTACACACTGCCCGCCATCTGGTGTAAATGTATATGTAGCTGTTGCTGTATTGCTGATTACTGCTGGACTCCATGATCCAGTGATTCCACTTGTTGCTGGGAAACTAAATGTTCCGCCATTACAAATTGTTGCATCACTAAAGTCTAACTCTGTGTTTGGTGTTACCGTTAACTCAAAGTCTAAATCAGTAGCTGTTACACACTGCCCGCCATCTGGTGTAAATGTATATGTAGCTGTTGCTGTATTGCTGATTACTGCTGGACTCCATGATCCAGTGATTCCACTTGTTGCTGGGAAACTAAACGCTGCTCCATTACAAATTGTTGCATCACTAAAGTCTAACTCTGTGTTTGGTGTTACCGTTAACTCAAAGTCTAAATCAGTAGCTGTTACACACTGCCCGCCATCTGGTGTAAATGTATATGTAGCTGTTGCTGTATTGCTGATTACTGCTGGACTCCATGATCCAGTGATTCCACTTGTTGCTGGGAAACTAAATGTTCCCCCATTACAAATTGTTGCATCACTAAAGTCTAACTCTGTGTTTGGTGTTACCGTTAACTCAAAGTCTAAATCAGTAGCTGTTACACACTGCCCGCCATCTGGTGTAAATGTATATGTAGCTGTTGCTGTATTGCTGATTACTGCTGGACTCCATGATCCAGTGATTCCACTTGTTGCTGGGAAACTAAATGTTCCCCCATTACAAATTGTTGCATCACTAAAGTCTAACTCTGTGTTTGGTGTTACCGTTAACTCAAAGTCTAAATCAGTAGCTGTTACACACTGCCCGCCATCTGGTGTAAATGTATATGTAGCTGTTGCTGTATTGCTGATTACTGCTGGACTCCATGATCCAGTGATTCCACTTGTTGCTGGGAAACTAAATGTTCCCCCATTACAAATTGTTGCATCACTAAAGTCTAACTCTGTGTTTGGTGTTACCGTTAACTCAAAGTCTAAATCAGTAGCTGTTACACACTGCCCGCCATCTGGTGTAAATGTATATGTAGCTGTTGCTGTATTGCTGATTACTGCTGGACTCCATGATCCAGTGATTCCACTTGTTGCTGGGAAACTAAATGTTCCGCCATTACAAATTGTTGCATCACTAAAGTCTAACTCTGTGTTTGGTGTTACCGTTAACTCAAAGTCTAAATCAGTAGCTGTTACACACTGCCCGCCATCTGGTGTAAATGTATATGTAGCTGTTGCTGTATTGCTGATTACTGCTGGACTCCATGATCCAGTGATTCCACTTGTTGCTGGGAAACTAAATGTTCCCCCATTACAAATTGTTGCATCACTAAAGTCTAACTCTGTGTTTGGTGTTACCGTTAACTCAAAGTCTAAATCAGTAGCTGTTACACACTGCCCGCCATCTGGTGTAAATGTATATGTAGCTGTTGCTGTATTGCTGATTACTGCTGGACTCCATGATCCAGTGATTCCACTTGTTGCTGGGAAACTAAATGTTCCCCCATTACAAATTGTTGCATCACTAAAGTCTAACTCTGTGTTTGGTGTTACCGTTAACTCAAAGTCTAAATCAGTAGCTGTTACACACTGCCCGCCATCTGGTGTAAATGTATATGTAGCTGTTGCTGTATTGCTGATTACTGCTGGACTCCATGATCCAGTGATTCCACTTGTTGCTGGGAAACTAAATGTTCCCCCATTACAAATTGTTGCATCACTAAAGTCTAACTCTGTGTTTGGTGTTACCGTTAACTCAAAGTCTAAATCAGTAGCTGTTACACACTGCCCGCCATCTGGTGTAAATGTATATGTAGCTGTTGCTGTATTGCTGATTACTGCTGGACTCCATGATCCAGTGATTCCACTTGTTGCTGGGAAACTAAATGTTCCGCCATTACAAATTGTTGCATCACTAAAGTCTAACTCTGTGTTTGGTGTTACCGTTAACTCAAAGTCTAAATCAGTAGCTGTTACACACTGCCCGCCATCTGGTGTAAATGTATATGTAGCTGTTGCTGTATTGCTGATTACTGCTGGACTCCATGATCCAGTGATTCCACTTGTTGCTGGGAAACTAAATGTTCCGCCATTACAAATTGTTGCATCACTAAAGTCTAACTCTGTGTTTGGTGTTACCGTTAACTCAAAGTCTAAATCAGTAGCTGTTACACACTGCCCGCCATCTGGTGTAAATGTATATGTAGCTGTTGCTGTATTGCTGATTACTGCTGGACTCCATGATCCAGTGATTCCACTTGTTGCTGGGAAACTAAACGCTGCTCCATTACAAATTGTTGCATCACTAAAGTCTAACTCTGTGTTTGGTGTTACCGTTAACTCAAAGTCTAAATCAGTAGCTGTTACACACTGCCCGCCATCTGGTGTAAATGTATATGTAGCTGTTGCTGTATTGCTGATTACTGCTGGACTCCATGATCCAGTGATTCCACTTGTTGCTGGGAAACTAAACGCTGCTCCATTACAAATTGTTGCATCACTAAAGTCTAACTCTGTGTTTGGTGTTACCGTTAACTCAAAGTCTAAATCAGTAGCTGTTACACACTGCCCGCCATCTGGTGTAAATGTATATGTAGCTGTTGCTGTATTGCTGATTACTGCTGGACTCCATGATCCAGTGATTCCACTTGTTGCTGGGAAACTAAATGTTCCCCCATTACAAATTGTTGCATCACTAAAGTCTAACTCTGTGTTTGGTGTTACCGTTAACTCAAAGTCTAAATCAGTAGCTGTTACACACTGCCCGCCATCTGGTGTAAATGTATATGTAGCTGTTGCTGTATTGCTGATTACTGCTGGACTCCATGATCCAGTGATTCCACTTGTTGCTGGGAAACTAAATGTTCCCCCATTACAAATTGTTGCATCACTAAAGTCTAACTCTGTGTTTGGTGTTACCGTTAACTCAAAGTCTAAATCAGTAGCTGTTACACACTGCCCGCCATCTGGTGTAAATGTATATGTAGCTGTTGCTGTATTGCTGATTACTGCTGGACTCCATGATCCAGTGATTCCACTTGTTGCTGGGAAACTAAATGTTCCCCCATTACAAATTGTTGCATCACTAAAGTCTAACTCTGTGTTTGGTGTTACCGTTAACTCAAAGTCTAAATCAGTAGCTGTTACACACTGCCCGCCATCTGGTGTAAATGTATATGTAGCTGTTGCTGTATTGCTGATTACTGCTGGACTCCATGATCCAGTGATTCCACTTGTTGCTGGGAAACTAAATGTTCCCCCATTACAAATTGTTGCATCACTAAAGTCTAACTCTGTGTTTGGTGTTACCGTTAACTCAAAGTCTAAATCAGTAGCTGTTACACACTGCCCGCCATCTGGTGTAAATGTATATGTAGCTGTTGCTGTATTGCTGATTACTGCTGGACTCCATGATCCAGTGATTCCACTTGTTGCTGGGAAACTAAATGTTCCGCCATTACAAATTGTTGCATCACTAAAGTCTAACTCTGTGTTTGGTGTTACCGTTAACTCAAAGTCTAAATCAGTAGCTGTTACACACTGCCCGCCATCTGGTGTAAATGTATATGTAGCTGTTGCTGTATTGCTGATTACTGCTGGACTCCATGATCCAGTGATTCCACTTGTTGCTGGGAAACTAAATGTTCCCCCATTACAAATTGTTGCATCACTAAAGTCTAACTCTGTGTTTGGTGTTACCGTTAACTCAAAGTCTAAATCAGTAGCTGTTACACACTGCCCGCCATCTGGTGTAAATGTATATGTAGCTGTTGCTGTATTGCTGATTACTGCTGGACTCCATGATCCAGTGATTCCACTTGTTGCTGGGAAACTAAATGTTCCGCCATTACAAATTGTTGCATCACTAAAGTCTAACTCTGTGTTTGGTGTTACCGTTAACTCAAAGTCTAAATCAGTAGCTGTTACACACTGCCCGCCATCTGGTGTAAATGTATATGTAGCTGTTGCTGTATTGCTGATTACTGCTGGACTCCATGATCCAGTGATTCCACTTGTTGCTGGGAAACTAAATGTTCCGCCATTACAAATTGTTGCATCACTAAAGTCTAACTCTGTGTTTGGTGTTACCGTTAACTCAAAGTCTAAATCAGTAGCTGTTACACACTGCCCGCCATCTGGTGTAAATGTATATGTAGCTGTTGCTGTATTGCTGATTACTGCTGGACTCCATGATCCAGTGATTCCACTTGTTGCTGGGAAACTAAATGTTCCCCCATTACAAATTGTTGCATCACTAAAGTCTAACTCTGTGTTTGGTGTTACCGTTAACTCAAAGTCTAAATCAGTAGCTGTTACACACTGCCCGCCATCTGGTGTAAATGTATATGTAGCTGTTGCTGTATTGCTGATTACTGCTGGACTCCATGATCCAGTGATTCCACTTGTTGCTGGGAAACTAAATGTTCCGCCATTACAAATTGTTGCATCACTAAAGTCTAACTCTGTGTTTGGTGTTACCGTTAACTCAAAGTCTAAATCAGTAGCTGTTACACACTGCCCGCCATCTGGTGTAAATGTATATGTAGCTGTTGCTGTATTGCTGATTACTGCTGGACTCCATGATCCAGTGATTCCACTTGTTGCTGGGAAACTAAATGTTCCCCCATTACAAATTGTTGCATCACTAAAGTCTAACTCTGTGTTTGGTGTTACCGTTAACTCAAAGTCTAAATCAGTAGCTGTTACACACTGCCCGCCATCTGGTGTAAATGTATATGTAGCTGTTGCTGTATTGCTGATTACTGCTGGACTCCATGATCCAGTGATTCCACTTGTTGCTGGGAAACTAAATGTTCCGCCATTACAAATTGTTGCATCACTAAAGTCTAACTCTGTGTTTGGTGTTACCGTTAACTCAAAGTCTAAATCAGTAGCTGTTACACACTGCCCGCCATCTGGTGTAAATGTATATGTAGCTGTTGCTGTATTGCTGATTACTGCTGGACTCCATGATCCAGTGATTCCACTTGTTGCTGGGAAACTAAATGTTCCCCCATTACAAATTGTTGCATCACTAAAGTCTAACTCTGTGTTTGGTGTTACCGTTAACTCAAAGTCTAAATCAGTAGCTGTTACACACTGCCCGCCATCTGGTGTAAATGTATATGTAGCTGTTGCTGTATTGCTGATTACTGCTGGACTCCATGATCCAGTGATTCCACTTGTTGCTGGGAAACTAAATGTTCCGCCATTACAAATTGTTGCATCACTAAAGTCTAACTCTGTGTTTGGTGTTACCGTTAACTCAAAGTCTAAATCAGTAGCTGTTACACACTGCCCGCCATCTGGTGTAAATGTATATGTAGCTGTTGCTGTATTGCTGATTACTGCTGGACTCCATGATCCAGTGATTCCACTTGTTGCTGGGAAACTAAATGTTCCCCCATTACAAATTGTTGCATCACTAAAGTCTAACTCTGTGTTTGGTGTTACCGTTAACTCAAAGTCTAAATCAGTAGCTGTTACACACTGCCCGCCATCTGGTGTAAATGTATATGTAGCTGTTGCTGTATTGCTGATTACTGCTGGACTCCATGATCCAGTGATTCCACTTGTTGCTGGGAAACTAAATGTTCCGCCATTACAAATTGTTGCATCACTAAAGTCTAACTCTGTGTTTGGTGTTACCGTTAACTCAAAGTCTAAATCAGTAGCTGTTACACACTGCCCGCCATCTGGTGTAAATGTATATGTAGCTGTTGCTGTATTGCTGATTACTGCTGGACTCCATGATCCAGTGATTCCACTTGTTGCTGGGAAACTAAATGTTCCGCCATTACAAATTGTTGCATCACTAAAGTCTAACTCTGTGTTTGGTGTTACCGTTAACTCAAAGTCTAAATCAGTAGCTGTTACACACTGCCCGCCATCTGGTGTAAATGTATATGTAGCTGTTGCTGTATTGCTGATTACTGCTGGACTCCATGATCCAGTGATTCCACTTGTTGCTGGGAAACTAAATGTTCCCCCATTACAAATTGTTGCATCACTAAAGTCTAACTCTGTGTTTGGTGTTACCGTTAACTCAAAGTCTAAATCAGTAGCTGTTACACACTGCCCGCCATCTGGTGTAAATGTATATGTAGCTGTTGCTGTATTGCTGATTACTGCTGGACTCCATGATCCAGTGATTCCACTTGTTGCTGGGAAACTAAATGTTCCCCCATTACAAATTGTTGCATCACTAAAGTCTAACTCTGTGTTTGGTGTTACCGTTAACTCAAAGTCTAAATCAGTAGCTGTTACACACTGCCCGCCATCTGGTGTAAATGTATATGTAGCTGTTGCTGTATTGCTGATTACTGCTGGACTCCATGATCCAGTGATTCCACTTGTTGCTGGGAAACTAAACGCTGCTCCACTACAAATCGTTGCATCTACTCCTGAGAAGTCTAACTCTGTACTTGATGTTACCGTTATTGCCACAGTATCTTCTTCAGGACAGCTATTATTTATTGATGTTACTTCAACTCTGTAGGTATTACCTGACAAACCTGATGTTGCATTTGTAATCACTAAAGAAGCTGAAGAAGTACCACTATAAGGTGCTACATTTGTTAAAGGGGTTGTACTAGTTCCTAAAAACCATTTATATACATAATCCCCCGAAGGAATAGCTATTGTTGTATCATCTCCTGTACCTCCTGATGTTCCGAAATCAGTTACTCTAAGTCCAGTTGGAGTTGCTGTTAATGTAATATTACTTCCTTCACAAACAGAAGCTGGATCTGGAGTTATAGCTACACTGGAAATCACATCACTAATAATTTCACTTCCATTTGCTCCATTATAACCACCAGTTCCTCCAGTTACTCGCCCACTACTATCAAAACCTGTTCCGTCTAATATTCCATCTTTAGTAGAGTCTACACCTCCAGACTCTACTGAATCTGGACAGCCATCATTATCACTATCAGTATCTAAATAATCAGGAATTCCATCTTTATCAGTATCATTTGAACATGATAACTGAGCAAAAGGCAAATTTTGTTTTGCTATAGACGGACCTTCATATTGAACCTGTAAAGATTCTGCACCAAGATTTTCATAATAAGTAACTTCAATTTGATGATAACCAGCAACTAGATTAACCTGACCACTTTGTTCTATGAGTGGATGATCACCATCATTGTCAACTATTTCATTCCCATCAATAAACAACTTAGACCCATCATCAGATGATGTATAAAAAGTGTAATTTCCAGGTGTAGAAATCAATATAAGCCCTTTGTATCGAATGCTAAATGTACTACCAGGACTGGGAATCGAAGCAAATAAAGCATCTACATCAAAATTTGTAACAGTTCCAGTGCTTAAAGCACCTGTTGTTGGAATATTATCTACTGTATTTCCTGAAGGAACTAAATCATAAAACTCGTAACTAATAGAGTTTGTACAGTTATTTTCAACTGTATCAAGTATACCATCATTATCACTATCTAAATCACACACGTTATTTATACCATCTGCATCAGGATCGTTTGGTGTGACTGTGCCAACTATTGCTCCATCTGTACATGTATCAAATACAGTTAATGTAGCACTATTTTGTATATTAATACATGAATTATTTAGATGTGTAACGATAAGGTTATATACTTTACCATCTAAACCATTAACATTAGAAATGTTTAATGTAGAAGTATTAGTACCTGAATACACTCCGGTATTGGACAAATTTACTCCGTCTTCTTGCCATTGATATACCAATGTTCCTGAAGCATCTGTGGCTGATGGCCCTGAATAATTGGGCGAAGTTGTTGGCGCTGTACCTGAATAATCACTTGTACTTGTAGCAGTAACTGATGTGATTGTAAATGAAGTAGAAGAAAGTGTTGCTACACTTTGATTTACTAATGCAGTAGCATCAACTGAGGCAGTAATAGCTATTATTTCATTTCCTGTTACACCTTGCCCTTGGTCATTATTTGTACCATCTGCGATACCTCCAGTGTTTACTATATTCGGCACTCCATCAGCATCCACACCTCCTTGATTAATTATATCTATCCTATTATTCCCATCTAGTTGACCTATTGTTACTCCTTCATCTGCCTCTATAGCATCTGGACAACCATCATTATCACTATCTAAATCTAAATGATCTAGTACTTGATCTCTATCTGTATCACAAACTCTTAACTCGATAAAATATTGGCTATTTGAACCAGCTACTGAAGTAGAAGAAAATCGTAATCTTTTTGCTCCTGGCTCTGTTGATTGCCAATCTAATCTTTGGCCATTATTTACAATGGCTCCTCCCACTGGATTCTCTACATAATAATTAGATCCAGAATTAAAAGAAATAAAATCGGAAGCCAATGGGGAATCGAATTTAAATTCTACTAAATCTAATGATTCAAAACCATCTTGGACACCATCTCCTAATGATCCACCGTGAGCTGCTGTAACAAACATAAAATCTGAATAAGGCCCTGAAAACTCAAACGTACCAGCACCAGTCCCTGCATTTGCTATCCATGCACCACCTGATGGATTGGTAGCACCATTAGTTATGGTCACAAATAAACTATTTGGAGGCAAATTAAAAAGACCACTTATATCCTGATTAACAACACTATACATTGTAGCATTCCCACCTGGTGGGTTTGGTAGGTCAGTTGGCTTTAATTTTATAAAAGCACATTCATCAGCATCCAAAATACCATCATTATCATCATCTAAATCACACGAATCAGCTATATTATCTGAATCAGCATCGCTAAAACCTGAAACGGTAACATCACAACACGCTGAACTATCTGAAGCATTTGTTACCGCAGCAGTTGTTGCTTGGCCACTTCCTCCAACAGTTGTTGGAACCCCATTACCATCTACTCCAGTAAAAGCTCCATTTGTTAATTGAGTGTAATTATAACTACCAGCTGCTTCTAAAGCATCGAAACAACCATCATTATCAGAGTCAGTATCTCTTAAATTAGGGATTCCATCATTATCAGAATCACAAAGTAAACGAATTCCAAAAGCCACACCTTGAAGACCTATAGGTGCTTGACCTATAGTAACATTTAAAACAGAAGCATTTTCAGAATAATAAATCGAATTATTACCTAATGAGGTTGATGTATTTACTAAATCTTTTGATCCTGCTCCAGAAAAAGCACCACCTGTACCAATAGACTCTAAAAGTGTCCAATTACCACCATTCGTATTAAACTGAATTGACTCACTACCAGCTGATGTAGCTTCAGCATCTAATGCCAATAAATACAAAGGGTAAGGATTACCCGATTTTGTAGCAGTAAACGTAACCGTAAAAGATACATTGTCTCCTCCATAAAGAGCTTCTGATGTACCAGAAGTATTGTACATATCTTTAAGACTAGATCCTGTCCAAGTATTCATATCCGTTGGAGTGAATGAGCTTGTATTTCCAATTGCATTTGAAAATACAGCTGTAACAACTAAGTCATCTGGTAAATTAAATGTTTGAGAATCTCCATTTTGTATACCATTCACAAAATCAGCTCCTGTCCAATTAAAAAAGTACAACTGATCTTGTAAAGCTCCTGAACCTGATGTAGAATTTGCTACTGAAGGTATATCACAAAAACCTTCAACTGTATCTAAAACACCGTCATTATCATCATCTAAATCTTCTTCATCAAAAACACCATCATTATCAACATCTGTCAGTCTTCTTACTGAATTCTCGGCAACAGAAAACAATACCGATCGTAATGAAGAAGAAGCACTTATGCTAGAATCACTCCCCGGATATAACTGAAAAGACATAGTTGATGCATTTGCAACAAATCTAATAGTTACAATTCCCCATGAATCCTGAGACAAAGAAGTTACCTCTTGCTTAGGTAAACTACCTATTTTATAAAAAAAAGAATCGTTATAAACAGGTGAGTATGTACCAGTAGAAGTCATTGCATAAAAATTAATCTCATAAGTATCACCTATGGTTAAGCCAGTAATATTAGTACTTACGACTTCTTCAGTAGCTAACGTACCTACATCTCTTAATGTAATCCAAAAATCATGTCCCGTAGGAGGGGTAGGTAAAGGAGCCATTGACCAAGCAGTACCTCCGTTAGCAGTTCCTGAGGTTGCAGCAGTATTACTATTTGAAACATCAGGTGTACCTTGAACTACTGACCAGTTTGCGTTAGGAACACACGAGAAACAGAGTGCAGTTCCTTCGCTAGACGAAATTGCCTGAGCTTTGACCTTAATAGAAATAGAAAATAAGATGAAGCAAAAAAACAAATTTCTCACTTTCTTAAAAAACATCGCTAATACATAATACTCCCCCATATAAATTGAATTTAGTATACATTGTTACAACACTATATTTAGTGTTATTTTAATTTTAATAAATTACAATGGAGAGCATAAAAAACCCCCCAAAAAAAATACATTTAGCCATTTTGATGGCAAATCTATAGTTTGGGGGGACGTTTCTAATAAACGATGCAAATATAAATAACTTTTACTCACATCCTACATTTATTTACTTTTTTTTTAAAATAAAAAAAAAAACATTTAATAACAAAAAACTATTAAACACAAATTAAACATAATATAAAACTATAAAAACAACCTTCATAAACCTATCCTAAAAGAGTTTTAAAATCAAAACAACGGCTAGCTAGTCTTGTTTTAAAAACTCTTTTAAAATCGATTTAAATATCTTTTTTATTAAAATTTTCAAAAAAACTTAAAACAGAATCTATATCTTCCTTTTTTGTAAACCTACTAAAAGAAAAACGCACTGAAGTTTTCTCTGCATCATGTTCATTCAAAAAAGCATCTAAAACATGAGATCCTTTATTGCTTCCACTTTGACAAGCACTTCCTCCTGAAGCAGAAATCCCAAATAAGTCCAAATTAAACAGCAACATTTTATCTGTAAATGGAAATCTTACACTTAAAACAGTATATGTGCTCATTTCCATTTCATTTGACAAACCATTAAATTGAATTTCAGAAAACAACTTACGTAAACCGTCAATCAATTGTTTTTTTACACCTTTAATATATATGGTATCTTTTTCAATTCTTTCCATCGCTACATCTAATGCTTTTTCCATTCCTAAAATTGAATGTACATTTTCTGTACTAGAACGACTTCCTCCTTCTTGATCACCACCATGAAGCATAGGGAAAACACTAATACCTTTCTTAACATAAGCAAACCCGACCCCTTTAGGCCCATGAAACTTATGAGCACTTGCCGTTATAAAATCAACAGGTACTTCTTTTAAATCCAAAGCATAATGTCCTATTGCCTGAACAGTATCAGAATGAAACAATGCACCATTAGATTTACATATCTGAGCGACCTCTTTAATAGGCAAAAGGTTACCAATTTCATTATTTACCCACATTAGAGTCACTAAGGTTTTAGTTTGCTCATTCGTTAAAACATCAGCTAGCTCATCTAGATCAATTTCCCCATCATCATTAACACTTAAATACACAATATTTATCCCGTATTTACTTTTCAAAAACTCAACAGTATGCAAAACTGCATGATGCTCAATTTTAGTGGTAACAATAGTTTCAACACCTAAATCGACTACTGCATTTTGTAGTATTAAATTATCAGCTTCGGTTCCACCAGCAGTGAAAATAATTTCTCTTGCAGATACATTAAAGTGTTTTGCTATATTTTTTCTTGCTGTTTCAACCGCTACTTTTGCTGTTCTTCCAAACTGATGTGTTGATGATGGATTACCAAAATTAACACGCATTGAATCAGCCATCAACTCTATTACTTCAGGTAAAATAGGTGTAGTAGCCGCATTATCTAGATAAATTTTTTCCATTTTACAAAAGTAACACTAATTAGGGTTTTGATACACATAAACTTCAGTTGCTCCTAATCCATACTTCTGATAAGATGCTTCATAATACTTCACTGGATATCTATCTAATAAATAATTTAATTCAGTTTTTAAAACTCCTTCTCCAACACCATGAATAAAGACAATTTTTGATATTTTCTTTGATAAACAATACTCTAACTTCTGCCTAGCTTTTTCTATTTGAAATGAGAGTATATCATAATTATCCATACCTTTTGTAGATTTTAATAATTTCTCAACATGTAAATCAACCTCCATCACAATTTCATTTTTAGATTTCACAAACTTATTTTTCTTAGTGCGTTCTGATTTTAGTTTATCTTTTAAATTCGTATTATTTATATTAAGATACTTACTCAACTCTTTTTGCTCTACTTCAATTTTAACTAATTCAGTTTTTAAAAACTGATACACCATTCCATCTTCATCCTTCACTAACACAAGATCACCCTGAAAACCAAAAATTTCTCCACGTATAACATCATCTATAACAACCACTTTGTTTCCAATTTCAAAACACATAATTAACTATTATTTAATTTACCTTAAAACTTTATCAGTTACTTTTGGCAATATTTTAATTTGCAAAAGAACATTAAATAAATGATTAACACTAAAAACACAGACACAAAAAATTTCTTTGAAGAAGCAAAAAGAGATTTAGTTTTAAGTGACGACCGCAAAGAGCTATTAACAAAAATTACCGACACTATTATTGATGAATATTTTGAACGCGATAAACTTAACTTAAACTTTATTTGTACCCATAACTCAAGGAGAAGTCAATTTGCTCAAGTATGGAGCTTTTTTGCAGTTAATTATTTTTCAATTGAAAATATTTTTTCTTTCTCTGGAGGAACAGAAGCTACAGCATTTCACAGAAACACCGTAAGAGCTCTACAAAAAAGCGGTTTTGAATTTAATGTTGATAATTTCTCTCATCAAAACCCAAGATATTTAATTTCTTTTGAAGGATGTAATACTCCTTTAGTAGCTTTTTCAAAAGTTTTTGACAATTCACACAATAGTTATCCATATATTGCCATTACCACTTGTGATAGCGCTGATGAAAACTGCCCTTTTATTCCTGATGCAATTGAGCGATTTCACTTACCTTTTACAGATCCTAAAATATCAGATCAGAGAGATGACACTAAAGAAACCTATCTAAAATCTAGTAAACAAATAGCTGGTGAAATATTTTTCATTTTTGAAGAAGTAAAGAAAAACATAACAAATTAAAAACACCTCTTTTAAGGTATAAATTGAACAAACAATTTATACCTTTATATTTTTATCATAAGGGATACTTTTTAAAATATGATTTATCACATTTACCCTTGCTATGGTTTTTCTATTAGCTCTAATTACTTTCCAAGGCGAAACTACTGTGTTCGTTTTAGAAAACATTGTTCTTTTAAAACCAGTATAATCATCCCATAGCTCCTGTGCTTTTTCATCTACAGGTGTCATTTTCCATTGTTTTAACGGATCATTTTTAATATCGTTAAATCTTTTTGCTTGTTCTCTTTTGGTAATAGACATATATATCTTAACTAAACGAATCCCTGATTCTAAAATCATCCTTTCAAAATCATTCACTTGATTCATAAAAACGTTATATTCCTTCTCAGTACAAAACCCATTTACAGGCTCTACAACGGCTCTGTTATACCAACTTCTATCAAAAAAAACCATTTCACCTGCCTTTGGAAATCGCTCTACATAACGCTGAAAATACCATTGTGTTCTTTCATCTTCATTTGGTTTTGGTAACGCAACTATACGCATATGCCTAGGATTTATCCGCTCAGTAATTCTTCTTATAGCCCCACCTTTTCCAGCAGCATCTCTTCCTTCAAAAATAACTATAATTCGCTCATTTTTTTCAATCGCCCAAGTTTGCAACTTAATCAACTCTAGCTGCAGTTTTTTTAACTTTCGCTCATAATCAACATAACGAATTGCTCGCTCAATATTGTAAGGTTCTTTTGATAAAATCGCCTTTAAACCTCTATTAGAATTAAGTTTATTTACGTCTTTCTGTGTCAAATTTTCCATAATTAATCTAAATGATTTACTGAACGGTAATAACGCATTACCACATTAGGGTCTGGATTTAATATTGTTTTAGCGTTTTCTTTTCCGTCATAGTTAAATTGAGACAATACATGACGCATACATTCTACTCTAGCTTTTTTCTTATCATTGGTTTTAACAACAATCCATGGACTATATGCTGTATGCGTTTTACTAAACATTTGATCTTTGTAAAATGTATACTTATCCCAAAGCTCTTGTCCTTTTTTATCAACAGGACTAAACTTCCATCTTTTCAACGGATTTTTATTGCGAGAATCAAAACGCCTTAATTGTTCTTCTTTAGATATAGACAACCAAAACTTAATTATAGTAACCCCATCTTCATACAACATATGCTCAAATTCTGGAACTTGTACTAAAAATTTTTTATATTGATCATCACTACAAAAACCCATAACAGGCTCAACCACTGCTCTATTATACCAGCTCCTATCAAAAAAAACTATTTCACCAGGGTTTGGCAATTCTTTAATATATCTTTGAAAATACCACTGCCCCTTTTCTACCTCTGTAGGTTTGTTTAGAGCTACTAAACGCATTGATCTTGGATTTAAATGCTCCATAAACCGACGAATACTCCCTCCTTTACCCGCTGCATCTCTGCCTTCAAAAATAACAGCTACTCTTTTATTATTCTTAGCAACCCATTGCTGTAGCTTAACCAATTCTATTTGAAGCTTCTTTAATTCACTCTCATAATTGATTTTAACTTCAACCTTATCAATTGAAATCCCTTTTTCTTTTATCAGCTCCCTTAATTCATCATTTGTAGAAACATTTTGAAAATCTCGAATAGTCAATTTTGGTTTTTCTTCCATATATAATAAAAAAATATAATATTTGCAGTTAAATTGTAGTGTTGCTAAAATAAGATGATATTTACTTTTATGAAAAAAATTATTGCTTTTTTATTAGTCTTATTTTCTCTTACCTCTTTTTCACAGCGTAAGTATAAAAAAGAATTTAGTTTCTCAAACGATAATGACCTTTATATATCTTTAAGTCAAGACAGGTATTATACAAATGGGATGTTTTTCACTTACCGCTTCTTAAGCAATCTATCTAATAAAAAGGTAGAAAAAAAAATATATGAGCTTCAGATAGGACATAGAATGTATACTCCTTTCAAAGCTACTGTTCAAACTCGTGGGCAACAAGATAGACCTTTTGCTTCCTATTTATTCGGTGCTTTTGGAATTAATTATTTTTTCAAAAAAAGCAGTATATTAAAAAACTCTTTAGAAATTGGAATTATTGGGCCTGCTGCGTTAGGACGAGAATTACAAGATTTCATTCATGATATTTATGGTTTTAGAAAAGCTATTGGATGGAAATACCAAATAAAAAACGCTTTTGCATTAAATTTTAATACAAGTTTCACCAAACCTTTATTAAAAAATAAATCAAAATACTATGATTTAAATTGGACAAACAAAGCTACTTTAGGTACAGTTTTCACAAATATATCCTCTGGTTTTTATGGAAGAATTGGTTTAAAACCTCTTCAAAACCTTGTTAATTCAATAGCTTTTAACAGCAACTTAAATAATAATAATTCCAAGTTCAATAATGAAATAGAGTCTTTTATTTACATAAGGCCAATGGTTAACTATATTCTTTATGACGCTACAATTCAAGGCAGCTTCCTAAACAAAAATAGCCCAATAACTTATCCTGTTACACCTATTGTTTTTTCTACTGAAATTGGTATTCGTTTTACAGCAAATCGTTTTAATTTAGGATATACTGTACATTACCACACAAAAAAACTAAAAAGCATTCAAGTACCGCAAGGAAATTTTTACGGAAACATTCAAATAAACTACCAATTTAATTAGTTTGTAAAA
This sequence comes from Tenacibaculum sp. nBUS_03, assembly GCF_051201695.1. Classification (GTDB taxonomy): domain Bacteria; phylum Bacteroidota; class Bacteroidia; order Flavobacteriales; family Flavobacteriaceae; genus Polaribacter. Next base: position 4,046,272 of record NZ_CP179214.1, on the reverse strand, counting down.
TAAATTTTTAAAATCATCAAATTAAGATATATTTGTAGTTCTAATCATTAGAAACTTAATCCATGAAATTTATCGTATCTAGCTCTCAATTATTAAAACAATTACAAGTTTTAGGAGGAGTTATAAACAGTAACAATACGCTACCTATTTTAGATAATTTTTTATTTGAATTATCTGAAAATCAATTAAAAATATCATCATCAGATCTAGAAACTACAATGAGTGCTGTTGTAGAGGTTGAAAGTACCGATGCTGGAGCTATTGCAATTAATGCTCGTTTATTATTGGACACCTTAAAAACTTTTCCTGACCAACCACTAACATTCAAAACCGAGGGTGATAGTACAATTGAAATTATTTCTGAGCAAGGAAAATATGACATGGCCTATTTCAATGGAGAAGAATTTCCTAAAGCTGTTGAATTACCATCTCCAAGTAGCACCGAAATACCATCACATATTTTAGCTACGGCGATTACTAAAACTATTTTTGCAGCTGGTAATGATGATTTAAGACCAGTAATGAGTGGTGTATTCTTTCAATTCAACTCAAAAGAATTAACTTTTGTAGCTACAGATGCTCATAAACTTGTAAAATATACTCGTAAAGATGTTACTGCTGATAAATCTGCTGAATTCATAATGCCTAAAAAACCGTTAAACTTACTAAAAGGAATACTAGGAGGTTCAGAAGAAAATGTAACTATAGAATACAATGATACCAACGCTAAATTTACATTTGACAATGTATTGTTAATATGCCGCTTAATAGACGGAAAATACCCTAACTACGAAGCTGTTATCCCAAAAGAAAACCCAAACAAACTAACGGTTGATAGAGCATCCTTTTTAAACTCTGTACGTCGTGTTTCAATATTTTCTAGCAAAACAACTCATCAAATTCGTTTAAAAATGGCTGGCACTGAGTTAAATATTTCTGCCGAAGATTTAGACTATTCAAATAAAGCGGATGAACGTTTACTTTGTGATTACCAAGGAGACGATATGCAAATTGGGTTTAATTCTCGTTTTTTAAGTGAAATGTTAAACAATCTCAATTCAAATGATGTATTGATTGAAATGAGCTTACCTAACAGAGCCGGAATTTTAACTCCTATTGATGGCACAGAAGAAGGAGAACAAGTTACTATGTTAGTAATGCCAGTTATGTTAAACAGTTAATTTTTTTTTATGAAAATTTTCAGTAAACTTCTTTTTTTCATTTTTTTACCTCCTTTTATTGCCTGCTCAAGTGAGGCTATAGATGACAATAAGAATACTGATGAACCTAGTCCTATTGTTAAAGTTTTAGATATAGTAAACTCTGAAAAAATAGCAGACACTCCATCTTTAAACTTAAATACTCATATAGTTCACAAAGACAATCTATTTTCTGTTGGTGAAAAATCAACCTATATGTTTGACTTTCAAGCAGCATCATGGACTCTAATAAGCACTGATAATAAAACACCTAACGGTGGAGCAGGTTCTATTAATTTTATCCGTAACGAAAAATGGTATATGTTTACCGTAAATGGTTTGTATGAGTTTAACTTTTCTAATAAAGAATGGAAAACTATTAAATCAATTTCTAATTCAACAGGTTTATTTTCTGCGGAAGGATTTTATATCGAAGCTGACCAAGCTATATATTTTACATCACCTGAAAACTCTAATACCAATATATACAAATACAACTTAATTACTAATGAATTATCTACTCATAAAGTAAACGGTTCAATTGGTCTTTATGGTGGTGTTACGTATAACAATTCTCTAATAATAAACAACACTTATTACAACATCAGACCTTCAGCCAATACAATTACCATATCTAAATTCAATGAAGATTTTACTAGCTTAACTACTATTAATACATTTAAAGGAAAACAAGGGATAGACTTCAGTCAAAGTACCGCAATCAAATATGGTAATTACATAATATTTGGATTAGGTGGTGTACCTACTGTTGATAATAACAATTCGATAATCAACGACCCTTCTGTGTTAAGTTTTTATTACTATGACACAGTAAATGAAGTATTTACAGAAATGCCAACTCCTTTTTATGAAAGTTGCCGACTTGGTAGTTTGATAACATACAAAAATGAATTTTATTTAATTGATGGAAAAACTATTAAGAACAAAAAAAACTTATTGAGAAACAAAATAGAAAAATTAGAATTTGATTTTGTTACACCTTAATTTAAATAAATCACTTACCAATTATCCATAAATTTAATTCTTATTAAGATAAAAACAATTTATTTATTTTTTTTAAACATTTATTTCAAGTAATATTAATAAGCTAAATCCTCTTTAATTAGTATACGGAAAGCTAACTTGATGAAAAATATCTTATTGATTTTAATTATTCTTAACATCTTTCGCTTTAAAAAACCATAAATAATTGTAAATTTACCTCTTTCAAACTAGACAAATTTAGAATGGGTAGAATTATTGCAATAGCAAATCAAAAGGGTGGTGTTGGTAAAACAACAACTACTGTTAACTTGGCTGCAGCCTTAGGGGTTTTAGAAAACAAAGTATTATTAATTGATGCTGATCCACAAGCAAACGCTACTTCAGGTTTAGGTATAGACGTGGAAAGTATTGAAAAAGGAACATATCAAGTTTTAGAATTGACTGTTCCTCCAAAAGATACTATCATAGAAACTACGTCTCCTAATGTACACTTAATTCCTGCTCACATTGATTTAGTGGCTATTGAAATAGAACTAGTAGACAAGCAAGAAAGAGAATACATGCTTAAAAAAGCATTAGAAAGCATTAAAGATGAATATGATTACATTCTTATTGATTGTGCTCCTTCTTTAGGTTTAATTACTCTAAACTCTCTGGTTGCTGCTGATTCGGTAATAATCCCAATACAATGTGAGTATTTTGCTCTAGAAGGTTTAGGAAAACTTTTAAACACTATCAAAAGTGTTCAGAAGATTCATAATCAAGATTTAGACATTGAAGGTTTACTTTTAACAATGTTTGATTCTCGTTTACGTCTTTCAAACCAAGTTGTTGAAGAAGTTCGTAAACACTTTAGTTCTATGGTGTTTGAGACAATAGTTCATAGAAACATCCGTTTAAGTGAAGCTCCAAGTTATGGCGAAAGCATTATTTCTTACGATGCAACCAGTAAAGGTGCTGTAAATTACTTAAATTTGGCGAACGAAATTTTAAATAAAAAGGCATAGTATAGTAATGGCAAAAGCAACAAAAAAACAAGCTCTAGGTAGAGGATTATCAGCATTATTAAAAGAAACAGCAGAAGTAAACTCTGCTTCAGATAAAAATGCAGATAAATTAGTAGGTAGCATCGTTGAATTAGATATAAGCTCTATTGACGTAAACCCTTATCAACCGAGAACTTATTTTGATGAAGAAGCTTTACGTGAGTTGGCTAGTTCAATTAAAGAGCTAGGTGTAATTCAACCAATTACTGTTCGAAAATTAGCTAGCGATAAATTCCAGTTAGTTTCCGGAGAACGCCGTTTTAGAGCCTCTAAACTAATAGGAAACAAAACTGTTCCTGCATACATTCGATTAGCGAATGATCAAGAAATGCTAGAAATGGCTTTAGTTGAAAATATTCAACGTAAAAACCTAGATCCTATTGAAGTAGCTTTATCATACCAAAGATTAATAGATGAAATTCAATTAACACAAGAAGAACTTAGTACTAGAGTTGGAAAAAAACGCTCTACTGTAACAAATTATTTGCGTTTGTTAAAGTTAGATCCTATTATTCAAACTGGTATGCGTGATGGATTTATTTCTATGGGACATGGAAGAGCTTTAATTAACGTTGACAGCGCTACCGATCAGTTAAACATCTATGAAAAAATACTTAGAGACAAATTATCTGTTCGTCAAACTGAAGAACTTGTTAAAAACTTGAAAGCTGGAACAGTTACAAAAGCTGCCAAGAAAAAAGTATTACCAAAATATATCTCTGATAGTGTTAGTGACTTAAGTGAATACTTTGGTAATAAAATAGACGTTACCATTAATAACCGAGGGAAAGGAAAAATATCAATACCTTTTACTTCGGAAGAAGATTTTAATCGTATAAAAAACTTATTAAAATAAGTGTTTCCAAAAAAAATTATACTTCTATTTTTAGGCTTATTTTTATCCTACAGCTTTTATGGTCAAAAGAAAGACTCTTTAGCCATAAAAACAAAGAAGTCTAAACTTACTACTAACAAATACAATCCCTTGTCTCCATCAAAAGCTGCTTTTTATTCAGCAATTTTCCCTGGAGGAGGACAGATTTATAATAAAAAGTACTGGAAAGCTCCTATTGTTTGGGGAGCTATTGGTGCAAGTATTTATTATTACACGACAAATAGTAATGAATATGACCGTTTCAGAAATGCTTTTAAACTGAGAAAACAAGGGTTGAAAGATGAGTTTACTGACGATGACGGTAATCAATCTATATCTACTCTTGGTTTAGAAAACGCTCAAAAAGTGCTTCGAAAAAATAGAGATTTATCTTTATTAACAGGAGTTTTACTTTACGTTTTACAAATAGTTGAAGCAAGTGTAAATGCACACTTACTTCAATTCAACACTAATGACAACTTATCTATTAACCCAACAATCTCAACTGACCCAATGCTTATTGAAGCACCTAAAGTTGGGTTAACATTTAAATATTCTTTTTAAAAAAATGAAAATAGCCTTACTTGGATATGGTAGAATGGGTAAAGAAATTGAAAAAATTGCTTTGCAAAGAGGCCATGAAATTGTTATTAAATACACTGGAAATGAAGATTATGACATCAAATTAGCTGATGTAGCCATTGATTTCAGTATTCCAGATGTAGCTTTTACTAATATTTCAAATTGTATTACCAATACAGTGCCTGTAGTATCTGGAACCACTGGATGGTTAGATAAGTACCAAGATATTGTTAACCTATGTAATGACAAAAAAGGCGCTTTTATATATGCTTCTAATTTTAGTTTGGGCGTTAATATTTTTTTCGAACTGAATAAACAGTTAGCTAAAATGATGAATTCTTTAGAACAATACAATATTTCAATGGAAGAGATTCATCATACAAAAAAACTAGATGCGCCAAGTGGAACAGCTATAACACTTGCTGAGGGAATTATCGAAAATACCAATAAAACTTCTTGGGAATTAGATAAACAAATTTCTGAAAGCAGTATCCCTATAAAAGCTATTCGTACCCCTGAAGTACCAGGTACGCATGCTGTTACTTATAATTCTGAAGTTGATTCTATAGATATTAAACATACTGCTCACAATAGGCAAGGGTTTGCTTTAGGTGCTGTTGTAGCTGCGGAATGGCTTATTAACAAAACAGGGGTTTATACTATGAATGACGTGTTAAACTTAGGTTAAAAACGTAACTTTTTAGTTATAAAAACACTAATAAATTGACTTTTGCCCTAATGGGGAATAAAAAATTGAAATTATGACATTTACTGAATGGTTTATATTCTTTTTAATAATTCAAGCAATCCATTTTTTAGGAACTTGGAAACTATATATAAAAGCAGGTAGAAAAGCATGGGAAGCAGCTGTACCAGTTTATAATGCAGTTGTTTTAATGCAAATACTTAATCGCCCTAAATGGTGGGTTATTTTATTATTTATTCCGATCGTAAACTTATTAATGTTCCCTATTGTTTGGGTAGAAACTTGTAGAAGTTTTGGTTTTAATAAAGGAAAAGACACCTTTTTAGCTATTTTTACCCTAGGTTTATACATATACTACTTAAACTATATTTCTGATAGCTCACATATAAAAAACCGTAGTTTAAAACCTCCAAATGTTGTAGATGAATGGTTAAGTTCTATTGCTTTTGCTGTAATTGCTGCTACTTTAGTGCACACTTACTTTATGCAACCATATACTATTCCAACTTCTTCTTTAGAAAAAACTTTATTAGTTGGTGATTATTTATTTGTTAGTAAGTTTCATTATGGAGCACGTGTACCAATGACTACTGTAGCTGCTCCTATGGCTCATGATACAATCCCTGGCTTAGGTACCAAGTCATTTTTATCTGATGATAATTCTGAAAATAAAAATAGTTGGAAAAATAAATTGTCATTACCATATATGCGTTTACCAGCACTTCAAAAAATTAAACGCAATGATATTGTAGTATTTAGCTGGCCAGCGGATTCATTAAAAACAATGTGGGGAGATAACTCAGGAAAATTCACCTATAAACCAATAGACAAACGTACAAATTATGTAAAACGATGTGTTGGTATTGCTGGAGATAGTTTGGAAGTTAGAGATGGTTATGTTTTTATTAATGGTAAAAAAACTATTTTACCTGACAGGGCTAAACCTCAATGGTTTTTTGAAGTTGATACGGAAGGAAAAAGTTTTAGCAGAGGTGCTGTTGAAAAATATAATATTCGTGAATGGATTTCAAGAGGGGGTAAATATATTTTAAATTTAACTGACGACGAAGCTGCTTTAATTAAAAAGAATCCAATAGTTAAAAGTATAACCAAAACATTAAGACCAAAGGGATTTTATGATAAATCAGTTTTTCCTCATAATCCTAAATACGCATGGTCATCAGATAATTTTGGACCGATTTACATTCCTAAAAAAGGGGTAACTGTTGAGTTAAACGAAAACAGTATTCCTTTTTACGAGCAAATTATTCGTAGATACGAAAATAATAATTTAACTGTTTTTGGAGATAACATATACATTAACGGTAAAAAGGCTACATCATACACTTTTAAGCAAGATTATTACTGGATGATGGGTGATAATCGTCAAAATTCTTTAGATGCCAGAAACTGGGGATATGTACCTTTTGATCATGTTGTTGGTAAACCTGTAATGATCTGGTTAAGCTGGGACCCGAAAGCTAAAAGTTTTGGCGAAAAATTAAAATCAATCCGATGGGATAGAATGTTTACAACTGTTGGAGGCACTGGAAAATCTACATCATATTTTTTACCTTTTTTAATAATACTTATAGCTTATTTGTCTTTTGATAAATGGTGGAAAAAGAACAAAGTGTTAAATGATTCTAAAAATACTAATAATGAATATGCATCAGTTTCAGATAGAATTCAAGCACTAGTTATAGATGGTATTATATTGGTGTTTTTAATGTATTCTTTAAGTCAATTTTTTAATCTATTTGAATCAATTCATACGTCCTTAAAAATTATAAGTTTTATATTCATTTTTATACTTTATGACCCCTTGCTAACTTCAATAAATGGTGGAACAATTGGTCATAGTATTTCAAACATAACAGTTAGAAAAGATGAGGAAACTAATAAGAAAATAACTTTTCTTTATGCATTGCTTAGATTTATTTCAAAGTATTTATTAGGTTGGATATCTTTAACTACAATCTCAGGAAATAAAAAAAGAAAGGCAATTCATGATTTTATTGCAAAATCTGTTGTTATAAAGAAAAAAAAGAAAGCATAATGGCTCTTTTTATCCCCACGTATTTTGCTCCAATAGCACAATATTCTGTAATTTCTCAATGTAATTCTGTTACGTTTGAGTTTGAAGACAACTTTCAAAAACAAACTTACAGAAATCGCTGTTATATATATGGTGCTAATGGAAAACTTTCATTAAACATACCAGTAAAACATAAACACTCAGAAAACAGAAAAAAAACGAAAGATGCTTTAATTGAGAATGATTTCCCTTGGCAGATACAACATTTTAAATCATTACAGTCCGCGTATCGTACTTCTCCTTTTTTTGAATTTTATGAGGATGATATTCATAAAATATTTAGTAAAAAATATTCTTTTTTACATGATGTTGTAATAGACACACATTTGTTTGTTACTGATGCTTTACAAATTAGTAATGCATATACCAAAACAAGTAGTTATAGTTCTGATAGTAGTGAAAAAGATTTTAGAAATTTAGCAATAGCAAAAAAAGGAGTCGAAATAGAAATGGATACTTATGTTCAAATGTTCGACGATAAATTTGGATTTATTCCAAATCTTTCAATACTAGACTTACTATTTATGGAAGGCCCAAACGCAATTAGCTTTTTACAAAAAATATCCTTAATTTTGAAATAAACGAATTATAAACCAATATAATTGTTTTCTATTACCTTTAAAATGAAAACAATAGAACAATTTTTATCGGAATACAATAGTTCTCTTTCTGCTACATCTAAAAATAAATTAGAAAATATTCTATCTGTAAAGCACTATAAAAAAAGTGACATAATAGCTGGACGAAATCAGAAGGAGTCTAAATTTTTTATTTTACAAAAGGGAGTTATCTGTTCTTTTTTAGTAGATCAGAAAGGAAAAAGATACATCAGAACTTTATTTACCCCTATATCTGTCATAGCACCACATAAGTCGCTAATAAATCCTCCCAATTTAAATGTAGATTATCATTGTTTATCTGATTCAATAATTTTAGAAACAAAACTTAATTTGTTTTTAACGTTGACCGAGCAAAATCATGATATTTCAATATTGTTTTCTAAAATATTGATGCAAGAATATTTAAAACTTATAAACCGAGTAACACAGTTAACAACCTTAAATGCCACCGATAGGTATTTGTTATTAAAAAAATCTATACATGATATTGAAAAAAAAATTCCTCTACATCAAATAGCGTCTTACTTAAACATTACTGCCGTTCAACTAAGTAGAATTAGAAAAAAATTATATTCTACTTAACTATAAACATATGTTAACAAATACTATTGTGTTAAGACCTAATTTTGCCATCGTAAGGCAATTTGTGTCTTAAATTTCAGTCTCCCCACATTCATTTAGAAAGGTTTATTTTAAATAATAAACCTTTTTTATATAACCCTACCTAACAATTTATTAAATTGTTTTGATATTTTTAATTTATAGACTAGATAAATATATAATGGTATTACTATAACACTCTTCAAACTTATATTTATTAATGGATTAATAGGAAAATCTAACAATACTATTTCAGGTATAGAAAAATTCCAAAAATTAAAAAGAAGATATAAAGAAAAAATTATAAAAATCATTATGAAAGTTTTAGTAGTAAAAGGATTGATTTTTAATTTATTTTGCACAAACCACAACTTAAAACCTCCAAAAAAAAGTGTTACTAATAAGGTAGCTAAAGCTAATCCATCGGTAGTTAAGTTTAAATTATAATAAAAATAGTCATTTAAAAAATACACACCTATTGCCATACCTAATCCGATTGGTAATACAATTTTATAAAACTTTGAATTATTTAAAATTGCACCATTACTACCTAATAACATTAGGAATAATTTTGCGGAAGAAATCATCAGAACAACTTTCTCACCACCTGCATATCCTTTACTTGGCATTATTTTAAATAACTCAGTAACATTAGTATTTACCAGTATAAAAAACAAACCTCCAATTAATAATAAATTTATGGAACTCTTCTTATATAAACTTTCAACTTCTTTGTCGTTATTTTCATTAATTGACTTAGACGTTAATGGTTGTAATATTTGTGTCATTGCCCTACTTGGAGCTTCAATAAACGAACCTATAAATACTGCTACTGAATAATAGGCTGCCATAGCAAAACCATCTTTACCTGGAATCATAACCTTGTCAATATCTAAAACAATAGCACCAGCACTACCTGCTAAAAGAATGTATGCACTATATTTAAATACTTCTTTAAAATTTGAAGGCAATCCAAATGAAAATTTAGGTATATATAATTTAAAAGCATATGACATCATTAATAGTGTTCTTAATACATATGCCAAAGCCATGTAAAAAAGAAACTCCTCTTTTGTTATAAAATTAAAAGAAACTGCAAACAGCATAATCATAACAGCTACACGATTATATAATTCTTTCAAAACATTACCAAAAACTGACTGTAATTGAACTTTAGCCCAAGAATAAAACACTTCAAAATAAGCACAACAAACCGCTACTACATAGATATAAATTGTATAATTCTCAACGATTAAATTTTCTTTAGAGCTACTTTTAGAAACATAGGTCATTATTAAATCATGAACAAAATTCCAGCCGTAGCCAATAGGAATAGCAATAAACAATGGTAGAAACAGAACTAAATTTAAAAACTTATCTTTTTCTTTTTTTGAAGTATAACTCGAAAAAAATTTAACAACAGTAAAATTAATACCAAAAGCTATCAAAGGCATTATAAGATTGGATGCAGCAAAAACATAGGTAGCTAATCCATAATACTGAGAAGTTAAAAATCGGTCATATAAATAAACGGTATTAATACCTCCAATTATAAATCCTATATAAATAACCAGAGTGTTTTTAAGTGATTGTTTTAATACTATTCCCAAAATTATTCTTGAATTAGTTTATTTATTGATTTATAAATTTTTTCTCCAACATTGGTTCCATATAATTCTTCATTAAACGACATAGTTGAAGTTAAAAAATAATTAAAAGCTTCAACTATTTTTTCTTTTTCTGAACCAGTAATTTTTGCATAATTACTATCAACTAACTCTACCCATTCAGTTTCTTTTCTAGCTATAACACAATGTTTTTTATTAAAAAAAGCTTCTTTTTGTAATCCTCCACTATCTGTTATTACCATGTTGCAATTTTTTAACAACGCCAACATATCGAAATACCCTACGGGATCTATTAAAGTAACCTCTGGTTTCATATTAAACTCTTTCAATTTACTTGCTGTTCTAGGATGCAATGGTAAAACAACGGGTAATTTTAAATTTATTTCTTCTAGAGCTTTAAAAATACTTTCAAGTGAGTTTTTTGAATCCGTATTTTCTTGTCTATGTATGGTTGCTAAAACAAAACCGTTTGTAAGTAATTTTAAACTGTCAATTATAGTCGACTTTTCTTCAGATAGTTTACTATAAAACTCAACAGCATCTTTCATTATATCACCATGTTTTTTTATTGTAATAGGTAAACCTTCAAACCCTTCATTTTTCAAATTTTTTAACGAATTGTTAGTTGGACAACTTAACAAATCGGCAATTCTATCAGTTATAATTCTATTAACTTCTTCAGGCATTTCCATATTAAACGATCTCAAACCTGCTTCAATATGTACTATTTTAATATTCATTTTCTTAGCAGTCAAAGCTCCTGCTAATGTAGAATTAGTATCTCCGTAAACAATTACGGCATCAGGTTTTTCTTCTAATAAAACCTCCTCTATTTTCTCCATCATTTGACCAGTCATGGCTCCATGATTTAAACCATTAATATTTAAATTATATTTAGGTTTAGGAATTTTCATTTCCTCAAAAAAAACAGCACTCATGTTAACATCATAATGTTGACCAGTATGGACTATTATTTCATGAAAATCATTATGCTTAGCGATGATTCTACTTAATACAGCTCCTTTAACAAACTGTGGTCTTGCTCCTAATATTGTTACTATTTTTTTCAAGAATTATTAATGTCTTTTAGTATTTCTGATAATTGCCTTGTCAATTCTTTTCTATGAAATTTACCTATATTTTTTGAATCGACAATCAAATCTTTATGTTTATAACTAGTATATAAATTAGTTATTATTCTTTTTAACTTTTCTTTATTATTAAAATTTACAATCTCACCTGAATTTGTTGTACTTAAAACTTCGGCTAAATCACCATCTTCAGGACCGATTGCTAATATAGGTCGTTTTGCTTGTAAATATTCAAAAATTTTACCTGTCAATATTCCTTTTGCACTAGGTACATCATTTACAACAAGTAATAATACTTGAGACTCCCTTTGATACTTCAAAACTTCATTGTGCGGAACATAATTTATTTTTGTAATAGTTTTGAAAGAATATTTATTTAGGCTCTCATCAATTTCTTTAGCTATTTTACCTATTAATTTTATTTCTAAATCGTTTGAAAATTGTGAATTTTCTTTACAAATTTCATCTAATACCTCCCATAAAATCTTAGGATTACGATCTGCATTCATTAGTCCAATATGCGTCAATGAAAAAGTGGAATCTAATCTAATATCCTGTGTTAAATTTTCTTCATTATCAAACCCATTTGTTACAACATGAATATTATTGGAAAGAAGACTGTATTTTTTCTTCATTGTTTTCCCAATAACTAAAGTTGCATCTGCTTTTTTTAAAACCTCTTTTTCTAATTTATAGTGTTTATTAAATGATTTTTTTGTTAAAGGGAGTTGATGAAAATAATCTATTTCTGTCCAGGATCTCTAAAATCTGCAACCCATTTTATTCCTAACTCTTTCTTTAATTGCAAACCTATTAAATGCATGCTATGAGGACGAACCAGTAGTTATAAGAGCATCAATTACATTCTCTTTTAAATATCTGTTAAGTTTTTTCACTGAGGGTTTTACCCAAAACTTCCTAGCATCAGGTATAAAATAATTTGCTCTTACATACTGCAACACTTTACCAAAAAAAGTTGGATTAGGGTTCAAAAAACCTGCACTAGTTTTAGCCCCTCTTCTTTTTAATCTTGAAAATAAATTATTAGGCTCCCAAATAGGATGTTTTATAACCTCTATATTTCCAGGTACATCATTACTCAAAGAAACATCAATAAAAGGGTAGTTTGGATCTTTAACAGTATATATTACTGGCTCAATCCCAAAATCTCTCAAATACTTTACAAATTTAAGCCAACGCTGAACGCCAGAACCTCCAGCTGGAGCCCAATAATATGTTACTATTAAAACTTTCAATTGCTTAACCTATCATATAATGCTATTAATTCTTTAGAAGTAAATTCCCAATTTAATTTACCTTTCAAAGCCTCTTCATTACCTTTTTTTGCTTTTTCTAAAGCTATTTGATATTCTTTTTGAATGTTAACTACTTTATCTGCAAAGCTTTTTGGATTCTCAGCTTCAAAATAAGTTCCAATACCTTTTTCTTCAACAATCCGTTTCATTGGTGCACAATCAGAAACTAATAAAGGTTTACCAGACAATAAAATTTGAAAAAATTTATGAGGCATTGCACTTTCTGTTTGCTCATTGGAAATATGAGGGATAATATTTAATTGAGAACTTTTCATAATATTTATAACATTTTTGAAAGGTTCTTTTTCTTTAATAACCACAAAATTTTCTAATTGATGCTCTTCTATTAAATTTTGTAAATAAAGTCTCACATCATAGTTAGCAGGCCCCACTAAAACTAGTAAAGTATTTGGATATTTTTGAGCAATTATTTTCATTCCCAAAATAGCTGTGTGTATTCCTCTATGAGGTGCCGAACCCTCCTACATAAGAGATAATAAATTTATCCTCTAATCCTGTAAAATAATTTGTAGTCTTTATATCAAAATTTTGAGCAAATTCTTTTTTTTCCGTATTAGGAACAACAACAACTCTATTTTCATCTACTCCATACTGGTTAATTAATCTCTGCTTCATTTCATCAACAACAGCTATCAAGACACCGTATTTTTTTATAATCTTTTTTTCAAAATTACTCCATCTTTTATACCCAAATAACAACTTGTTTTTTAATCTAATTATAGGATTCCTTCGCCAAGCAAACCAGGTAATCAATGCTGCAGGATAATTTTCATGTAAATCTAACACTGATTTTAAATTGTACTTTTCAATGAATTTTAATGCTGTTTTTGCAAGAGGCAAATCATGTACGTGTAAAGCCTCAATATTATTTTCTTCTATAAAACTTGCTGTTTCCTTTTTAAAATAGGGATGAATAAAATTTATGGCCGTTAACACATCTATAATTCCTTCATGTGCTAAGCTTTTATATTCTATTTTCCTAACAACATGAACTCCATTTACAATTTCAAAACTTTTCTCTTCAAAAGTTTTTTTACATAAAACAAAAATATCATGATTTTTAGCTAAAGTTTCTGCTTCTTTTCGAACTCTTATATCTGCAGGGTAACTCCCATTTAGCAACATTCCAATTCTCATTCCTAAGCTGTATAAAAAGTATAATTTTGTTGTTGAAAGATATTAGTATCTAAAATCCTTAATCCTGAAACTAGATTTGAAGTAAAAAGATTTTTAACCGTATATTTATATACTAAAATTAGAAGTTGATTATACATTTATCTATTTTTAAGCAAATGTATCACTATTTTAGTTTTACTAAAAAACCAATTAACACTTTAATTAAAAAAAATCAAAACGTTAATAAACATTTTGATTTCTTAATTAAAACATAGCTCCACTTTTTCTTTCAATCTTCCCTATATGCGCGAACATTTATACAGCAAACATATCAATCATTTTTAATTCAAAAAAAAAACATATTCCCTTTTTTATAAAAAGCACACTCCAAATTGTTCTATATTTGCTTCTAAATCTCTGTTTTTATAAAAAGCAAAAAACCTTTAACCTTTACAAGTTATGTTTTATGAGTAAATCTATATTTTTTATTTTATTCAGTTTAACTATCTTTTCTTTTTCTCAAACTAAAAATAATCTTAACTATAGTGGCTCTGATTCTGTAAGTCTATACAATAAAAAATGTCTTTTGTTTATAAACAGAAATCAGGATAGTTTAAAATTTTATATAAACAAGTTAAAAAGCTTAAATAATAAATGTAATCTATATCAAGCTTATACATACGAGGCAAAACTTGCGTATCTTAATAGAGATTATAAAAAAACTGAACAAATTTGTAAAGATGTACTTCTTAAAATCAAAGACGATGAAGGTTTCTGTTTTAAATCAATTAAAATCTCGATATATGTTCGTTTATTTTGGCTAAAGAAAAAGATGGGAGAATACAATATTGCATACAAATATTTAATTGAACAAGAAAAAATTTTAAATAGTTTAGTGTTAAAAGATAGTTATTATCATATCAATAAACTGTCTCATAAAAATCATTTAGCAATTATTAAATCTGAATTAGGGTTATATAATGAAGCCCTTGAAATATTAAAACCAACATTACCGCTTGTTGATAAGTTTTATACTAAAGACAAAATAGGAACCTATCATTCATTAAAATTCAAATCAAACATTTTGAATTCTATTGGTAATGTATTTTTATCTTTAAGTAAAAAAAATAAAAATTTACATTATGCAGACTCTGCTTCTTTTTACTACAAAAAAGGATATAATGTTGCTAAAAAATTTAATCCTCCTCACAAAAATTCAAAAATTATATATAACTTAAAAAAGACAAAAGTTTTAATAGCTAAAAAAGAATATTATAATGCTTTAAAATTAATAGATAATTATAAAAATATCCATAATGGATATAACTATAATCATTATGGTTATTTTCAAAAAGCAGTCTGCTATTACAATTTAAAAAATGCTGACTCAACAATTTTTTATTCAAATAAACTATTAAACAATAAAAATGAAACTTGCAAGCGCAGTACTTTAATTGCTGTTTATGATATCTTATCTAACCAATATAATAATTTAAAAAAATTAGATAGTGCTTTTAAATATTCTAAGCTAACCATGGAACAATATGAATTAGCTAAAAAGAATAAAGAAAAGACATTTCAATCATTATATGAAAATGATTTTAATAAAGTAATCAAGCTTAATGAACAGATAAAAAAACAAAGTAATAAAAAACAAAACTATTTAATTGTTGTTTTTTCTATTATAGTCTTGTCACTTATTTTACTTGGATTTATAAAATTGAAAATAGAAAAGAAAAAAAAGCTATCTGTTATTAATAAACTCAACAACAATACTAAAGAGAAACAACCAATTAAAAAAGAATATAATATTGATATTGAACTTGAAAATCAAATTCTCTCTGAAATAAAAAAAATCAATAGCTCAAATATTTTCTTAAAATCAGATTTTTCAGTTTCATCAATTACTGAAGAAATCAACACAAACTCCACGTATGTTTCTTTCGTTTTTAACAAACATTATAAAGAATCTTTTAAACAATTTTACACTAAAAAAAGGATTAATTACATAATTAATAAATTAAAAACGGATGTTAAGTATAAAAAATATTCAATACAAGCCCTTGGCGAAGAAATAGGTTACACTAACGCATCTGCTTTCTCCAGAGCTTTTAAAAAACAAACAGGATTAACGCCCTCTTCTTTTTTAAAAAAACTCGAGAATTAAATCTTTTGTTTTTTGTTTTTATTGAATACCCCCCAACCTATTGGCACCAATAGTAATAATGCGTATGACATTAAAGCAATAACGTTTCCAGTTTTTATAACTTTAGGTTTAAATTTAAACTCGATAGTATGATTTCCTTTTGGAATTATCATCCCTCTTAAAACGTAATTCACCCTAAAATGAGGAACTAACTTCCCATCAATATATGCGTCCCAACCATCTTTATAATATATTTCAGAAAACACGGCAAATTGCTCTGTTTTTGTTGTAGCTTGATATACCAACTCAGTAATTGTATTTTTAATTAATGTAATTGAAGCAGTTGAATCTTTTTCTTGCAAAAAGTTAATTTTAGAACTCCCTAAATTCGATTTTCTCAATACCGCTACTTCTTTTGTTTTTAAACTATCTAAAGCCTTTATTTCCTCATTAGCTGAGTTCACTAATTTAACTCTATCAACAAACCATACGTTCCCATTAGTGTCAGGGTTTTCTTGAAACTTATCTTCTCCTAAAATAAAATACTTTGTGTTTAACATGTTTAACACCTCCATATTATTTTTTGCTATTTGGTAGTCAAATAACTCTTGATAACGTTTCATTTTTGCTGCATGATACCCACCTATTGAATTATGGAAATAAGATGTTTTTCCATCCATCATAGGATTAGTAGCAAAATTAGCTACACGGTAATAACTTTTATCTTCTAAAATCTCACTATTTGCTTTACTAGCAACAAATGGTTTAATCACTTTTCTCTTAGTGGTAAAATCTTCTTTATTTACGTAATTTATATCTACTGATATTAAATCAAAAAGAATTAAAATACCTAATCCTATTACAACAGGTGTTTGTTTTAACTTATTTTTTAGTAAAAACCACAATAAACCAGCAGATAATAATACCAACACAAGCGAACGAACACCATCCATGAATAACATTGATTTTCTATCAGCAATTAATGCGTCTATTAATTCTGGTAATTGTTGATATTGAGCATCTCTAATACCTTCAAAGGCAAATAAACTTGAACCAAAAACAGTAAAAACCAACAATAACCCACCAATGATATACAACGCTTTTTTAAGAGCTTCTTTTTTCTCTTCACTAGATACTTTAGACGAGAAAAATTCTTTCAAAGCTATTATTCCTAATAAGGGCACACATAATTCAGCTATAACTTGAATAGAAGAAACTGCTCTAAATTTATTATAAAGAGGAACATAATCAATAAAAAAGTTAGTTATCCCTTCAAAATTTTTACCCCAACTCATTAATATTGAGAAAATTGTAGCAGAAACTAACCAATACTTTAAACGGTTTTTCACTAAAAACACACCAAGAAAAAATAAAAAGAAAAGAATAACACCAATATAAGCTGGTGCCTCTACTATGGGTTGTTTTCCCCAATACGTTAATACTTGATTTGAATATTCTTTTGCTACACTTTTACCAGCATTACTTTCTAAAGTTTGATAAAAATTAGAGTCTTCTCCTAACTTTTCAAAAGTTCCTCCGCCCATAAAACGAGGCATTATTAAGTTAAAAGTTTCCGCAATCCCATAACTATATTCAGTTATATATTCTTTGTCGAGCCCTGTCGATTTTTCTTTAGGTGTACCGTCTGGATTTATTGTTAATTCAGATTTTCCTCTAGTACTAAAATCAGCATATTGCTTCATTGACAACAATCGTGTGGCATTCACTGCAACACCTATAATTACTGCAACTAATAAAACTGATACTTGCTTAATAAAACCAGTGTAATTTTTAATTTTTATTGCTTCAACTCCTTCCACAATAACTAAAATAAGTACACAAAAACCTAAATAATATGTCATTTGCGGATGATTTGCATATATTTCTAAAGCCATCGCTAAAGAAGTAACAACAAAACCAAGTAAAAGTCTGTTTTGAAACAAATATAGTGCTCCAGCAATTACTATGGGCATATATCCTATGGCGTGTGCCTTGGCATTATGACCAGCTCCAAAAATAATAATTAAGTACGTTGAAAACCCAAAGGACAAACTACCTAAAATTGCCAGCTTCCAATCAACCTTTAAAGCATTTAACAATAAAAAAAATCCTAAAAAATATAAAAACAAATAATCAGCAGGCCTCGGTAAAAAACGTATCCCTTTATCTAGATAACGTACAAAATCATTTGGATAATATGCACTTACCTGAAAAGCAGGCATTCCACTAAAAGCATTTCCTAACCAATAAGGTTCTTCTCCATTCTCAGCTCTATAATCAACAACCTGTTTTGACATTCCTTTAAACTGAGTAATATCACTCTGTTTAATTTGTTTTCCACTTAAAACAGGGCTAAAATACATCAATGACGCTATTGTAAAAACCATAATCGCTATGATGTAAGGCAAAAACTTTTTAAAATTCATAATTAATCAATTTCTTCAAAATCAACATACTCACCTACTGAGTTGTTGCTTTCTTTAGAGTTATTAGGTTTTTTATCTATTATTGTTTCACCTTCTTTAACAGTAGAACTTTGCTTTTCGTTATACTGCTGTTGCGCTTTTTTCTGAACCTTATCAACAGCCTTCTTTAATAAGTAAGGACCAAATAGTTTTGCTAAAAATTTAAGAGCATAATAAACTAAAAGAATAATTAAAATAGTTCGTAAAAGAGTCATAGGTCCAGCTTGATGTATTGTCATACAAATAAAAATATTCAAAAAAATTATTCAAAAATAACAATTTGAAACAAAAGGTAGCGTTAAGAGTTTACAAAACTTATAATATAGAGTAATTCATATTTTTACTGTATGTTTGTATTACTCCTTAAATTTGATTTTTATAACATGATTAAAAGGCTTTTTTTGTTTTTTGTTTTTTGTACGACCACCTTTGTTGAAGCACAGTACACTACTGTTATAAATTCAAATAGACCTGGGTTATCAGAAAGCCCGTACAGTGTAGGTTCTGGGGTTTATCAACTTGAATCAAGTCTTTTTTACAGAAAAATTCCAATAACAGCAACATTTAGCAACCCTCAATCTGTAGGTTTAAATTTATTTTTTAGAACAAGTTTCATTAGTGAAAAGCTTGAACTTAATATAAACACATCACTTTCTAACGATCAAATAGCATTTAAAAATATTTTTGAATCCTCATATTACAAAACAGGTTTAAGCAAATTTACCATTGGTGCCAAGTACTTAGTATATGCTCCGAAATATGATGATAAAACAAAAGAAATTAGAAGCTGGAAAGCTAGACATTCCTTTGACTATAAACGATGGATTCCTCACGTTGGCGTTTATGCTGGACTTAGTTTTGGTAATTTTTTAAATGACTATCACGAAAAAGGGGGAATGAGCCCAAGAGTTGGCTTATTACTTCAAAATGAATTTTCAAATAAGCTAAATGTAGTTACTAATTTATTTTATGATAATATTGGTACTGACTTTACTGAATACTCATATATTGTTACTGGAACTTATAATTTCAATGATTATTGGTCAGGTTTTGCTGAAATTCAAGGAGTTTTTGAAAAATATGAAAACAAAAGTAGTATTGGAGGAGGTGCAGCATATTTATTTGATAAAAATCTTCAAATTAATGCTTCTATAAGAGCTAATTTTGAAAGAAAGGAAATAGGAATTACTTCAACTATTGGCGTTTCTTATAGATTAGATAGACATTCTGATACATTCACTGAGATTGATGAATTTGGAAATAAAATTGAAGAAGACGAACCTATCAAATACGATGAAAACAGAGGTTTCTTTGGAAGATTATTTAGCAAAATAAAAAAGATATTTAAAAAAGATAAAAAAAGAGAGCAAAAAGTTGATTTAGACATCTCTCCTAATAAAGACAACTCTTCAATTAGAATAGAAAAGCCTAGAAGAAAAAGAGAGAAATCGTTAATAGATGTTATTTCTAAAGAAGATAAAAAAGATAAAAAGAAAGCTAGTAAAGCTGAAAAGAGAGCTGCAAAAAAAGCTGCTAGAAAGGCAGAAAAAGAAAGAAGGCGTCAAGAAAAAGAAAAAGAGAAAGAAATTAAACGTAAAGAGAAAGAACGTTTAAAGCTTGAAAAAGAAAAAATAAAAGAAGCTGAGCGGAAGGCAAAAGAACGCTTAAAGCTTGAAAGAGAAATAAAGAAACTAGAAGAAGAAATAAAAAAAGAAGAAGAAAAAGAGAAAAAGAAAGACAACGGTGATAATTAAAAAACAGAAATCATACACTTTATATGATTACCATTAAAGAAATAAACACAAAAAAGGAAATGAAACAGTTTGTTAAATTTCCTTTTTCACTTTATAAAAATAATCCTTATTGGGTACCTCCAATCATAAGTGATGAAATAGCCAATTTTGATAAAACTAAAAATCCAGTTTTTGAGCATGCCAATGCTCAATTTTTCATTGCTTTAAAAAACAATAAAATAGTTGGACGAGTTGTTGCCATTATCAATACTTATGAAATAAATAAACAAGGGATAAAAAAAATGCGCTTTGGCTGGTATGATGTTATTGATGACATAAACGTTAGTAAAGCTTTATTAAACAAAATAAAAGAAATTGGACATAAAAATAATCTTGAATATATTGAAGGTCCAATAGGATTTAACAACCTTGACAAAACGGGTGTTTTAATAGAAGGGTTTAATCACATTGGTACAATGATTACTTGGTACAATCATGCCTATTATAAAGATCATTTAGAAAAGCTAGGTTTTACAAAAGAAAAAGAATATTTAGAAAACAAATTTCTTTTTAAAAATGTTGATGCCAAAAAATACAAGAGAATTAGTAACTTAATTCAAAAACGTTATAATTTAAAGCAACTTAATTTCAACGCTACAAAAAAAATTATGCCGTATGTAGATGAAATGTTTGACTTATTTGGAAAAACATACTCCAAACTTCCAACTTACGTACCAATCTCAGATGAGCAAATAGCATATTTCAAAAAAAAATACATCAGTTTTATTAACCCTGAATACATAAAATTTGTAGTTGATAACAATCAAAAACTAGTAGCTTTTGCTATAGTAATGCCCTCTTTTTCAGAAGCACTTCAAAAAGCAAAAGGTAAACTTTTACCTTTTGGAATTTTTCACCTACTTAGAGCTAGGAAAAAATCTAAGGATGTTACTTTTTACTTAATTGGCGTTCACCCTGACTATCAAAATAAAGGTGTTACCGCTATATTATTTAGTCAGTATTGTGATACTTTCTCTGAAAGAAATATCAAAAACTGCATACGAACTCCTGAATTAGAAGAAAACGAAGCTATTCATAAAATCTGGAAAGATTTTAATCCGAAAACTCATAAAAGAAGAAGAACCTATAGAATTAATTTATAATGCAGTTATTTTATAATAAACATATTTCTGAGAGCACTAAGCAATTCACTTTTAACAAAGATGAAAGCAGACATATAATTCGTGTTTTACGTAAAAAAGAAGGAGACAAACTTTACATAACAAATGGAAACAACTATCTATTTACAGTTGAAATAATAATTGCTAATGATAAAAAATGTATTGCCTCCATTATTAATAAAGAAGAAAAAACATGCGCTAGGAACTACTATTTACATGTTGCCATTGCACCAACAAAAAATAATGATCGATTAGAGTGGTTTCTTGAAAAAGCTACAGAAATTGGTATTGATGAAATCACTCCTATTATTTGTAAAAATTCAGAAAGAAAAGTTGTAAAAACTGAAAGATTAACCAAAATAATTCAATCAGCTATGAAACAATCTTTACAGTATAAATTACCAAAGCTAAATGAGCCTATTAAGTTTTCTGAATTTATTCATAAGAAATTTTCGAGTCAATTATTTATAGCTCATTGTGAAAACGACGGCGATAAGGATACTTTAAAAAAATCTATAAAATTAGCTACTTCCTATACAGTATTAATTGGCCCTGAAGGGGATTTTTCAACAGAAGAAATCAAAAAATCTTTAGCACAAAAATTCTCACCTATAACACTAGGTAACACAAGATTAAGAACAGAAACTGCAGGTTTAGCAGCTGTTCAACAAATTAGTTTTTTACATCAATAATTCTTTTTTGTATATTTAACTCAATAATAAACCAACATTGAGCACATCAGATTTCTTTAATTTGTTCTTACTTTTTAGCGCGTTGCATGGGTTTGCATTTAGCTTAATACTGTTTTGTTCAAAAAACGGCAAGGATAAAAGTATGTTATACTTAAACTTACTTATCCTATCTATTTCTCTAAATAACATTCAATCTTGGGCATTAGAAAATAAATTACTTCAGCACAAATTTGCATTAGATTATATTCAAATACCTTGGCATTTTTTAGCAATGCCTTTTTTGTATATGTTTTTAATTAATTATTTAAAAATAACCTCTAAAACATACAATTTACTTAAATTAGTTATACCCCTTTTTATTTCTTCGATAGTAGCTCAAGTCAGTTTTGTTTTATATTACAGTACTGTTAATTCAAATGAACATCAAGATTTTATTTATGAGCGCTATACCTCTATTGAAGAAATAATTAGTTTCTCAATATCTATTAGTCTTTTTATCTATTCTTTCTATATACTTTACAAAAGAGAAAAGTTATTCCCAAAAGTTCTATTATACGATAATTTAAAATGGATAAACACTTTTTTCAAACTTTCATCAGTTGGATATATCCTATGGATTTCTGCTTTGATAATTAAAGTTAGTATGAATTTCAAGGGGTTTATGTTTTCATACTACCCTTTACGAATATATACAACAGTATTAATATACTGGCTAGGTTACCAAGGACTTAGACAAGTTAGAGTTTTAAAGGAAAGACAACATTTAAGGGAGGTTTTGTTGACATATCCAATAATTTCAGAAACAAAACAGGCAGTTAATTTAAATTCAACTGATTCAACAATATCTAATGAACAATTAGAAAAGTATAAAGAATACTTTTTTAAAATAGATAGCTTTATCAGAGCTGAAAAAAAATTTTTACTTACAAAATATACGTTACAGAACCTTTCGGAGGACTTTGATTTTAGTCCCAGTACATTATCTCTTATTATTAATACAATAGCCAATAAAAGCTTTATTGATTATTTAAATGAAATGAGAATTGAACAAGCAAAAGACTTATTAATTAATTCCGACTATCAAAATTATACAATTGCATCAATAGGCTTAGAATCTGGTTTTAATTCAAAATCAACTTTTTTTACTGTTTTTAAAAAACACACTGGTTTAACTCCGTTTACTTATCGTAATAATGCTTTATTAACAATTTAAGATAGTTTACATTGCTCAATTGGTTCGAAAACACTTATTCTGGACGTTTTCGAACTCGATATACACAGATATTCACTAAGTTTGAGTATGAAAGAAATAAGAATTTAAAAATATATAAATCATGAAGGGGTTTTTTATTATTAAATATAATTTCTAAAAGATATTGTTGAGCATTAGCAATCAACGATGAGAAAGAAAAGTTATAAACAAAAACACCAACTATTATTTAGTTGGTGTTTTTAATTTTAATAGCTACTAAGTATAAATTAAAGAAAAAACTAGTTCGAAAACACCCATTCTGGACGTTTTCGAACTCAGTTTAGAAAAGAAACAACTAATATTGTATTGAAATTATTTGAATTTTATTTTTAAAATACATTAAATTTCTTAAGGGGAAAAAGAAAACACCAGTTGATACAACTGGTGTTTTTTAATTATGTTTTTATTATATTGTACTCTAAAAATACAAGTAGTGAAAAACCTCATATTTATATATCTATTCTTTTATTTATTTATTGTTAACGCACAACAGATAGCGGTTTTAAAGTATCAAGGTGGAGGAGACTGGTATGCGAACCCAACTGCTTTAACTAACCTAATTAATTTTACAAATAGTCAAACAAAAACATCAATCGAAAAAGAACCACAAACTGTATCTTTAAATGACAATGCTTTATTTAATTATCCCATAATTTTCATTACAGGGCATGGTAATATATATTTTAATGAAGACGATTCTGAATCATTGAGAAACTATCTTAAATCTGGAGGTTTTTTACATATTTCAGATAATTATGGCTTAGATAAATATATCAGAAGAGAATTAAAAAAGGTTTTCCCAACAAGTGAACTACAAGAAATACCTGTGAACCACCCTATTTATAATCAAACTTTTTCATTTCCTAAAGGACTGCCTAAAATTCATGAACATGACAAAAAACAACCACAAGGCTTTGGAATTTTTCATAAGGGTAGATTGGTTTTATTTTATGACTATGAAAGTGATTTAAATGATGGTTGGGAAGACCCACAAGTTCATAACAATCCAGAAAAAACAAGGGAGAAAGCTTTAAAAATGGGTGCTAATATAATAGAGTATGCTTTTAAACATTAAACTTTTTCAGATAGATTCAATTCGGATTAATTTTAACACGGATGCTCTCTGGATGCTAAATATAGCATTAGCTATAATTATGTTTGGAGTATCATTAGATATCTCAATAAACGATTTTAAAAAACTTTTTAAAAACCCTAAGATTGTTTTAGTTGGAATACTATCACAGTTTATTTTATTACCTTTTTTTACATTTTTACTAGTTATTAGTATCAAACCTCATCCAAGTTTCGCTTTAGGAATGATATTAATAGCAGCTTGCCCTGGAGGTAATGTGTCTAATTTTTTTAGTAAAATGGCTAAAGGAAACACTGCTTTATCTATTAGTCTGACCGCTTTTGCAACTTTGGTTTGTATTATTTTTACTCCTATTAACTTAAATTTATGGGGCAGTTTGTATCCACCTACTAAAGCTATCTTAAAGACAGTAAATCTTAACCCTTATCAATTAACAAAACTTGTTTTACTCATTTTAGGTATTCCACTTTTTCTAGGGATGATTGTTAATCATTATCATAAAAAAATGGCAAAAAAAATCAATGTTTTTTTAAAACCATTTTCTGTTTCTTTTTTTCTTTTACTAATAGTAATTGCATTATATGATAATGCAACTATTTTTAAAAATCATATACATTTAGTTTTATTCTTAGTAATCTTTCATAATATCTTTGCTTATCTCATAGGATACTCAACAGCTAAGTTATTTAACTTAACAGATAAAGACTCTAAAACAATTTCAATAGAAACAGGTATTCAAAACGGTGGTTTAGGATTGTTACTTATCTTTAGCTTTTTTGATGGATTGGGAGGTATGGCTTTACTTGCTGCTTTTTGGGGTGTTTGGGATATTTTTTCTGGCATGCTATTAGCCACCTATTGGGGAAGAAAAATGAAAACCTAATGCGAATTATTTTATATTATATTTTTAAGTTTTTTATCAAAACTGGGTTATTTTTTTATTCAAAAAGAATAAAAATAAATGGTAATGAAAACATACCTAAAGATGGTGCTGTTTTATTTACAGCTAATCATCCAAATGGTTTAATAGACCCTATCTTAATAGCAACTCACATCAAGCGTAAAACTCATTTTCTAGTAAGAGCAGCTGTATTTAAAAAACCTATCATTGCCTATTTTTTTGATTTATTAGGAATGATGCCAGTATATAGAATTAGAGATGGTATTAAGGAATTATCAAAAAACGAAGCTATTTTCAATAAATGTGAGGAACTATTAGCTAAAAACAAAACACTCCTTATTTTTCCTGAAGGGAGCCATAATCGGAAAAGATTTATTAGGCCATTAAGTAAAGGGTTTACTAGAATTATATTTCAAACACTTGATAGAAATCCAAAAACAAAACTATACATAATACCAATAGGTATTACTTATCAAAACTCTTCAAAATACCCTTCAAAAGTTGCTTTAAACTTTGGTAAAGCTATTAAAGTGAATTCCTACATTGATAATAAAAATAGATTTGAGGTAACAAAAACCTTAAAAAAAGAAGTGCTTGAACAACTTAAACAACTGACAGTTCATATTACTGATGATAATAACTACAAAGAAAAACTTACTAAGTTAAACAACGCTAACATTGATTTTACAGAAATTCAAGAAGTAAATAAATTAGATTTGAATACTACAATAACTAATTCAAAAAACACATTTAATTATTTTAAACCACTATTTTTCTTAATTATATTGAACAGTGTTATTCCATATACATTATGGAAAATAGCCTCTAAAAAGATAGATGAAATTGAATTTTTTGACACATTTCGTTTTGGTTTTAATATCGTATTATTCCCAGTTTTTTATATACTTCAAAGCTTAATTATTAACTATCTATTCAATAGAAAAATCGCTATAATCTATTTAATTACTAGTTTTTTAATTGTTCTGGTATACACCAAACTATCCCCTACTCCTGCAGAATAGCATTTTGTATATCTTGTTGTATTTTAGTTCGCATATTACTTTTTACTAGTCCTCTATTACGCATTGTAGGATATATTCTATTAGATAAAAACACATACAAGATTCCGCTTTCAGGGTCTGCCCAAGTATATGTTCCTGTAAAGCCGCTATGACCAAAACTTTTATCAGAAACACACCCACAAGTTGGTTTCTCTTGAGGTCTTATTTGTGGTTTGTCGAAACCTAAACCTCTTCTTACTTTTTTATGGGCATAATACCTTTTATTAAACTTATCAATTGTTTCTTCTTCAAAATATTTCTTACCACCATAACTTCCTTTTTGAAGATACATTTGCATTATTTTAGCAACATCATTTGCATTAGCAAACAAACCAGCATGACCACCCACACCACCTAACATAGCCGCTCCCATATCATGAACATAACCATGTACTAATTGATTTCTATAATAAGAATCTTTTTCTGTAGGAACAATCTGACTCTTTTTAAACTTTTTAAGTGGTAAATAGGTCATTCTATAGGCTCCTAAAGAACTATAAAACATTTCGTTTACTAATTTATTTAATGGTCTTTTGTATTTTTTTTCAATAATTTCTTTAAATATATAGTACCCCAAGTCACTATACTTATAACCAGGCCTTTCTCTTTGTTCAGCATCCACAATATTTTTATAAATCGTATCCCTATAACTTTTTGCTAAATACAAGTTCTTTGCAACTTTTATAGTAAACTGTTTAGATTTACTTTTTCTGTAAAATTGCAATGAATTTTTACCTGTAATTGAATCTTTTGTTTCTAAATAAAAAGGTATCCAAGAACGTAACCTTCCGTAGTGAGACAATATTTCTTTTAGCAATAATGTATCCTTATTAGACTTAGAGTACCTAGGCAACACATCTCCTAAGCTAGAAAAAAGACTAAGTTTCTTCTCTTCCTCAGCCTTCATTATCATAGGTAACGAAGCTAATATTTTTGTTAACGATGCTAAATCATATATATCCGTCTTCTTTACTTTTCTCTTTTTAGAAAGTGTATGGTAACCAAAGCTTTTATGGTAAAAAACTTTTCCATTTCGAGCTATTAAAACTTGGCCTCCAGGAGCCATTCTTTTCTTTAAAATAGTATCTATTCTTTTATCTATAATTCTTAATTTATCAGAAGAAATACCTACTTCTTCAGGAATAGTATACTCTAAAACATTTAACTTATCTACTTCAATTCCTTTGCCTACCTTAAAAATATCATGAATACTTACTGGAAGTTTACCTTGAATTTTAAAAGCTCCAAACAAAGCTTGGGCAGTTAATTCTTGAGATAATTTACTATTCTGATAAGAAACCACAACCGATTTAATATTTGTAAATGATTTTATTTTTAATAGACTGTAAGGACTTGCAAAAACAGTTAATATCACATTATTATTACGAGATATTTCTTGTAACCATACCAATTCCTTATTTGTAAATTTATACCCTTTCCATGGATGCTTATTAGATTTATGAAACCCTACTATTACTGTTGTATATTTTTTCAATTTTTTATTTAAAACACTTAAATTCTTATCGAAAACTTGATCAACTTTAGCATAGTTTTTAAGCATTTTAAAAAAATAATTTCCTTTGTCGCTACCTAAAGAGACGTACGCTATTTTTTTAGTATCAAGATTCTTTATTGGCAAATTTTCAATGTCATTTTTTACAACAGTAATTGCTTTTTTAATTAATTTTCTGTGTAAAACATCATCTTTGGGTCTATGTAAATCTTGTTTTAAGCTATCTATAGATATAGGCTTATAATCAGCTAATCCAGCTAAAAATTTTGCCTTCAAAATCTTACTTACTGAATAATTAATTCTTTCTTCTGTAAGCTCTTTCTTTAAAATAGCATTTTTAAATAAGGTTATTGTACCTGGAATATCTTGAGGAATTAACAGCAAGTCATTCCCAGCTAAAAAAGTGGCAAGATTTATTGAAGCAGGGGTATTATAATTAGCTGCTCCTTTCATGTTTAATCCATCGGTAATAACTAATCCTTTAAATCCTAATTTAGTTTGTAATAAATCCGTTACTATTGTTTTTGACAAAGAAGATGGTAATTCAATATTTTGCTCCAATTGAGGCATGCTTAAATGAGCAACCATAACACTAGAAACCCCTGCTTTAAACATTTTTTTGTAGGGATATAACTCTACAGAATCTAATCGTTGCTCAGTGAAATTTACAGTTGGGAGCGTTTTGTGTGAATCAGTATCTGTATCACCATGTCCTGGAAAATGTTTTGCATTTGCTAATACACCTACACTTTGCATTCCTTTAGTAAATGCAATTGCCTTTTCAGTTACAATTTCTTTACTTTCTCCAAATGAACGGTTTCCTATAATAGGGTTATTTGGATTTGTATTTATATCTACAACAGGTGCAAAATTTATATGAATCCCGACCCTTTTACAGTGTTCTCCTATTCTTTTACCAGTTTCTTCTAACAATTTATTATCTGTGATTGCTCCTAATGTCATGTTCCAAGGAAAACGATACGCGTTTTTTAAGCGCATATCTAATCCCCATTCGCCATCAAAACCTATTAGTAGAGGTACTTTAGCTGTAGCCTGATATTTGTTATTTAGCAACACTTGTTTTTCGGGAGTTCCTTGCATAAAAATCAAATTACCAACATGATATTTTGTAATCATATTTTTAATGTACTTTTCATGCTCGTCATTTCTATTTGAATATGCCTGAATCATAAATAGTTGTCCTATTTTTTCATCAATAGACATAGATTTTAAAATACTATCTACCCAAATGACTTGTGCTTCTTTATTTTTTGATTCTAATGGATCTAACTGCTGTCCATTTACTATGTTTGTAAAAATTACAATAACAAATAATACTAATTTTCTCTTCATACTTCAACTATAAATACTCTTCAATTAAAATCAATAGTTATACCAAAAATCGTTTATGCCAACTTTCATTTGCAGGTACTTCCCATTTTGTTTCAAAATCTTCTTTGGTATTTATCATGTTATTGAATACTATAGTATTTGATGTTATTCTTTTATCGTCAACAAACTTTTTAAAATCAGGTAACTTAACTATGTTAATATTCTCACCATCCTTAAAAGAAACATTCATTTTATCCATTAAATCTACATTTAACTCTTTTTCAATTTCTTGAATAAAACGTACGGAGGAATCTATAGAACATCCAGATACACTGTTAAAGCCTTCATCAACAGCTAAAATAAAAAACTGACTATATTTTATGGTAAAAGACCCTTTTAAATCATCTCCATGACGCGTCCAACTATCAATAAACAGTATAGCTTTAGCACTTATCAATTCTATTTCTTCTTGAGTGAACTCTCTATTTGCTTGATATATCCAAACTCTTGAAGTATCGGGTAAATTTTTATATTCTGTAAACATTTATTAGGTATTATTTTTTTTAAAAATTTAAGCATTTATTTAATTTGATAAAGTTACTGAAATTGCCGGAACCCATTTATCATTTTTATCCATTTTTGGTGACAACCACCACTTTCCTTTATTAAATAAAAAAATTTTACAGTCTTCTAAAGACAACTCTTTTGTTTTAGTTAAGCCTATTACTGGGCTATAACTTTTTTGACTTTTTTTCAATCTTCCTTTCTCATAAAAAAATTCATTTTCAGGAATAAATAATTTTTCAAAAGCCACAAAAAAACCATTTTTAGGTACTTCTAACATAGAATTTTCAAGATTAATAACAATCTCTTTTTGCTTTTTTTTAATAGATATTGGTATGCTTTTTAAAAGTAAATCTCTTTTTGGTTTTCCATTAATAGAATCAACTGAAAATATTCGAATTCTAAACTTTGATTTTTTAAAGCCTCTTCTAGAAAAGTGAATTTTAATATTTTGAAAATAGTAACCTAACTGATGATAATTAGGAAAATACTTTGCTATCATTTTAACAGAGCCTCCTGAATACATTGGAATTACTCTTCTTTTTACTTTATCTAAAATAATCTTTTCATTCCTCTTTTTTGAAATTACAATTTCGTTTAGAACATAATTTTCAGGTTTTAAAAATAATATTTTATTTTGTAAATCTCTTTCAAAAACAATGGTGTCTTTGAAATTTAAGCAAGAAATATGAACTTTTTTATTCATTAACTTCTTTTCTATTTCTAAAAAAAATCTCCCTTCTTTGTTTGAAGAAACCCCATTACTGCTATCTAAAAAACTAATGTTCGCATACGCTACAATCTCTTTATTCTCCTTATTTAAAATTTTACCTGTTAATTGAATTTTTTGTGCATTCAACTTAGAACATACAGCTAAAAAGACAATTACTTTTTTCATGATTAAGTTTTTTTCATAAAAAAACACAATCATTTAATAGATTATAATAAAAGTATGTTAATTGGTACAATTTTAACAGCTACTTCATGTTAAACTTAGCCTGCAACGCTTTTAACTTTTCATCATCAGACATTGTTTTAACAGGTGCAGTCATTCTTTCTTTTATTTGCCTTAAAACCTTTTTAGTGTATAGAGGAAAATCGGCATTTTGTATCCATGAATTATACCCAGGATTTTCTTTCAATACTTCTTCAACTAAACGACCTTTATATTTACCAAAAGAGAAGATTTCTTTTTTGTCATCATTAAATAAAATAAAACCAGCAAAATCAGCACGCTGTGTATGAGAAGAAAACTCACTTAACTCATCTACTGTAGTTCCTATGTCATCATATTTACTTAACTGAGCTAACAATATTTCATAAGTTGCCAAAGTATCAGCTTCGGCTGAATGGGCATCTTCTAACTCTTTGCCACAGTAAAATTTATATCCAGCACTTAATGTTCTTTGTTCTTTTTTATGAAATATAACCTGAACATCAATAGCCTTTCTGTTAGTCATGTCAAAATCTATTCCTACTCTCATTAACTCTTCAGCTAATAAAGGTATATCAAATCGATTAGAATTGAAACCAGCTAAATCACACCCATCAATCATTTCATTAATTTTTTCAGACAACTCTTTAAAGGTTGGTTCAGTTACTACTTTTTCATTTGTAATTCCATGTATAGCAGTAGAAGCTTCAGGTATTTCAATTTCAGGATTGACCAACCAGGTTTTACTTTCTTTATTTCCATTAGGATAAACTTTTAATATTGATATTTCAACAATTCTATCTGTTGCAATACTTACTCCTGTAGTTTCTAAATCGAAAAATACAATTGGTTTTTTTAAATTTAATTCCATTTATCTTTATTATGTTAAGCTTAAAAAAGCTCTTTATTTATTCGTTATTTAATTGTGCCTTAAACTCATCTATCTGGTCTATATCCTTTTGAGATAAGATAGGCTCTTTAAAATTATATTTTTTTAGTTCTTCTAGTAAAACTTTTGCTACAATATATCTTGCTGTTGGTTTATCATCAGCCGGAATAACATACCATGGTGCATAATTTGTTGATGTCTTATTTAAAACATCTTCATAACATTCTTGATATACATCCCATAATTTACGTTCTTTTAAATCTCCTGCTGAAAACTTCCAGTTCTTTTCAGGAATATTTAATCGTCGTAGTAACCTATTCTTTTGTTCATCTTTTGATAAATTTAAAAAGAACTTTAAAACAACTGTTCCATTTTCTTCTAGATGTTTTTCAAATTGATTTATTCTATCCATTCTTGAATGATAAAAATCATCATCTAAATCTTCAATCTTTGTTACCTTAGGTATATTTTCAGAAAATATATACTCAGGATGTACTCTTGTAACCAATACATTTTCATAATGAGTACGATTAAACACACCTATTTTTCCTTTAGGGGGGAGAGCTATGTAATGTCTCCATAAAAAATCATGCTTTAACTCAAGTTCTGTAGGCACCTTAAAACTATGAACTTCTACCCCTCTTGCATTAACATCTTTAAAAACTTCTCTTATTAAACTATCCTTTCCTGAAGTATCCATTCCTTGCAAACATATTAAAACACCATATTTACCCTCGGCATACATCGTATCTTGTAATTCACTAATCTTTTTTCGAAGTTTTTTTAGCTCTTTTTTAGCATCTTCTTTTACTTCTTTTGTACTTATTGTACTTAGTTTAATTTGTTTGAAAACCTTATAGTGATCTATGTTCATAAAAAAAATAGTAATTATACTATAAATGTACTAAAATTACCTCGGTTAATGATTGATTTTATCTTGGTTTTTATCAATTAATTCAATCCTCTTTACTCCTATTTTTCATTTTTATTCTTGAATTTTAACCAATCAAAACTTAACGAATGAAAAAAACTATTATAATTCAAGGAAGTTCAAAAAGTTACGGTAATACCAACAAAATAATTAACTATTTAAATAAAGACGATAACTTTGAAATTATCGACTTAAAAACCAAAAATATAGGGCCGTTTGATTATGAATTCAAAAATAAAGACGATGATTTTATCCCTTTATTAGAAGATATTGTTAACAAATATGACACTATTATATTTGCTACACCAGTATATTGGTATAGCATGAGTGGTATTTTAAAAGATTTTTTCGATAGAATGTCCGATCTTTTACATTATAAAAAAGAATTAGGACGTAAAATGAGAGGAAAAAACATGGCCATGATTAGTAACTCTGGTGCTAATGATTTAAAGCAAGGTTTTACTATGCCCTTTATTGAAAGCGCAAATTATCTTGGCATGAACTATCTAGGTGACACCCATGCTTGGTTTACAGAAGATGGGACTAATATTGCGGAAGAAGCCAAGGAGAGAATTGATAGTTTCAGAAAACTATTTTTAAAATTAGAAAATTCTTGATTTTAATAAACCTTTATCTGAACCATTAAAGATATTACTCTTTTATTGATTGTTAAAAACTGATTATAAAATTTTTCAAAAAGAATTATTAATCGTAATATTGCAATATAACAATTTTTGAAAATGGGGCTAACTAAATCTGAAATATTTACAAAAGATCAAAATGATATAGCAAAAATTGCTAAAGTTTTAGGCCATCCAGCTCGAATAGCAATAATTCAACACATTTTAAAAATAAAATCGTGTATTTGTGGAGATTTAGTTCATGAAATTGGATTAGCTCAGCCCACTATATCCCAACATTTAAAGGAACTCAAAAACATTGGAATTATTAAAGGGAATATTGAAGGCACTAGTGTTTGCTATTGTATTGATCAAAACAACTGGCCTATTATACAAGAAAAACTATTGAGTATTTTTTCACAAGAAAACAAAAACGACAATTGCTGTTAACAATAATAATTTAATAGAAAATATTAAAACATGAAACTATCAGAAATAAAAAAACACCTACAAAATTTAAAAACCATTGCATTTGAACTACCAGATGGAAGTCTTGTTCCTTCTCACTTTCACGTTACTGAAGTAGGAAAGGTTAGTAAACACTTTATTGATTGTGGAGGAACTGTTAGAAAGGAAGAAGTTGTGAATTTTCAACTCTGGAATAAAGACGACTATGATCATCGCTTACACCCAGAAAAATTAGTACATATTATAGAATTATCAGAAAAAACTTTAGGCATTGAAGATTTAGAAATTGAAGTAGAATATCAAGGTAATACCATTGGAAAATATGCTTTAAATTTTAATAATAATAACTTTTTATTGGTTAATAAAGCAACAGCTTGTTTAGCAGAAGACCAATGTGGTATTACTCCTACCAAAAAAACTAAGGTCAGCTTATCTGATTTAAACAAACAAACATCTTCTTGTGACCCAAGCAGCGGTTGCTGTTAGACATTAAAACGCCGTTATTCAAAATAAAATAACGGCGTTTTAATATTACCCTTAAATTACTCAATAGGAATGCACAAATCTACAATCCATTTTCCTTCAGAATGCTCCTGCCCATTGTTATAATAAATCTCATAGGGATCTCTTTCTGACCTTTTGTAACCTTGCTCACTCATCCACACAAAACTACTTTCCCAAGCTTGTTGAAACTCATCTGAAGTTACTTCAAAACGAGAAACAATACACTTTGTTTCAGGCAATGTTTTTAAGTTTACCTGACCATCGGTCGTTACTTTTTTATTTAGCACTACACTTGCACTCATTCTAATTTTATTTGGATCTGTAATTTTAGGACTATCATGATAGATTGTTAACATTTTAAGATCTCTTTGACTCATTACCCCTCTTGGTGTTGCCCATTTTATAAGCTCATCATAAGCATTACCAATTAAATTCATTTTACCTTGGTGACTAATATAAGCCAACTCCATAACAGGCATAAACTTAGCCTCTGTATTTATTGCATTCATTTTAATCCAGTTTAAAGCATTATTAATATTGTAAATATATTGCTCAAACCTTACCTCAACTTGACCATCTTTGCTTTTAGTTTTACAAATCTTGCTAAATTTATCCCGACTTTTCTTTTTAAATTCATCAGGTGATACTCCGTAAAACTTTTTAAAACCTCTAGAAAAAGACGACAAACTGGTAAAACCAACCAACTCTGATATTTCTGTTATTGTCTTTTCCTTTTGATGTAATAAATAGCCAGCTGATTTTTCTAGCCTTTTTCTAGAAACAAACTCATTTAGGGTTTCTTTGGTTACAATTTTAAAAAGTCTGTGAAAATGATACGGAGAAAAGTAGGCCGCTTTTGCAACTTCCTCTAGACTAAGCTTTTTCCCTAAATTTTCTTCAACAAAATCAATTGCCTTAACAACTCTTATAATTGTTTTATTAGAAACAGTATTAAATGAACTCATGAATGTCTTTTTTGAAGATAATAAAATAAAATTCCACTAATAAAGTACAAGAACACATCTATAATATCAGCTGTATATCTTTCATTTGCTTGTGGTAAAAAATATTCGAAGACAATAGCATAAAATAACGAGATATATAAAATAATCCAAAAAGGAACTCTATATCTTTTATTTCCTCTGCTCCATCTTAAAACATATAAACATATAGATAATACTATAGGGATAATTAAAAAATCATTTACATAAAAACGAATAATTCTTGGAAGGGACATTCCATCTTGTGAAGCAATATAAACTATACTTCCAACGATACATGAAAAACAAAAATAGTAAAACAACCCTTTCTTTTTCATCCAGCAGCAACCATAGCGATAAACCATGCTAAAAAAGCTCCTATTGCGCTTACAACTAGAAAAACAGAGTGTAATACCCAACCTGCAAACCTGTACAAAATAAAAGGATGCTTTATTAACCTTTTTGCTAAATTAGGATTCTCTAATTCTTTTTTAACCTCTTCAATCTGCTCTTGCTTAAACTGAGCTACTTTTAATTCTTGTCTTTTCCTATGCGATATTAAATTTCCACAACTTTTACAATAATCGGAATTTTCAGTAAAAATGCCACACTTGGAACATTTAATATTTGTATTCATTTTAGACATTTTCTTGTTCGAATGAATATTTATTTTTCTTTTTGTAAGGCCTGATAATCAATCTAGTTTCTCTGTCAAAACGAATATAATTATATACCCAATTCATAAAAACAATTACTTTATTTCTAAAACCAATTAAAGAAAAAAGATGAACAAACATCCAAACAAACCAAGCAAACACTCCCTGAAATTTCAACTTTGGTAAGTCAACTACGGCTTTATTTCTACCTATTGTAGCCATAGAACCTTTATCATTATATACAAAAGGCTTTAGCTTTTTACCCCTTAATTCAAAAATGATATTTTTTGCCAATAACTTACCTTGCTGAATAGCAGGTTGCGCCATCATAGGATGCCCATAACTATAACCTTCAGTTTCCATACAAGCAACATCCCCTACAGCATATACATTTTCGTAACCAAGAATTTTATTGTACTTACTAACTTTAAACCTATTAGCTCTTTCAACTAAACAAGTACCTTCTAAACCTTCAATCACATCTCCTTTAACCCCTGCTGCCCAAATTACTGTTTGCGCATCAAAATGATCTTCTCCATCAGTTGTAATAGTTACCCCATCATAATCTAAAACTCGTAAGTTTTTCCATACATCAACACCTAACTTGATTAAGAAATCTTCGGCTTTTTCAGAAGCTTTTTTACTCATTCCTTTTAACAACTCTCCAGAACTTTGAATGAGATTTATTTTCATTTGCCTAATATCTAAATCGGGATAATCTTTAGGTAAAATACCTTTTTTCATCTCTGCTAAAGCTCCTGCTAACTCAACACCTGTTGGCCCACCACCCACAATAACAAAATTCATAAGAGCCAATCGCTTCTCTAAATTCTTTTCTAGTAAAGCTTCTTCAAAATTTTCTAACACCAAACTACGAATATTTAATGCCTGAGGGACAGACTTCATTTCCATAGCAAATTTTTTGATATTAGTATTTCCAAAAAAATTAGTTGTTGACCCAGTAGCTATCACCAATTTATCATACTCTAAATTCCCTATTGATGTTTCTATAACATTTTTTTCAGCATTTACATTAGTAACTTTTGCTAAACGAAAATAAAAATTATCAACATCATTAAATCTTTTTCTCAGAGGAAAAGCAATACTATCAGGCTCTAAACCTCCTGTTGCAACTTGATATAATAAAGGTTGAAAGGTATGGTAATTATGTTTATCAATTAAAACTACTTGAAGCTCTTGATCCTCTAATCCTCTTGCGACTGCTAATCCAGCAAAACCTCCACCTACTATTACTACACGTGGAAAACTGGTTTGAGGTATATTCATATATCGTTAGTAATTAAATATATTATTGCAGAAACAAATTTAGCTAAAAATTATTCTTTATATTCAGTTTTTTTATAGCTTTATAAAATGAAAAATTTTGTACTACGTTTTTTCAGAAAAAATAAAAAACACATAATAGTTAGCTGTAAGACTGATGAAGTTATAATCAATAACCAGAGATTCACTTTCCCTACCAATTTCAATTCTTTAGTAGCTGTTTTTGGGGAGCCAAACAGAAATTTAAATAAAAGTAAAAATTATGTTTTTTGGGATTCATTAGGTGTTTTCTGTAGATACACTGATACCACAGAAATTTTTTCAATCAACTTTTTTCAAAACAAAAAAGATAGAAGTGAATACAATACAAAAAAACAATTTAGCGGTGAATTATTTTTAAATGATGAAAATATTACCAATAATGAGTTTGACAAAATTTCATTAGGAGATATTTCAATTTTAAGACTAGGCAGTGAAAATGAAATTCGATATGGTTTTAGCATTGGAGTAAACAAAAGTTATAAACTTTTATGAAATCACTTCAATACAATTAATATAGACGAATCAAATTTTATTTTTAAGCTTAGCAAATTCTTTTTCTAAAAAAAGCAACTTATCTTCCAAAGGGTCTCCTAATTCAGGTAAACGTTTAAAAAAGACATATCGAATACGCCACAACTCTTTTACATCAGCTAAATTAAAAGTTTTATCATCTATATTTTTGTGATCCGCTCTCAAAACTACTTCTTTTTTTGCCACGTAAAGACGTCTTAATATAAGTTCACCTTTCACTAACACCAAAACTAAGTCTCCATTATTCAATTTAGGTATGACTGCTAAAGGAACAAATTCACCTATAACAATATCTTTAGGGAATAAACCTTTATCATGCATTGACATTTCAAGATTACTAACTGTAAAGGCTCTAAAATTTTTTGATGAGTTTAACGGTAATTGCATCATTGGCAAATCATTTATAAAATTTTTCTTATCGAAATACTTTATATACTCACCGCTATTTATATCGGTTATTAATGGAACACTTGCCAGTTCCTCCTTCTCAACTTTTTCAGCCTGAAGTGTTAAATCATCTTTAAACTGTAATAATTTATTGACAGTTAATTCAGCCGTTAGCAAATCACCAATAGGAATGCTAAAATAATTAGCAATTTTAATTAGAGTATCTATCTTAGGTTCGCTTCTACCCTCCTCGTAAGCCCCTAAAGTAGCTCTTTTCAAGTCAAACAACTCTGCAAAAGCTTGCTGACTCAACCCTTTAACTCCTCTTATTTTTTTTATATTTTTCCCAAAAAAAGACATTATTTGCTAATTTTATTTGCAATATTGAAAATATTGTGTACTTTTACACTAACAATATTAGCTAATACATTTGGAATTTGCTAAAAATTTTAGTCAAATTTCAAAAAAAATTAAAATTAGAACCTCAAAACTAAAAAAAATGGTATTAATAACTATCTATATTACAAGTCTTATTTTAGGATCTTTTTTGTAATATTACACGCTTAAAGAAAACAATTAAATTAACTAACTCAATTGCTTATGATCAATCATTTCACTAAGACTAAAAATTTTTTACAAGAACTTAATTTTAACATCACCAAAGAAAACGAAGCTGATGGAGTTTTTGTCATTGAAAAAGAAAGTTTTGGTATAAAAAACTTAATTGTAGGAGTAGCATACCCTATAGTAATTATTGAACAATTTCTTTTTAAAGTAAATCAACCAAATGAAGAAATTTTCAGAAACCTACTAAAGAAAAATAGAGACATTATTCACGGAGCCTTTGTTCTAGACGATAGTGGTGAACGTGTTATTTTTAGAGATACTTTACAGTTAGAAAATCTAGATTTAAACGAATTAGAAGGAAGTTTAAACTCACTTAGTTTATTGTTAAGTGAATATTCAGAACAAATTATTGCATATTCAAAATATTAAAAAAAATTATCATGAACATATTTAGAAGATTATTTAAAATAGGAAAAGCTGAAGCAAATTCTGCCATCGACAAAATGGAAGATCCAATTAAGATGACCGAACAAGGTATCAGAGACATGAAACAAGATTTAGATAAAAGTCTTGAAGCTTTAGCACAAGTAAAAGCAATGGCTATTAGAGCCAACAATGAAAAGGAAGAATACACATCTAAAGCTGAAGATTATCAAAATAAAGCAATGCTTATTTTGAAAAAAGCTCAAAACGGAGATTTAGATATCTCAGAAGCTGACCGTTTAGCTAAAGAGGCTTTAATTAAAAAAGAAGAAGCTACAAAACACATAGCTAGAACTTCTGAAGAGGCAGATAAATTTAATAAATCTGTTGCTCAACTTGAAAAAAATGTTTCTGAAGTAAAATCAAACATTAGTAAATGGGAAAATGAATTAAAAACATTAAAAGCTAGAGTTAAAGTTAGCAATGCAACTAAAAACTTAAATAAACAAATGGCTGAAATTGATAGTTCAAGTACCGTATCAATGTTAGAACGTATGAAAGAGAAAGTACAACAAGAAGAAGCTTTAGCTGAAGCTTATGGAGATATTGCTAACGAATCAAAGAGTATAGATGATGAACTAGACGCTATAACTGATACTACCGAAGACAACGCTTTAAGTGATTTAGAAAAATTAAAAGAAAAATTGGGTATTAATAACGATAAAGAAGCTTAAAATTGAATTCACTAACCGACATAATATTCTCTAATGTAAACATTACGTTAACCATATTAGTTATCATATTAGTTATTTATTGGCTTGTGACTATGGTTTCTGGTATTGATTTTGATCTTGATGTGGACATTGATGTAGATGTTGATGTGGATTTTGATGTGGATGCAGGTATTGAAGGAGGAAATATTGACTTCCATGACATTGCAAATACAGAAGTTAAAAAAGAAGATGTAGTAGGTAAGAGACGAAAGCCTCTAAAATGGTGGCAAGTAATCCTTATTTACTTCAACTTTGTAGGACTTCCTTTTATGTTCACTTTTACATCTTGGATTTTTATTTGGTGGATTTGTACAACAGTTAGCACTACAATAACACATAGTTTTGATACAACTTTTGGTTTCATTTTAATGCTTGCTGGATTTTTCCCTTCATTATTTATTACTAAAATTTTCACATCTCCTTTTAAGAGTTTTTTCAAAAACTTAAATCAAGATGGCGACAAGCCAATAGATATTACTGGAAGGATTGGTGTTTCTTTATCAAAAATAACAAATAAAAAACTAGGGTCTGCGGAAGTAAAAGCTGAAGGAGTTACTCTTTCAATTAATATTAAGTCTTTAAATGGGGAATTAATTGAATTTAGAGATCAAATATTAATCATAAAGCAGAGCCCAGATAAAACATTTTATTACGCACAAAAATATATCAACTAAAAAAACTAATTAATTAATTAATTACTATGCTAGAAAATTTAATACAAATAGGATCAATTGCAATCGGATTAATCTTATTCTTGGTCATTGCATACTTTGCAATTGTTGCAATGTTTTACAAAAAAGTACCTCAAGGACAAGCGTTAGTTCGAACAGGGTTCAAAGGAACTAAAGTTGCTACTGATAGAGGAATGTATGTGGTTCCTGTATTTCACCGTGTAGAAATCATGGATATTTCTGTTAAAAAAATTCAAATAGAACGTTTAGGCAACGACGGACTTGTTTGTAAAGATAATATGCGAGCAGACATAAAAGTAGCCTTCTTTGTTCGTGTTAATAATGAAGTAGAATTCATAAAAAAAGTTGCTCAAACTATTGGCTGTGAAAG
The DNA here is from genome assembly GCF_051201695.1 of Tenacibaculum sp. nBUS_03. Classification (GTDB taxonomy): domain Bacteria; phylum Bacteroidota; class Bacteroidia; order Flavobacteriales; family Flavobacteriaceae; genus Polaribacter. Next base: position 4,005,386 of record NZ_CP179214.1, on the reverse strand, counting down.
AGCATCTCATCATACAACATTAGAAGAATTATTTGAAGCCAAGTTTTCAGAAGCCTTAAAAACTGTTGGAAAGAAGTTTCAATTTACCGAATTATACGAAGCTCGCCGTGAATTCAGGGATGAAATTGTAGACATTATAGGTACTGATTTAAATGGATACACTCTAGAAGACTGTGCCATTGACTACCTAGAACAAACTCCAGTTTCTTTCCTAAAAGCTGATAATATTTTAGATGCTGAAGGAATTAAAAAAATTACTGAATTAACAGCGGCACAAAATATTAAGTCTAACTTAATCATGCGTGATGAAGAGAAAGTAATTCGTAAGCAAGATGTTGAAGCTCGTGAAGCCATTTTAGAGCTAGATAAGCAATTAGCAGAAAAAGAAGAACAACAAAAACGTGAAATTGCAAATATCAAAGCACGTGAAGAAGCTGAAACCTTAAAAGTTTCTGAAGAAGAACGTTTAAAATCAGAAACTGCAAGAATTGCTACAGAAGAAAAGGTAAAAGTTGCAGAAGAGAACATGCAACGTCAAATTATTGTTGCTGCTAAAAACAAACAACGTACCGATGTTGTGGAAACTGAACGTGTAGAGAAAGACAGAATGTTAGAAGCTACCGAACGTGAACGCATTGTTACCCTTGCTCAAATTGAAAAAGAAAAAGTAGTTGAAGTAGAGAAGAAAAATATTCAAGATGTAATTCGTGATCGCGTAACTTTAGAAAAGGGCGTAGTAGAAGAACAAGAGAACATGAAAGATATTGAAGCTTTTAAAACTGCGGATCGAAATAAACAAGTAAAGATTACAGTTGCTGAAGCAGATGCTGAAGAAGCTTTAATCAAAACAATAAAAGCAGCGGAAGCACAAAAGGAAGCAGCTAAACAAAAAGCGGAAGAAATTAACATTGAAGCGCAAGCACAAAAAGAAGCAAGTGAAAAAGAAGCAGAAGCTAGAAAAACGTTAGCGGAAGCTAAAGCTAAAGAAGAAGCAACCATAGGAATGTCTGAAGCGCAAGTAATGCATGCAAAAGCTGATGCTAATGAACGTCAAGGACTAGTTGATGCTATTGTTATTGAGAAAAAAGCAAAAGCAGAAGCTGCAGGTACATTAGCGAAAGCAGAAGCCTTAAAAGAAGAAGGAGTTGCTGAAGCTGAAGTTATCAAAGAAAAAGCATTAGCTGAAGCTACAGGAATTGAAGAAAAAGCCGAAGCAATGAAAAAACTTGACGGTGTTGGTAAAGAACATGAAGAGTTTAAACTTCGCTTAGAGAAAGAATTAAAAGTTGATTTAGCTCATATTAATGTTCAGAAAGACATTGCCGATGCACAGGCTCAAGTTATTGGAGATGCTTTAAAAGCTGCCAACATTGATATTGTAGGTGGAGAAACAATGTTCTTCGATCAAATAATTGGTCAAATTACCAAAGCTAAAGGAGTAGACAGACTTGTTCAGCACAGTACTAATATTCAAGATGTAAAAGATGCTATTCTAGGAAGTGATGATGTTAAAGGGAATTTACTAGAAAAAGTTAAAGGTTTTGCTAACCAGTATGGAATTTCAACTGAGGATATTAAAAATTTAACGATTGCCAACCTTTTAATAGACTTAAAAGGAAAAGCAACAAATTCAGATGAAGAAAACTTGTTTGGAAACCTATTTAATCTTGCAAAAGGCCTAGGAATATCTAATAATAAGTTGTCATAACAATCAAACTATGAGGTTAGTATAAAACTAACCTCATACATTATATTTCACAATACTTTTCAAAAATAAAAGCTATAATTCCGAAAAAGAATTCCTTTCTTGACCTTATAAAAAACATATGGAAAACCAAAACACTACCCAACAATTAGACGGCGGAACTTATGAAATTATTCAAGGTAGATTGCAAAAACATAAGCAAGATTTACAAGACCGATTACATAAATTAAATGATGCTAGAAAACATGTTTTTGGCACCATAGAGACCAGATTAATTGCTAATGATAGAATAAATACTAATAACAATTGTATTGCCAGAGATATTGTCTCTCTTGGTAACACATCAATATTTGGATACAATGTACACTTTGGTTTACGAACCGATATAAAACTTTCAGATGTATTTAGTATTTATGAGTTTAAAGACAATCACTTTCATCTACAATCATTGAACTTATTAAATGATGCAATTTTTACTGATGATTTCACTAACTTATATAAATACTATAGAAACACTATTTTTTCTAAGTTTGCTATTATTGGAAACTATCTATACATGGTTTTCCAACTAAGTGAAAGTAAGAATGATATAAAAGCTTTTAAATGGCTTATTAATGAAAACACTCTTCAATATATTGATAATAGAAGTGAGCATGAATACAAGTTTCCAACTCAACATGAATTTAAATGGCAAGAAGCATCTAGAGACATGCACCGTTATGGAACTCATCCACATATTTCTATTTTAGACAAAATTTTTGTTGAAACAATTGGCGGTGACTTAACTATTAAAATTGAAGATAATACTGACGATGGGAAAGGTGTACTATCCGAACCTGTTGAACATATTGATCAAACTTTAGATGATGGTCAATTTCGTTATGGAAATCTAGGAAACTTAATTACTCTTGAAGTAAAACCTTTTCAAGAAGAACCTAGATACTTTGTATACAATCATAAATTACAAGAAGTAAAAAAAATTGACAGCATAAAAGACACAGCTGTTCAGCTACCTGATGATCATGGTATTATTTTCCCTAACGGATACTACCTCCAAACAGGAGGATACAAATTATTTGAAAACGACGCTAAAGATGTTAAATTTCAAGAAAAGATAATTTCACCTAATGGAGAAGACTTCTTATATGTGTTCTACGCAACTATTCGTGGATTATATATATTAATGTCTTATAACATTATTGAACAAGAGGTCAAAACCCCAATAATATGTAATGGGTTTACAGTTTTAGAAAATGGAGAACTTTGTTATTTTCGTACTGAAAACGAACAAACCAAACACCATGTTGTTCAAATCTGGCAAACCCCATATTTGAAAGGGGATTTTATGCCTTCACAACATCAAGATAGCCTATTATACAAAATAGGTAATAAAGATATTGTTAGCGCAATGGCTGAATGCCATGAACTAATTAATTTACTTAACAAAGAAGACAACTATACTGGCTTATATGATGATATTGTTAGAGCTTCAAAAAACATCAATGATGCCTACTATTGGATTCCTGAAAAAGAAACATATCAATTAAACCTTCCTATTTCTCATATCAACGAAGCAGCAAATGCCGCTATTGATGAATTTGAAAAAGTAATCCAATTAAAAAAACAAGCTGAGAAAGAAACCAAAACCATCAATCAAAAATCTGATGAACTTTTTAATAAAATAAAAAGCACCTCTTTTAAATCTATTGATGATTTTGTAATACTCTTAAGTAAATTAAGAACTTTACGAGGTGAAGTTATTAGCCTTCATGATATTCGCTATATAAACGCTGAATTATTAACTGATTTAGAAACTCAGGTTTCTGAGCAAAACAACCTAATTTCTAAAAGGTGCGTTCAGTTTTTACTGAATGATAAAGCGTTAGCCCCATATCATAAAAGAGTTAATGAAAAACAAGAAACACTTCCTACAATCAACAAAGTAATTGATGCAAAAACACTTGAAAAAGAAGTAAATCAAATTACTGCTGATTTAGAAATGTTAATCGAAATTGTGACTAATTTAGAAATTGAAGACACCTCACAATCAACAAAAATAATAGATAATATATCTTTAATTTTTGCCAGTTTAAACCAATTAAAATCCGGTATTAAAAATACTATAAAGAACTTAGGAAGTAAGGAAGCTAAAGCTGATTTTACAGCTCAATTAAAGTTAATAGATCAAAGTATCATTAATTATATTGATATGGCTTCTACTCCTGAAAAATGTGATGAGTTCCTTACAAAAACTGCTATTCAACTGGAAGAGCTTGAAGGTAAATTTGCAGATTTTGAAGAGTTCATAACTCAAATAATTGAAAAAAGAGAAGAAATTCATAATGCGTTTGACAGTAGAAAAAACAACTTAATTGAAAAACGAAATAAAAAAACAGTTGCGTTACAAACTGCCTCTGAACGTATTTTAAAAGGAGTGAATAAAAAAGCGCTATCATTTACCTCCATTGAAGATATAAATGGCTACTTCGCTGCCGATTTAATGATTAATAAAGTTAGAGATATCA